>NZ_CP151473.1:2753908-3059898 GCF_048755855.1 Curtobacterium sp. L1-20 | reverse complement strand
CGCGCAGCCACTGCTGTTTGTCCGACTGCCACGGCGCCATGTGGATGTCCGACAGGTGCAGGACCACCACGTCGCGCGACCCCGGGGGGAGGACCGGGACGGTCTCCCACCGGATGCCGAACCGGCGTCGCTCGACGAGGGTGCCCCACGCGGCCGTCGCAGCACCCACGGCCGCCCCGGCTGCGGCGACCCCGAGTGCTGCGCGACCGCGGGTCACTTGCAGTCCTTGGGTGCCTTGCCGTTCTTGTCGCCGTACAGGGTCAGCGTGATCGTGGAGTCCTTGCTGGCGTTCGCGTGGACGCCCGGGTCGACCGCGGCCACACGGCACTCCCTGCCGCCGCCGCCCTTGGCGTACTTGTCGGCGATCTCCACCTTCGTGAAGCCGACCTGGTTGAGCTGGGCGCGGGCTTCGTCGACGGGCTTGCCGGGGACCGAGGGCACCACGATCTGCGAGCCGTCCGAGGTGTACACCGTCACGCTCGAGCCGTTGGAGAGCAGCGATCCGGCCGACGGTGACGTCGAGGTGACGGTGCCGGCCTCCTGCGGGCCCGGCTGGGCGCCGCCGTCGACGTAGGTGAAGCCCGAGCTCGCGAGCGCGGCCTTGGCGTCCGCTGCGCTCTTGCCGCTGACGTCCGGGACGGCCTTGCTGTTGCCCCGGAGCGCCGAGGGCGACGGGTCGGTGAACGGACCGGCCGGGTACAGCGCGTTCAGCGGGGTCTGCGCCTGACGCCAGACGCCGGCTCGTGCGGCGGCGTAGGTGTTGTTCACGCCGTTGCTGTAGTGCCGGAGGTTGTTCTTCCCGCCGTCGGTGTTGCCCTGCCAGTAGGCGGTCGCGACGCGGGTGGTGCCACCGACGAGCCAGATCTGGTCGGCGTCGTCGGTGGTGCCGGTCTTGCCGAACACCTGCATGCCGTCCGCCGTCTGGGCGCCGACCGCGGTCCCGCTCGAGATCGTGCGCTTCATCGCGTACACCGCGGACTGGGCGACGGACGGGTCCACGACCTGCTTGCAGGTCTTCGGCTGGCCGCCGAGGCTCTTGCCGTCGGCGTTCGTCACGTTGTCGATCGCGATCGGGGTGCAGAAGGTGCCGTTGTTGGCGATGCCGGCGTAGGCGGCTGCCATCGTCAGCGGTGCGATGTTGTTGGTCCCGAGGATGGACGACGGGAAGGAGTTCAGCTCGGTCTTGTCGTCACCGGAGTGCACCCCGAAGTCCTCGGCGGTCTTCTTGATGTCGCACAGGTCGAGCTTCGCACCCATCGACGCGAAGGCGGCGTTCACCGAGGCTGCCGTCGCGTTGATCACGGTGAAGTTGCCGCGCTCGCTCAGGGAGTCGTTCTTCGGCGCCCAGTTCGTGTACGTCGGCTCACCGCAGTGCTGCCACACGGGGGTGTTGTGCGGCGTCCCGTTGACGACCTCGTTCAGCCCGTGTCCGGCCTTGAGCCAGTCGAGCAGGGTGAAGACCTTGTACGTCGAACCGACCTGGAAGCCGATGCCGCCGCCGTACTTCTTGTCGACGCTGTAGTTGATCGACGTCGACGTCGGCGGGGACTTCAGGGCCTGGTCGTAGTCCTTGTTCTGGGACATCGTGAGGATGCGGCCGGTGCCCACCTCGACCGAGTCGAGCGCGGCGCCGAGCTTGAAGGCCGTCTCCGCCTTGTTGTCGTACGTGTTGAGCAGCTGCTTCTGGGTGGCGTTGGCGTCGATGTTCAGGGTCGTCTGGATCGAGTAGCCGCCGTTGCGCCACGCGGTGTCGCGTTCCTTCTGGGTGGCGCCCAGCTGGGACATCTCCTTGACGACCTGCACGGCGTAGTCGCAGAAGAACTGCGAGCCGTCGCCCACCGAGGCCTTGCAGCCCTGCGACGGCTGGGTGAGGCGGACGTAGTCCTTCGGGTTCGACGCGACGGCCTTGTCGTAGTCGGCCTTCGTCAGGTGCTTCTGCGCGTACATCGACTTGAGGATGACGTTGCGTCGCGCGACGTTCGCCTCGTAGTACTTCGGGTTCGACAGGTTGCGCGTGTTGGGGGACTGCACGATCGCGAGGATCGATGCCGCCTCGGCGGGGGTCAGGTCGGTCGCGCTCTTGTTGAAGTAGTGCTGCGCCGCGGCCTGCACGCCGTAGGTCTGGTCGCCGAAGTACGCGATGTTGAGGTACCCGGTGAGGATCTCCTTGTGGGAGTACTTCTTCGCGAGGCCGATCGCGAGCTTCATCTCCTCGAGCTTGCGGGGGATGGTCTGCTCGACGGCGTCGTTGTACGCCTTGAGGCGCTCCTGCTCGGTCGGCAGCTCGAGCGCCTGGTTCATCTTGATGTTGCGGACGAGCTGCATGGTGAGCGTGGAACCGCCACCGGACTCGCCGAGCCCGCCGGCGAGCGAGCCGACGCCCGCCCGGACGAGCGACGTCATGTCCACGCCGCCGTGCTGGTAGAAGCGCTTGTCCTCGCCGTCGATGGCCGCGTTCTTGAGGTTGTCGCTGATCTGCTCGAACTTCAGCTCTTCACGGTTCTGGTCGTAGACCGTCGCGAAGTGCACCTTCTTGCCGCCCTGGTACGCGTACAGCTCGTTGCGCTGGGGGAGGTCACCGATCTCGATGTACTCCGGCAGGGACTCGAACACGCCGATGGTCGACGTCGTCGTGACACCGGCGACCGCGATCGCCGGGGTGACGCCGATCGTGACGAGCAGACCGGCGAGCACGCTGAAACCGACGAAACCGACGAAGGCGCCGACTGCTGAGACGGGCTTGGTCCGCGAGGCAGACGTCTTCTGGGCAGACATAGGATGCAGCCTAAACGACACCCACGACTGAAAGGCTGGCAAGGAACCGCATGACTCGCTGGGAGTACTTCACC
The DNA here is from genome assembly GCF_048755855.1 of Curtobacterium sp. L1-20. GTDB lineage: Bacteria > Actinomycetota > Actinomycetes > Actinomycetales > Microbacteriaceae > Curtobacterium. The sequence continues at coordinate 3,057,049 of NZ_CP151473.1, read as the reverse complement.
ACGCCCTTGATGATCCACAACACCACCGCCATCCTCAACAACTACGGGGACGAGGGCTGGGAGCTGGTCCAGATCGTCACCGGTCCCGAGGGTGGGCTCGTGGCGTACCTGAAGCGCCAGAAGGCCGGAGCGTGAGCGTCGGGGACCGCCTCGCTGAGCTGGGGCTGACGCTCCCGCCGGTCGCCGCACCGGTCGCCGCCTACGTCCCCGCGGTCGTGTCCGGCCAGTACGTCTACACGGCCGGCCAGCTGCCGTTCGTGGACGGCGCGCTGCCCGTCACCGGCAAGGTCGGGGTGACGGTGGACGCCGACACCGCTGCCGGCCAGGCGCGCGTCGCGGCCCTGAACGCGCTGGCCGCCGTCGAGTCGGTCGCCGGCTCGCTCGACCGCGTCGCCCGGGTGGTCAAGGTCACCGTGTTCGTCGCGAGCGACCCGTCCTTCACCGGCCAGCCCGGGGTCGCCAACGGCGCCTCCACCCTGGTCGGCGAGGTCTTCGGCGATGCCGGCGTCCACGCGCGCAGCGCGGTCGGTGTCGCGGTCCTGCCGCTGGACGCGCCGGTCGAGGTCGAGCTGGTGGTGGAGCTGACCGCCTGACGGACCGTCAGCAGCGCTGGTCACGCGAGCCGCGCCTCCAGTCCGATCGGACGGGAGGCGCGGCTCGCGTCGTTCCTGCTACATGAGTTCCGCGATGGTCGCCATGATCGTCGGGTCGGCCAGCGTGGTCGTGTCGCCGATGCGGCGGCCTTCGGCCGCGTCGCGGAGCAGGCGGCGCATGATCTTGCCGGAGCGCGTCTTGGGCAACTCGGGGACGATGACCACCTGGCGGGGCTTCGCGATCGCACCGATGCGCTTGCCCACCCAGTTCCGGAGCTCCGTGGCGGCGGACTCGCGGTCGACGTCGGCGGCGGCCTCGGCGGTGAGGATGACGTACGCGACGACCGCCTGGCCGGTGGTCTCGTCCGCGGCTCCGACGACGGCGGCCTCGGCGACGCCCTCGTGGCCGACCAGGGCGGACTCGATCTCGGCCGTCGACAGCCGGTGGCCCGACACGTTCATGACGTCGTCGACGCGGCCCTGGATCCAGATGTCGCCCTGGCCGTCCAGCCGGGCGCCGTCACCGGCGAAGTACCGACCGGGGAACCGCGACCAGTAGGTCTCGACGAAGCGGTCCGGGTCGCCCCAGATGCCGCGCGCCATCGACGGCCACGGCTCCGTGATGGTGAGGTACCCGCTCTCGCCCGGGTCGGCCCGGTTGCCGTCGTCGTCGACGATCTCGGCGACGATGCCCGGCAGCGGCGTCTGCGCGGCACCGGGCTTGAGCTTCGTGACGCCGGGCAGGGCCGAGATCATGATCGCGCCGGTCTCGGTCTGCCACCAGGTGTCCACGATCGGCGTGCGGTCGTGTCCGATGACCTGGCGGTACCACTGCCAGGCCTCGGGGTTGATCGGCTCGCCGACACTGCCGAGCAGGCGGAGGGTCTCGAGGCTGCGGGCCTCGGGGATCTCCCGTCCGGCCTTCATCGCGGCGCGGACCGCCGTCGGGGCGGTGTAGAGGACCGTCACGCCGTACGCGTCGACGAGGTCCCACCACCGGCCGGGCTTCGGCTCGTCCGGGGTGCCCTCGTAGAGGACCTGCGTGACGCCGTTCGCGAGCGGGCCGTAGACGACGTAGGAGTGGCCGGTGATCCACCCGATGTCGGCGGTGCACCAGTAGACGTCCTTCTCCGGGTGCATGTCGAACACGTTCTTGTGCGTGTACGCCGCCTGCGTGAGGTAGCCGCCGGAGGTGTGCACGATGCCCTTCGGCTTCCCCGTCGTGCCGGAGGTGTAGAGGATGAAGAGCGGGTTCTCGGCCGGGAAGGCCTGCGCCTCGTGGGTGGTGTCCGCCTTCGCGAGTTCGTCGTGCCACCACAGGTCGCGGTCGTTCCAGGCGATCTCGTTCCCACCGCGCTTGACGACGAGCACGTGCTCGACGCTGTCCGTGCCCTCGCCCTCGAGTGCCTCGTCGACCGCGGGCTTGAGCGCCGAGACCGCGCCGCGGCGCCACCCGCCGTCCGCGGTGACGACGAGCTTCGCGCCGGCGTCCTCGATGCGGGCGCGGAGGCTCTCCGCGCTGAACCCGCCGAAGACGACGGAGTGCACCGCGCCGATGCGCGCGACGGCGAGCATCGTGACGACCGCCTCGGGGATGAGGGGCAGGTAGACCACGACCCGGTCGCCGTGCCCGACGCCGAGGTCGGTGAGCATGTTCGCCGCGCGCTGGACCTCGGAGGTGAGCTCGGCGTAGGTGATGCGCCGGGTGTCGCCGGGGGCACCCTCGAAGTGGATCGCGACCCGGTCGCCGTTGCCCGCACGGACGTGGCGGTCGAGGCAGTTCTCGGCGACGTTGAGCGTGCCGTCGGCGAACCACTTCGCGAACGGGGCCCCGGACCAGTCGAGCGTCTGGGTGAAGGGCGTCCGCCAGTCCAGGAGGGTCCGCGACTGCTCGGCCCAGAACGCCTCGCGGTCGGCGGCGGCGGACTCGTGCAGGTCCTCGCGGGCGACGGCGTCCGCGACGAACTCGGGCGGCGGTGGGAACGTGGCGCCGTCGGTCCCGTCGGTGCGGCGGTCTCCCGCTCCGTCGTTGCGGGAGCCGTCCGTCCCGTCGTTGCGGGGATCGGTCTGGGTCGTCGTGGACATCGATGTCCTTTCGCGTCGTTGCGGCCGCAGGGTGCGGCCGTCCCACGACCGCATGGTGCAGTCGGAGACTACCCCTCGGCCGGACCGCGGTGACGACGCCCGGGCGGCGTGCGCCGAGGCCACGGCGCGCCCGGACGTCGTACGAGGAGTTGCCCTGCGAGCCCGATCATGGGGTACAGTAGTTCCCGCTGGACTCGTTTCCGGCGGCAACGGTTCGGATTCCCCCCAATCCACCGATGTCAAGGCGGCACCTGTTCCCCCCAACCGGTGCCGCCTCTTCTTTTTCCTCGGCGGCATCGCGCGACGACCATCCGCACGCGCACCCTCCGTGCGGCGTCGATCCGCACGGACAAGCCGAAGCGTGGACAGACCTGTCCATGCCGTTGCATGGAACGCTCGTCCCACCGAGGGAGCTCAAGGTCGACCCGAGTGCCACGCGGGGCGGGTCCGCAGTGGTTCCGACCCCTGTCTCGAGGCGTGGCACCGAGCGGGGTACGGCTTTGCTGTTCGGGGTACAAATCTGTTCACTGCTGTGGGGGCTCCGGTGATCTCCACCGGTCGCGCTCGTCCGGACGTCGGGTCGGCGACCGCCCCTACCGTCGGGCCATGCGCCGACACCGTGCCGACCCGCCCTTCCTGCCCGGTACCGTCCGCCCTGCCCGGCGGCGTGACCTCGCCGCCGCCGACTTCGAGGAACTCGCCGCGCTCGTCGGCGACGCCAGTGTCACCGACGTGCTGGTGCTCGGCGGCCGCGGGACCTGGGTCGACCGCGGCCGCGGCCTGGAGCGCGTCCCGCCCGACCTGCCCGAACGCCGCGTGCGCGACATCGCCACCGAGCTCGTCGCACACGGTGGGCGGCACGTCGACGAGACCACGCCGTGCGCGGACGTGCGGTACGGCGACGGCATCCGCGTCCACGTCGTGCTCGCGCCCGTCTCGGTCGGCGGGACGGCCGTCTCGATCCGGCTGCCGAGGCCGGGGGTCGCGAGCCTCGCCTCCCTCGAACGGTCCGGCACGTTCGAACGGGTGCCGCGATCCGTCGTCGAACGCGCCGTCGCCGAGCGTCGGAACGTCCTGGTCACCGGGGCCACCGGCAGCGGCAAGACGACGCTGCTCGCCGCAGCGCTCGGCGCGGTCCCGCCCGGCGAGCGGATCGTGACCGTCGAGGACCTCGCCGAGCTCCGCATCGACCACCCGCACGTCGTCTCGCTCGAGGCCCGACAGGCGAACGCCGAGGGCGCCGGCGCCCTGGGCCTCGACCGGCTCGTGCGCGAGGCACTGCGCATGCGACCGGACCGCATCGTCGTGGGGGAGTGCCGGGGTGCGGAGGTCCGCGAGCTCCTCTCGGCGCTCAACACCGGACACGACGGCGGAGCCGGCACGGTGCACGCGAACTCCGTCCCCGACGTGGCGGCACGGCTCGAAGCGCTCGGTGCCCTCGCCGGGCTCGGGCCGGAAGCCCTCGCCCGGCAGGCCGTCAGCGCGTTCGACCTGGTCCTGCACGTGGAGCGTCGCGGCGGCCGGCGCCGGTTGGGAGCGGTGGGGACGCTGCGCGTCGGGGCGGACGGGAGGCTCGACGTACGTCCGGTGGACCGGTCGCGGTGACGGGCCCCACCGTTCCCCTCCCTTCTCCTGGTCGTCCTCCTCGTCCTCCTTCTCCTCTTCCTCCTCCTTCTCCTCTTCCTCCTCCCTCGGGTGACGCCGCCGCTGCGGCCCGCACGCTGGACCGTGTGGCGACGCTGGTCGCCGCCGGCGTCCCACCGCCCCGGGCGTGGGCACTCGTCGGCGGCTTCCCGGCCGGCGCCGGACCCGCCTGGCAGGACGTCGCCGCCGTGCTCGCCGTCGCCGAGCACACCGGGGCGCCCGTCGCCGCTGCCCTCCGTGCGCTCGCCGGGGCACTGCGCCGGTCGGCGGCGTCGGACCGGGCGGTCCGGGTGGCGCTCGCCGGGCCCCGCTCCAGTGCTCGGGTCGTCCTGGCGCTCCCGCTGCTCGGGCTCGTGCTGGGATCGACCTGGGGTGCCGGGTCCGTGCAGGCCCTCGTCGCCACACCCCTCGGATGGTCGTGCAGTGTCCTCGCCGCCGTCCTGGTCGGCACCGGACGGGCGTGGACCGCGCGTCTCGTCCGTGCGGCGACGCCCGACGGGCACGTCCCGGGCGTCCTGCTCGACGCCTGGGCGGTGGCGGTGTCCGGTGGCGGCTCGTGGGCCGCGAGCGGGGCGGTGGTCCGTGCGGCGTTCGCGGACGCCCGCGCATCAGGTGCAGGTGCTGGTGCCGGTGCCCGTGCCCGTCCCGGCGCGGTGCACGCGTCGCCGGACCCGACCGGAGCAGAAGGAGTCCGGTTGCGTGAGGTGCTCGAGCTCGCCCAGCGGGCCGGTGTGCCGGCCGCCGCACTCCTGCGCGCCGCCGCCGAGGACGTGCGCGACGACGCCGCGGCCGCCGGACTCGCCGCCGCCGAGCGGCTGTCGGTCCGTCTCGTCCTGCCCCTCGGGGTCTGCGTCCTGCCGGCGTTCGTCCTGGTCGGGGTCGTGCCGGTCGTCGTCGGTGTCCTCTCCTCCACCGTCGTCGACGTCGGCTGACCCGTCCACAGATCTCTGGTCGGCCCCCTGCCAGGACGGCGCGGCCGCGAGGCTGGAGCCATCCCCTCAGGAAGGACCGGAGACATGATGGACACAGGCAGCACTCGACCACTCCGTGCAGGCGCCCGCCGCGCGCTCGTCCCGCAGTTCGGGGCGCCCCGCTCGGCCCCGTCGGCGAACGACGGGCGCGGTGCGGGAATCCCTGGGCCGGTCGGCGCGCGGACCGCGGCCCGCTGGCGGCGGCGACTGCGTGACGACCGCGGTTCCGCCACCGCCGAGTACGCGGTCGTGATCCTCGCCGCGGTCGCGTTCGCCGGGGTCCTCGTCGCCGTGATGCGCTCCGGCGAGGTCCAGGGCATCCTCACCGAACTCGTCCGTGGTGCGCTCTCCCTCTGACCGCCCCGACGGTGCCGCGGGGGAGCGCGGCACCGTCAGTGTGGAGTTCGCGGTCGCGCTCCCCATGGTGGCCCTCGTGCTCACCTCGCTCGTCGCTGCGGTCCTCGTCGTCGACGGTGTCGGGCGGCTCCAGCTCGCTGCGTCCACGGCTGCCCGCGCGGTCGGGCGGGGCGACGAGGACGGCGGCCGGGCCGCCGCGGAACGGATCGCCCCGGGTGCGAGCGTGCAGGTGCAGCGCGGGCCGACGGTGGTGTGCGTCGACGTCGCTCGCCGCGGCGCCGGACCCTTCGCGGTCGTGCCCCTGCAGGCGTCCGCGTGCGCCGCGGCGCAGGGGCGGTGACCGTGGACCCCGCGATCCCGGCGGAACGCGGCTCGGCGACGGTCCTGCTCGCGGCCGTCCTGGGCGTCGTGCTCATCGCGGTCGGGGCCGCCCTCTCCGGTGCCGGCCTCCGCGTCGGGGCGGTGCGTGCACAGACCGCGGCCGACGCCGCTGCGCTCGCCGCGGCCGGTGCCCTGGTGGGGCTCCTGCCGGGCGATCCCTGCACGGTGGCGCGAGCCGTCGCCACCGCCAACCGCGCGTCCGTCGGCAGCTGTTCGACCGCTGCCGCGACGGCGCGCGTCCGCGTCCACGTCGGCGGCGGACCGTTCGCCGTCGGCGCAGTCGCGGTCGCCGGTTCGGCGGACGACCAGCCCGAACAGTGTGTGTATGGTGTGCCTGTCGGCCCCCGGTCACCGGTGCCCCGGTCGACCCGGACGCGTTCGTCGTCCAGGGCCGACGCGCACCATCGATCAAGGAGACACGTGCCAGGCACGAAGAAGCTCGTCATCGTCGAGAGCCCCGCGAAGGCGAAGACGATCGCGCAATACCTCGGGGACGGATACGAGGTCCAGGCGTCCGTCGGACACATCCGCGACCTCGTCGAGCCCAAGAACCTGCCCGCCGAGCTCAAGAAGGGCTCGCTCGGCAAGTTCTCGGTCGACGTCGACAACGGCTTCGAGCCCTACTACGTCGTCTCCGACGCCAAGAAGAAGACGGTCTCCGAGCTCAAGCGAGCGCTCAAGGACGCCGACGAGCTCTACCTCGCAACTGATGAGGACCGCGAGGGCGAGGCCATCGCGTGGCACCTCCTGCAGGTACTGAAGCCCAAGGTGCCCGTCAAGCGCATGGTCTTCCACGAGATCACGAAGGAGGCCATCCAGCGTGCGCAGGAGGCCACCCGTGAGCTCGACACCGCACTCGTCGACGCGCAGGAGACCCGGCGCATCCTCGACCGTCTCTACGGGTACGAGGTCTCCCCGGTGCTCTGGCGCAAGATCGGGCCGGGCCTCTCCGCCGGTCGCGTCCAGTCCGCCGCCACACGCCTGGTCGTCGACCGCGAACGCGAGCGCCTGGCGTTCGTGTCCGCCAACTACTGGGACCTCAGCGCACGCTTCGAGAAGGAAGGCGACACCGCCTTCACCGCTCGGCTGGCCCGCATCCACGGCACCCGGGTCGCCTCCGGCCGTGACTTCGACGACCGCGGCGCGCTGAAGGGCGACATCGTCCGCCTCGACGAGGCCGCTGCCGCCGCGCTGACCGCGGTGCTCGAGCGCGCCGGCGACGCCGAGGTGCGCAGTGTCGACTCGAAGCCGTACACGCGTCGCCCGGCCGCGCCGTTCACGACGTCGACGCTCCAGCAGGAGGCCGCCCGCAAGCTGCGGTTCTCGGCACGGCAGACGATGAGCGTCGCGCAGTCGCTCTACGAGAACGGCCACATCACCTACATGCGTACCGACTCGTCCTCGCTCTCGCAGCAGGCGGTCACCGCGGCACGCAAGCAGGCCGCGTCGCTCTACGGCGCCGAGACGATCCCGGACAAGCCGCGCAGCTACGCCGGCAAGAGCAAGAACGCGCAGGAAGCGCACGAGGCCATCCGTCCGGCCGGCGACACGTTCCGGACCCCGTCCGAGATGGACGGCGTGCTCCGCGGCAACGACTGGCGGCTCTACGACCTCATCTGGAAGCGCACCGTCGCCTCGCAGATGGCGGACGCGAAGGGATCGACGGCCTCCGTCGTCCTGGGCGTCACGTCCGCCGAGTCCGTCGCCGGCATCGCGTCGACCGCGTCCGGCACGGACGTCGAGTTCACCGCGTCCGGCACCGTGATCACCTTCCGTGGGTTCCTCAACGCCTACGAGGAAGGCCGCGACGAGGACCGCCACGAGACGTCGGGCGAGGGCAACGGCGGCGACGCCAAGCTCCCGCAGATGGCCGAGGGTGACCACCTCGGGGTGACCGACGTCGAGGCGAAGGGGCACGACACGTCGGCGCCCCCGCGCTACACGGAAGCCAGCCTCGTCAAGACACTGGAAGAGCTGGGCATCGGGCGTCCGTCCACCTACGCGGCGATCATCTCGACGATCATGGACCGCGGCTACGTGACGCAGCGCGGCAGTGCACTCGTGCCGAACTGGATCGCGTTCAGCGTGGTGCGCCTGCTCGAGGACCACTTCGGTGACCTGGTGCAGTACGACTTCACGGCGGGCATGGAAGAGGACCTCGACCGCATCGCCAGCGGTGACCAGGACCGCGTCGACTGGCTCAAGGAGTTCTACTTCGGCGGCGGCGACCAGCACGGCCTGCGGACGGTCATCGACAACCTCGGGGAGATCGACGCGCGCGAGATCAACTCGGTCGAGCTCGCTCCCGGCCTGACGCTCCGCATCGGTCGCTACGGGCCCTACATCGAGGTCCCGAGCGACGACCCCGAGAAGCCCCGGCGCGTCAACGTGCCCGAGGACCTCGCGCCCGACGAGCTCACCGCCGAGAAGGCACGCGAGCTCGTCGACGCACCGGTGCTGGGCGACCGCGTGGTCGGCATCAACCCGGAATCCGGCAAGGAGGTCCTCGCGAAGGACGGCCGGTTCGGCCCCTACGTGACCGAGCGCACCCCGGAGCCGGAACCCGCCGTGGACCCCGCCACCGGCGAGGTGCTCGACGCCACCGCGGCGACGACGACGGCGTCCGCGACGGCGGAGTCGACCGCTCCGGCTGAGGCCGGTGCGACGGCGACCGCCACGAAGACCACCGCGAAGAAGGCCCAGGCGAAGAAGACGACGAAGAAGGCCGCGGCGCCGAAGGAACGCACGGCGTCCCTCTTCAAGTCGATGGATCCGCAGACCGTCGACCTCGAGACGGCCCTCAAGCTGCTCGCACTCCCGCGGACGGTCGGCACCGACCCGGAGTCCGGCGACGAGATCACCGCGCAGAACGGTCGCTACGGTCCGTACCTCAAGAAGGGCACCGACACCCGGACCCTGCCGAGCGAGGACGCGATCTTCGACGTCGACCTGCCCGGTGCGCTCGAACTCTTCGCACAGCCGAAGTACGGCGGACGCCGTGCAGCCAGCGCGGCGCTCAAGGAGTTCGACGCCGACCCGGTGTCCGGCAAGCCGATCAAGATGAAGGACGGCCGGTTCGGCCCGTACGTCACCGACGGCGAGACGAACGCGACCATCCCGCGCGGCGAGGACGTCGAGGCCGTGGACCACGCCCGTGCGGTGCAGCTCATCGCGGACAAGCGCGCCAAGGGACCGGTCAAGAAGAAGGCTCCGGCCCGGAAGCCCGCGGCCAAGAAGAAGTGACCGGACGCTTCATCACGCTCGAGGGCGGCGACGGTGCGGGGAAGACCACGCAGGCGGAACTCCTGACGGCGTGGCTCGAGGAACACGACCGCACCGTGGTCCGCACGCGCGAACCCGGAGGGACCGACCTCGGCGTCCGGATCCGCGAGATCGTGCTGCACGAACGCGGGCACGTCGCTCCCCGGGCCGAGGCCCTGCTCTACGCGGCCGACCGCGCCCACCACGTCGAGACGCTGGTCCGACCGGCAGTCGCCCGCGGGGACGTCGTGCTGCAGGACCGCTACATCGACTCCTCCGTCGCGTACCAGGGCGTCGCCCGCGGGCTCGGGGCCGACCACATCCGGTCGGTCTCGGACTGGGCGGCGGACGGACTCGTCCCGGACCTGACGATCCTGCTCGACCTCGACGTGACGGTCGGCCGCGCCCGGGTGGCGGCCGTCCGGGGGGACACCTTCGACCGCCTCGAGTCCGAGGCCGAGACCTTCCACGAGACGGTCCGTCGGGCGTTCCTCGACATGGCCGCCGCGGAACCGGGACGCTTCCTCGTCGTCGACGCCGAAGCGCCCGCCGACGTCGTCCAGGCGGCGATCCGTGCCGCCGTCGGACCACTCGTCGGGATCGACGGATGATGACGGTGGCGACTGGCAGGATGGCGCCGTGAGCGTGTGGGACGGCCTGACCGGGCAGGAAGAAGCGGTCGCATCGCTGCGGCACGCGGCCGAGTCGCCGGACGGCACCGGCGGGATGACCCACTCTTGGCTGATCACCGGGCCGCCGGGGTCCGGTCGGTCGAACGTCGCGACGGCCTTCGCCGCGGCGCTCGTGGGCAGCGGTCCGGACGACGACCACACCCTGCGGCAGATCGCCGCGAAGACCCACCCCGACGTGTCGGTGCTCACGACACAGCGGGTCATCATCACGATCGACGAGATCCGAGCGCTCGTGACCTCGTCGTACTACTCGCCCTCCGTCGGCCGGTACCGCGTCGTCATCATCGAGGACGCCGACCGCATGACGGAGCGCACCTCGAACCTGCTGCTCAAGGCGCTCGAGGAGCCACCGGAGCGGACGGTGTGGATCCTCTGCGCACCGAGCGAGGCCGACCTGCTGCCGACGATCCGGTCGCGGGTCCGCTCGGTCCGCCTCCGCGTGCCCGGGATCGAGTCCGTCGCTGACCTGCTGGTCGCCCGCACCGGAGTCGACCGCGTGCTCGCGATGGACGCCGCCCGACAGGCGCAGAGCCACATCGGCATGGCGCAGCGCCTCGCAACCAGCTCCGAAGCCCGCGACCGCCGTCGGCGCACGCTGACGACCGTGCTCGGCGTGCGGACCGTCGGCGACGCCGTGATGGCGGCGGCCGACCTGCTCGCCGTCGCGGACGAGGACGCCAAGGCCATCACCGAGCAGCGCGACTCCGAGGAACGCGACGCGGCCCTGCGCTCCCTCGGGATCGAGCCGGGCGGGACCGTGCCGCCGGCGCTGCGCTCGCAGCTGCGCGCCCTCGAGGACGACCAGAAGCGACGGGCGACGCGCAGCCTCCGGGACGGCCTCGACCGCATCCTGGTCGATGTCTCGTCGCTGTACCGGGACCTGCTGCTACTCGGCCTCGGCGCTCCGGCCGAACCGGTCAACCTCGCGATGCGCGAGCACCTCGACCGGGCGCTCGAGTCGGTCACACCGGCCGCCGCGCTCGAGGTACTCGACGCCGTCGCCCTCGCCCGGCAGCGGATCGCGGCCAACGTCGCGGCGCTCCTCGCACTCGAGGCGCTCCTCGTCACCGTCGCCCGCGCCAGCCGCTGACTCCTCGCGCGTCCGAGACGCCGCCGGTCAGCGCAGCCGTCCCTGGGATTCGGCACGGTGTCTCGTGAGCCGCACCGCGCCTCCAGTCCGACACGGCGGCCCGGACCCGGACCGCCGGACGCGACCAGCCTGCGCCACGGCCCAGCGTGGGACAATCGCCGCATGTCCGACGCAGAACCCGGCCTGCGCGAGCGGAAGCGCCGCGCCACCCGTCTCGCGATCCAGCAGGCCGCGCTCCGGATCGCGATCGAGGACGGGTTGCAGGCGGTCACGGTCGACGAGATCTCCCGCCGGGCCGACGTGTCCCCGCGGACCTTCTTCAACTACTTCCCGAACAAGGAGGGTGCGCTCCTCGGCGACGACCCGACCCTGCCGGACGACGACGCTCGTGCCGCGTTCGTGGCCGGGGGACCGAAGGGCGACCTGCTGGCCGACCTCGGGACGCTGCTCGTCAACGCGACCCGGGAGCTCGTCGAGGAGCGCGGTCTCATCGCGGAACGGCAGCAGGTGCTCCGCGCCGCGCCCGAGCTGTTCAGCCGACGCATGGAGTCGATGAAGGAGTTCCAGGCCGAGGTCGAACGTGCCGTGGGGGAACGGATCGCCGGTCAGTTGCCCGACCCCGTGGCCCTGCGGCGTCACGCGCGCCTCGCAGCCCTGGTCGCCCTGGCCGCCCTGCGCCACGCATGGTGGGAGTGGTCGGACGCCGCCGGTGACACGCACCTCGTCGACGAGCTCGAGCGCTCGTTCGCCGAGCTCGACGCGCTCGTTTCGCGTTCTCTCGTCTGAACCTGTATAGTCGTGACCCGTGCCGCTCCGGTCTGACCGGGGCGCCCGCCGCCTTAGCTCAGTCGGTAGAGCGATTCACTCGTAATGAATAGGTCGTCGGTTCGATTCCGACAGGCGGCTCCGCGAACCCCTTGCTCCCTCGGGAGCAAGGGGTTTCCTGCATCACGGGCACCTGTGGTGCGACGGGCGACGGCGCCCTCCGCCGCGGCGGTCGGCGCCCCGATCGCGTGCTGGTCGGTCCGCCGCGACGGTCGGGTCAGGACGACGGAGGCCCGGACACGGGAGCAGGGGGTCAGTCGACAGGGGACACCTCGCGCCGGTCAAAGGTCACGTGGACGACGCCGGACGGCGATGGGGTGGTGGTGATCGCGAAACGGTCCTCGATCCCCTCGAGACCGTCCCAGAGCCGCTCGCCCCTCCCGAGCACCACGGGGACGAGCACCACGTGCAGGTGGTCCACGAGGTCGGCCGCGAGGAACTGCCGCACCGTCGCGACACCGCCGCCGATCCGGACGTCCGTACCGGGTGCGGCGGCGCGAGCCCGGCGGAGGGCTTCCTCCGGAGTCGCGTCGAGGAAGTGGAACGTCGTCCCACCCGCCATCGTCAGGGGTTCTCGCGGGTGGTGGGTCAGCACGAACACCGGCGTGTGGAACGGCGGCGCGTCGCCCCACCACCCCGTCCACGAGTCGTCCGGCCACGGGCCGCGGACGGGTCCGAACTTGTTGCGGCCCATGATCTCGACGCCGATGCCGTCCGCCCACCGGCGCGCGAACTCGTCGTCGACGTCGGTGGTCCCGCCGGGTGCGCCCTGCATCGACCGGAAGGTGCGCGTGGGGAAGAACCACTGCATCAGCCGTCCGTCGGCGTGGCCGAACGGTCGTTCGAGGGACTGTTCCGCTCCGGCCCCGTAGCCGTCGAGCGAGATCGCGAAGTTGTGCACCCTGACCATCGACATGGGCCAAACATACGACGCCACGGGTCGGGCGACGCGTTCGGGAGCGGCACCGCTGCTCGAGGGGCCGGGGTCACCGGGACCGACCAGGACGGCCCCGGACCCCACATCGTGGAGACCGGGGCCGTTCCCGTGCGCCCGGCAGCCGAGGCCGGGTGCAGCCGTCAGGGCAGGTAGTACGTCGGGTTCGGCAGCTTGATGCTGCGGTCCGCCGACCCGCCGAGCAGGTCGCTGTACTGGTCACCGAGGTTGGCGACCACGTCGTACCGACCGCCGGAGCGCGACTCGATGTGCGCCCGGGTCTGCGACTTGTACTCGACGGTGGTGCACTTCGCAGCGGCGCACGTGATGTACGAGGGCTGCTGGGAGGCGCCGACGCCGGTCCACTTCGTGTAGTAGGTCTGCGTACCGTTCTTGGTCGCGGTGAACTCCGGGTACCCGACCGCGTTCAGGTTCCCGATCGTCGCGGCCTTCTGGTCGTCGTTGCGTCCGGTGAGCCCGATGACCGTGCAGCCGGCGCGCTGGGCGACGGACACGAGCGAGGTCATCGACGGGGTGGCGGGGAAGCGCTCGTCCTGCACCCACTCGTCCTGCAGGGCGGGGTCGAAGACGAAGTGCATGTCCGCGACCTCCATGTCGTAGGTCCAGAGCGTGGTGTCGTCCGCGTCGAGGACGACGGCCGGGTTGCGGTGGAGCTTCCGTCCGACGGCGCACTGCGCGGCGATGACGGGCGCCTGACGCGCGACGATCGACCGCATCTCGCGGATGTAGGGCGAGTCGGTGCGGTTCGCCAGGCCGGTGCCGGGGTCGCCGTAGTACGTGGCGATGGTCTTCTTGACGGAGTCGATGTTCGGGATGCCCTCGCCGCCCTGCGTCGCACCGGAGGAGCCGTCGGCCGCCATCGTGAAGTGCGTGCGCGGGGCCAGCCGGGGCTCGGAGACGCCGGGCAGGTCGGCGGAGGGGAGGTAGTACGTCGGGTTGGGGAGCTTGAGCGCCCGGTCCGCGTACCCGCCCTGCAGGTCGCTCCACTGGTCGCCGATGTTGAGCGTGATGTCGTACCCGAGGTCCTGCTCGATGTGCTTCCGGGTGAGGGCCTTGTACTCGACGGTGGTGCACTTCGCGGTGGCGCAGGTGATGTAGGACGGCTGCTGGGAGGCGCCGACGCCGGTCCACTTCGTGAAGAACCGGTCCTGCGTGAAGGCGGTGTAGCCGACCTTGGTCAGGTTCTCGACGGTGGCGGCCTTCTGGTCGTCGTTGCGGCCGGTGAGCCCGAAGATCGTGAAGCCCATCGCCTGGGCGCGGTTGACGAAGCCGACCATCGACGGGGTGGCGGGGAAGCGCTCGTCCTGCACCCATTCGTCCTGACGGGCGGGGTCGAAGACGAAGTGCATGTCCGCGACCTCCATGTCGTAGGTCCAGAGCGTCGTGTCGTCGGCGTCGAGCACGATCGCCGGCTTCTCGCCGTGACGGACCGCGCGGTCGTGGATGCGCTGCAGCCCCGCGGCCTGCCGGTCGACGATCGATCGCATCTCGCGGATGTAGGGCGAGTCGGTGCGGTTCGCCAGGCCGGTGCCGGGGTCGCCGTAGTACGCGGCGATGGTCTTCTTGACGGAGTCGATGTTCGGGATGCCCTCGCCGCCCTGCGTCGCACCGGAGGAGCCGTCGGCCGCCATCGTGAAGTGCGTGCGCGGGGTCAGACCGGCGTCGCTCGAGTGGCCGGGCCCGTGTCCGGGGTCGTGGCCGGGCGCACCCCATCCGTGTGCGGCCGCGGGGCTGACCCCGACGAGGGTGGAGGTGAGGACGATCGCCGCGCTCGTGGCGACGACGGACAGGACGGACCGGCGCATGGAGGACCTGATCGCTTTCTGCTGGGCGGACCACGGGGCGGGACCACCATGGTGGTGACGCCCCGGAGCGGGTGGGCGGTACCCCTGTTCGAGGGACCTGGCAGCACGCTAGCTGGCAATCGGCCGTGGAGTCCATACCAAGGTGCTGGAGGTGGACAGCGGTGGTCCGCTCCCTGCTGCTGGTAGACAGGACGCATGACGGTTCGCTGGGGAGTCATCGGGACGGGCGGCATCGCCCGGTCCTTCGTCGGGGACTGCACCCCCGCCGGCATCGAGTTCGTGGCGGTCGGCAGCCGCACGCCCGCGGCCGCGCAGGCGTTCGCCGCCGAGTTCGGCATCGCGCGGGCGCACGGGTCCTACGAGGAACTCGTCGCCGACCCCGAGGTCGACGCGGTGTACGTCGCGACGCCGCACTCCCGGCACGCCGACGACGCGCTCCTGGCGATCGCGGCCGGCAAGCACGTCCTCGTCGAGAAGGCCTTCACGATCACCGCGGAGGAAGCCCGCCGCGTCGTGGACGCGGCCCGGCGTGCGGACGTGGCGGTGATGGAGGCGATGTGGACCCGGTTCCTGCCGCAGATGTCGATGATCCGCGAGATGCTCGCCGAGGGGCGGATCGGTCGCGTCCGCGTCGTCGAGGCGACGCACCACCAGGCCCTGCCGTCCGACCCGCGACACCGGCTGAACGACCCGGCGCTCGGCGGCGGCGCGCTCCTCGACCTCGGTATCTACCCGATCTCGTTCGCGGTCGACGTGCTCGGCGTCCCCACCGGGGTCGTCGCGGCGGGATCGCTCAGCGACCAGGGTGTCGACACGCAGATGGGACTGGTCCTCACCCACGAGGGTGGGACCCAGTCGATGATCCACTTCGGGCTCGACCTGCGCAGCCCGAACACCGCCTCGGTGATCGGCGAGGAGGGGCGGATCGACCTCGATGCCACCTGGTACACCCCGACGACGTGGCGCGTCCGGGACCGCGACGGTGTGATCGTCGAGGAGTTCGACGGACGTGAGGAACTCGCCGGCTACGCGCACGAGGCCCGTGCCTTCGAGTCGATGATCTCGTCCGGCGACCACCAGGGCGGTGCGATGGACCCGGAGGAGACCGTCGCGATCATGGCCCTGATGGACGAGGCGCGGCGCCAGGTGGGCGTCCGGTACGCCGCAGACGATCGTCCCGTGACCACGCATCCGGGATCCGGCCTGGAGGCTCCTCCCGCAGTTCCGTAGGATCGTCCGCGATGTCCGACCAGCAGCCAGCACCGCGCTCCGTCGCGGAACGCCTCCGCCACACGCTCGCCACCCTCCGTGCCTCGGCCGCGCGCCGCCCGGTGCCGTGGATCGCCGGTGGTCTGGCGACGGTGCTCGTGCTCGGATCCGGCGGTGCCGTCGCGGTCGCCGCGGCCACGATGCCCGCGCCGCGTCCCTCCGCCGCTCCGGTCGCCGCCGCGACCCCGACACCGTCGACGTCCTCGTCCTCGTCCACGACGACGCCGGAGCCGTCGAGCACCCCGACGCCCACCGGGCGCTCCGTGCCGGCGAAGGTCCCCGGGCCGTCCGCGCTCCGCACCTGCACGATCTCCGACGCCGCTTCGGCGAGTGGCCTGGGGGCGTTCGAGGGCTACGTGATGAACGCGAAGACCGGCGAGGTCCTGTTCTCGCGGAACGGCGACAAGGCGGCCCAGACGGGCAGCGTCATGAAGACCCTCACGACGGCGACCGCCCTCGCCGTCGTCGGAGGCGGTTACCGCATCCCGACCACCGTCACGCGCGAGTCCGGCGGAGCGGTGGCCCTCGTCGGGCACGGCGACGCGACGCTCTCCGCCGGCGGTGCGACCGTCTACCCGGGCGCTCCGACCCTCGGCCAGCTCGCGCAGCAGGTCAAGGCGAAGCTCGGCAACACCCCGGTCACGACGATCGTCACGGACGACACCTACTGGAACGACGCCGACGCCTGGGACCCGACCTGGCCCGTCAGCGAGCGGACGATCGGCTACCAGCCGAACGTCACGGCCCTCATGGTCGACGGCGACCGGGCGAACCCCGGAGCCGCGACCTCGCCTCGGTCCACGGACCCGGTGGGACGCGCGGGCTCCCTCTTCCGCACCGCGCTCGCGAACGCCGGCGTCGTGGGGGCGGCGAACGCGCCGATCGTGAAGCGCGCCACGACGAGCACCGACACGATCGCCACGGTGTCGTCCCAGCCGGTGTCGACGCTCATCGGTCAGATGATCCCGAACTCGGACAACACCCTCGCCGAGATGCTCGCCCGGGTGTCGTCGAAGCAGTCGGGGTCGAACGGGTCCGCCGCGTCCCTGACGTCGGTGTACCAGAAGGCACTCGGCTCCTACGGCGTCGACCCGGCCGGCATCGTCATCAAGGACGGATCGGGCGAGAGCGCGGCGAACGCGGTCTCCCCGGCCTTCGTCGCCCACCTCATGGTGCAGGTCGCCGCCGGCGCGAAGGGACTCGGCACCCTCGCGAACGCGCTGCCCGTGTCCGGCCAGTCCGGCACGCTCGCCAGCCGCTTCACCGGAGCGAACGCGGTCGCCCGGGGCAAGGTGCACGCGAAGACCGGCTGGATCGACAGCGCGAACACCCTCGGTGGCTACATCGACGCGGCGGACGGCTCGCGCCTGACGTTCGCCTTCTACGCGATCGGGTCGTCGCGGGCCGCGGCGCTGCCGGCCCTCGACCGCGTCACGGCGGCGACGTACTCGTGTGGGAGCCGCCTCACCGGCTCCTGATGCGCGGGGTGTTGGATGGCTCCATGGCCAGGGCACTCCTCATCGTCGACGTCCAGAACGACTTCACCGAGGGCGGCGCACTCGCCGTCGCCGGGGGAGCGGGGATCGCGCGACGCATCTCCGCGTTCCTCGGTCGGCACGCCGACGAGTACGACCTCATCGTGGCGTCGCGCGACTGGCACCACGGCGACGACGACAACGGCGGACACTTCGCCGGTGCGGCGGAACCCGACTTCGAGACGACCTGGCCGGTGCACTGCGTCGCCGGGACACCCGGGGCGGAGTACCACCCGGACCTCGACACCGATCCCGTCGACGTGCACGTCTTCAAGGGACAGGGGACGCCGGACTACTCGGCGTTCCAGGGCCGCACCGACGACGACGTCCTGCTGCAGGACGTCCTGGGCGAGCACCACGTGACGTCGGTCGACGTCGTGGGCATCGCCACGGACCACTGCGTGCGGGCATCGGCGCTCGACGCGCTTGCCGCCGGGTACGCCGTCGAGGTCCTCGACGACCTGGTGGTGGGGGTGGACACGGAACGGAGCGCGCGGGCCCTCGACGAGGTCCGGACCGCCGGTGGGCACATCGGCACGAGCGACATGGACGAGGGGTTGGCGAACCCCGGAGGAGCAGTACTGTGACCGACACGACCGACACGACCGACACGACCGACACGACCACCGCGACCGGACCGACGACCACGGTCTCGGACGACAACGTCTCCGTCCCCGACGTCCCCACCGGGCTGTTCATCGGCGGCAGCTGGCGTCCGGCGTCGGGCGGCGCCACGTTCCCGGTCCGCGACCCCTCGACGGGCGAGGTGCTCGCCGAGGTCGCGGACGCGACGCCCGAGGACGGCGTCGCCGCGCTCGACGCCGCGGTGGCCGCCCAGGACGCGTGGGCCGCGACGCCGCCCCGGACGCGCTCGGACCTGCTGCGGGGGGCGTTCGACCTGGTGCGGGAGCACACGGACGACCTCGCAGCCCTGATGACGCTCGAGATGGGGAAGCCCCTGGCCGAGGCGCGGGGCGAGGTCACCTACGGCGGCGAGTTCCTCCGGTGGTTCTCCGAGGAAGCCGTGCGGATCGGCGGCGACTACCGCACGAACCCGGAGGGCACGGGCCGCGGGATCGTCCTCAAGCGTCCCGTGGGCCCGGTGTACGCGATCACCCCGTGGAACTTCCCACTCGCGATGGCCACCCGCAAGATCGGTCCCGCGCTGGCCGCCGGGTGCACGGTCGTCCTCAAGCCGGCCGACCTCACGCCGCTCACGACGCTGTTCCTGGTCGAGCTGTTCCGCCGCGCCGGGCTGCCCGACGGCGTCCTGAACGTCGTGCCCTCCCGTGACGCGAAGGGCTTGTCCGAACCGATCATCGCGGACCGCCGGCTCCGGAAGCTCACCTTCACGGGATCGACCCCGGTCGGGTCGGCGCTCCTCAAGCAGGCCGCGGACAACGTCCTCAAGACGAGCATGGAGCTCGGCGGCAACGCGCCCCTGCTGGTGTTCGACGACGCCGACCTCGACACCGCGGTGAAGGCCGCGATGCTGGCGAAGTTCCGCAACGTCGGCGAGGCCTGCACCGCGGCGAACCGGTTCTTCGTGCAGGAGGGCATCGCGGACGCGTTCACGGCGGCGCTCACCGCGAAGGTCGACGAACTCCGCGTCGGCCGCGGGAGCGAGGACGGCACCACGATGGGTCCGCTCATCGACGACCGCGCGGTGGACAAGGCCGCGAAGCTGGTCGACGACGCGGTGTCCCGGGGCGCGCGCCTCGTCACCGGCGGGCAGCGGGTCGACCGACCCGGCACGTACTACGCACCCACGGTGCTCGACGACGTGCAGCCCGGGTCCGAGATCCTGACGACCGAGATCTTCGGCCCGGTGGTGTCGATCACCCGGTTCGCGACCGAGGAGGAGGGCATCCGGCTCGCGAACGACACGGAGTACGGGCTCGTCGCCTACGCGTTCACGACCGACTTCAGACGGGGTCAGCGTCTTGCGGAGCGGCTCGAGACGGGCATGCTCGGGCTGAACACCGGGGTGGTCTCGAACGCCGCGTTCCCGTTCGGAGGCGTGAAGTCCTCCGGGCTCGGTCGCGAGGGGTCGCACGAGGGTCTCGAGGAGTACCTCGAGACGGTGTACGTCCTCACGCCGGACCCCTTCGCCGTCTGACGTCGCTGCGGGTCCGGGCCGATCGGGCCCGGACCCGCAGCGGTCGGCGTCACACGAGCAGCTGGTGCTTCGCGAGGTCGCGGTACAGCGGCGTCGACTCGACGAGCTCGGAGTGCGTCCCGGTGCCGACGACCCGACCGTGCTCCAGCACGACGATGACGTCCGAATCGACCACCGTGGACAGACGGTGCGCGATGACGAGCAGCGTGCGGTCCTCGGCCACGGCGTCGATCGCGAGCCGCATCTTCTGCTCGTTCACGCCGTCGAGCGACGAGGTGGACTCGTCGAGCAGCAGGATCGGCGGAGCGGCGAGCAGAGCACGTGCGATCGCCAGACGCTGACGCTCGCCGCCGGAGAGCATGACGCCGTCCTCGCCGACCTGCGCGTCGAGGCCCCGGGGGTCCCGGTGCAGGACCTCACCGAGGTTCACCGCCTCGAGCACGCGGGTGCAGTCGTCCTCGGTGGCGTCCGGCGACCCGAGGAGCAGGTTCGCCCGGATCGTGCCGGCGAGGACCGGGGCGTCCTGCTCGACGTACCCGATCTGCGCCCGGAGTTCGGCACGGTCCAGCCCGCGGACGTCGACGCCTCCGAGTCGGATGACGCCGTCCGTGGGGTCGTAGAACCGTTCGATGAGGGCGAGCGTCGTCGACTTGCCGGCACCCGAAGGCCCCACGAGGGCGACGCGGGATCCGCGCGGGACCCGGAAGGAGACGTCGTGCAGCACCGCCTGCTCGTCGTCGGGTGCGCCGGGGAGACGGGTCGTGCCTCCCGGACCGCCGGAGGACGCGTCGGCCGCGACCGCGCCGTCGGGACCGGACGCGTCGGCGGAACCGCGGTAGCGGAAGGAGACGTGCTCGAACGTGATGGCGTCGTTGGTCGCGACCGCGGCGACGGTGCGGACCGCGCCGTCGTCCTGCGCCTCGGTCGGCAGGTGCAGGATCTCCTCGATGCGGCCGAGCGCGCCGAGCGCCTGCGCGACGGCGACGACGGCACCCATGGCCTGACCGAGCGGCATGATCATCATGAAGAGCAGCAGGATGAACGTGATCAGGGTCGCGATCGTGATCGTCCCCGCCGCGACCTGCGCGCCGCCGACGCCGAGCACGGCGATGAACGCCACCTGCATGACGATGCTCGCGACCGGCACCACGAACGCCGACATCCTCGCGATGTCGAGGCCGCGCGCGTAGGCCTCGGTCGCGTGGGTGTCCACCTCGTGCACCTCGCGCTCGGTGGCACCGGCGGCGCGGATGGTCCGCACGGCGCCGATCCCGCGCTCGACCGCCGCGGTGAGGTCGCCGACCTTCTCCTGCGCACGCTTCGACGCGACGCGGATGCGGCGGCTGAGCCCACCGACGACGACGATCGCGACGAGGACGATGACCACCGTGATGCCGAGCAGGAGCGGGTCGATGACGGCCATCGCGATCACCGCGCCGATGAAGGTGAGGGCACCGCCGATCGACTCGATGAGCCCCTGCGTGAGCACGGCGCGCAGCAGGGTGGTGTCGCTGCCGACACGCGAGACGAGGTCACCGGTGCGGCGCGTGTCGAACTCCGAGATCGGCAGGTTGAGGATCCGCGCGATCAGCTTGCGACGCGTGGAGAGCACGACGCCCTCACCGGCGCGCTGGAGCAGGAAGTGCTGGACGCCGTTGAGGAGCCCCGACACGAGCACGAGACCGACGAGCAACCACACGAGCATGCTCAGGGTCCGGCCGTGCTGGACC
This sequence comes from Curtobacterium sp. L1-20, assembly GCF_048755855.1. GTDB lineage: Bacteria > Actinomycetota > Actinomycetes > Actinomycetales > Microbacteriaceae > Curtobacterium. Next base: position 3,035,737 of record NZ_CP151473.1, on the reverse strand, counting down.
GCCGTGACCACCTGGTTGACGAGCAGCGGTTGGGCGAGCGATGCACCGGCACCCAGGATGCTCAGGACGATGATCACGACCATCGCGGGCTTGTTCTCGAAGAGGTAGCTGAGCAGTCGGCCGAAGCTGGCACGGGGGCCGTCGGTCTTCTTGGGGCGTGCGAAGGGGGAGCTCATCGTGTTCCTAGTTTCTGCCGTACTTCTTGTGCACTGCCTGGCGACTGACGCCGAGGAGCGTGGCGATCTCCTGCCACGAGGCGCCGGCGTTCCGCGCGCGGCGGGCGGCGAGTTCCTCGGTGCGGTCGAGCTCGCGCCGGAGTTCGCGCACGCTGGCGAGGGCGGAGAACGGGTCGTCCCCGGACGCGCCCTCGGCGAGGCTCGTGATGGTCGGTCGGTCCACGGCGTCAACCTACATTGACGCACCGACACGTGTCAACGTGGGTTGACGCGCGGCGGCTCGCGCTGCGAGAGCGGGCTCGGCGAGCGGGTGCGGCGGCGCGGCGGTCGCGGGACGACATCGTCGATGTCGTACGACAGCGACGGTGTCACAACCACGCGTGCGCGACTGTCGGCGTGTGCAACCAGCGACACGATCGACGTCGTACGACAGCGACGGTGTCACAACCACGCGTGCGCGCCTGTCGGCGTGCGCAACCGCCGGCGTGCGCAACCAGCGACACGACCGATGTCGTACGACAGCGACGGTGTCGCAACCACGCGCGCGCAACTGTCGGCGTGTGCAATGAGCGACACGACCGATGTCGTACGACGTCGACGGTGTCGCAACCACGCGTGCGCGACTGTCGGCGTGTGCAATGAGCGACACGACCGATGTCGTACGACGTCGACGGTGTCGCAACCACGCGTGCGCGACTGTCGGCGTGCGCAACGAGCGACACGATCGACGTCGTACGACATCGACGTTGTCGTTCCGCAGCGGTCAACGCACCAGCGCCCGCCGCGGGAGTACCGACAGACGGACGGGAGGCACGGTGCCAGCTGGCACCGTGCCTCCCGTCGGGGTCGTGCTCGCGTCAGCCGCGCACGTCCGCGGGTGCCGCGTCCGGCGCGCCCGCCCGGTCCGCCTCGTCGAGGGCGGCGCTCCGCGTCTCCCGCACGAACAGGAGGGCGACGAGCGTGACCACGGCGGCGATGGTGAGGTACAGCCCGACCAGGAAGATGTTGCCGTCCGGCTTCCACAGCGCCAGGGCGATCGTCGGCGCGAGCGAGGCGCCGAGGATCGAGGCGACGTTGTACGCGATCGCCGATCCGGTGTACCGGACGTTCGTCGGGAACAGCTCCGGCAGCAGGGCGCCCATCGGCCCGAACGTCAGGCCCATCAGCGACAGGCCGACGATGAGGAACGTCACGACGGTGATCGGGCCGGTCGAGGCCGCGAACCAGAACTGGAACGTGAGGCCGAAGAGCGCGATGCCGATCGTCGTCGGGATGAGCGTCCGCCGACGTCCGAACTTGTCGGCCAGGATCCCGGCGATCGGGGTGAAGATGCCGAAGAACACGACGCCGATCATGAGCAGGCTGAGGAACTCGCCGCGGGAGTAGCCGAGGCCCGGCTTCGGCACGAGCGGTCCGACCTCGGCGCCGGTGGTGCCGTAGGACAGCGTGAAGGTCGTCATGAAGTAGAAGAGCACGTACGTCGCGACCATGCCGAAGGTGCCGATGATGAGGGCCTTCCACGAGGTGCGGAAGACGCGGCCGAGCGGCACCTTGGCGACCGTGCCGGACTCCTGCACGCCGCGGAACACCGTCGACTCGACGAGCTTGAAGCGCACGTAGAGGCCGACGATCACCAGGACGGCGGAGAGCAGGAACGGGATGCGCCAGCCCCACGCCTGGAAGTCCGGGTTGGCGGAACCATCCGCGCCTGCGGGCATCGCCGCGTTGATGGCGATGAACAAGCCGTTCGCGAGCAGGAAGCCGATCGGTGCGCCGAGCTGCGGCATCGAGCCGAAGACGCCGCGCTTGCCTGCCGGCGCGTTCTCGGTCGCGAGGAGGGCCGCGCCGGACCACTCGCCGCCGAGGCCGACGCCCTGCGCGAACCGCATCACCGCGAGGAGCACGGGCGCCCAGATGCCGATGGAGTCGAACGTCGGCAGGCACCCGATCAGGAACGTCGCCGTTCCCATGACGAGGAGCGAGGCGACGAGGGTCGCCTTCCGGCCGACGCGGTCACCGAAGTGTCCGAAGATGATCGACCCGACCGGCCTGGCGAAGAACGCGAGGGCGAAGGTGACGAAGGACGACAGCTGCGACGCGGTCGGGTCCTCGTTCGGGAAGAACAGCGTCGGGAAGACGAGGACCGCGGCGGTCGCGTAGACGTAGAAGTCGTAGAACTCGATGGAGGTACCGACGAGGCTGGCGATCACGACGCGGGAGCGCGGATTGCCGGCGGTCTTCGGGGCTGCTGGTGCCGGTGCGGCGGACATGGGGTGACGGGACTCCGTGGGAGGACGCTCGAGAGGAGCGCAGCGGTGGTCCGGACGGCGGACACCGATCGGTTCGCGCGGGGTGGCGCGGGCACCGGTCGGGTGCGTTCGGGGGTGGTGGTGGACCGCTCGTGACGGGGTGCCCCATCATACGACAGATGTAGCCCACCTGCGAATCCGCCCAGAACGGGCCGAGCGGGTCTCAGGCCAGCGGGCTGCCCGCTTCGAGGTGCGCCGGCAGCTGGTGGCCCATCCGGTCGCGCTTGGTGTCGAGGTACCCGGCGTTCTGTGCGGAGACCCCGACGACGAGCGGCACGAGGCTCTCGACCGTGATGCCGTGCTCCTCGAGCTGCCGGCGCTTCTCGGGGTTGTTCGAGAGCAGCCGGACGCTCGTGATGCCGAGGTCGGCGAGGATGCCGGCGGCGCCGCCGTAGGCGCGCGAGTCCGCCGGGAGCCCGAGTGCCAGGTTGGCGTCGAGGGTGTCGAGCCCGTCCTCCTGCAGACGGTAGGCCTTGAGCTTGTTGATGAGGCCGATCCCACGGCCCTCCTGTCCGCGCAGGTACACGACCACACCGCCCTCGGCGGCGATGGTGTCGAGCGCCGCGTCGAGCTGCGGGCCGCACTCGCACTTCAGGGAGCCGAAGGCCTCACCGGTCAGGCACTCGGAGTGGACGCGGACGAGCGTGCCGTCCGCGGGAACGGCGCCGTCGGGCCCGGTGGCGATGATCGCGACGTGCTCCGCGCTCGTGACGAGGTCGCGGTACGCGCGCATCTCGAACGTGCCGTGCGTGGTCGGGACGTTCGTCGAGACCTCGAAGTGGACCGGGCTGCCCGGGGTGGGGGAGGTGAGGGCGTCGGTCATGTGGTGCTCCGGTCGTTCTGGGGCCCCGCGTCGCCGGGCTCGTCCGCCGCCGGCCTGGCCTGGCGGTGGGGTCGAGCTCGGACCAGCAGGTCGGGGCCGAGGCTGGTGGTCGATAGTACGTCCAACCGTCGTCGCTCGCCGATGCTTCCCACGCCGATGGCGTCGAGGGCGACCCGGGGACCACCGAGCAGCACGGGTGCGAGGTACACGAGGTACTCGTCCACGAGCCCGGCGGCGACGAACGCCGAGGCGACGGTCGGGCCGCCCTCGACGAACACCGAGTGCACACCGCCGTCGCGGAGGGTCCCGAGCGCCGCGGGGAGGTCGTGCCCGGAGAGCGTGACGAGCTCGCGCGGGTGACGGCGGACCGCAGCGTCGACGGGCACGGGGCGGTCGCCCAGGACGACGGGGAGCGGCTGGTCCGGCAGGAGCTCGCCCGCGTCACCCCGTGCGGTGAGGCTCGGGTCGTCCGCGAGCAGCGTGCCGGTCCCGACGAGGATGGCGTCGTGCCCGGCGCGCTGCTCGTGCACGTGCTGGCGCGCGGCGGCCCCGGTGATCCACCGGCTCGTGCCGTCGGCCGCGGCGACCCGCCCGTCGAGGCTCGACGCCCACTTCACGGTGACCCACGGCCGGCCCGTGCGGACGGAGTGCAACCACCGCTCGAGGAACGCCTCGGCCTGGTCGGCGAGGACGCCCGGGACGACGTCGACGCCGCCGGCCCGGAGCCGGTCGCCGCCGCCGTGCGCGGCCGGGCCCGGGTCGTCGATCGCGTACACCACGCGACCGATCCCGGCCTCGAGGAGCGCGACGGCGCACGGTCCGGTCCGTCCGGTGTGGTTGCAGGGTTCGAGGGTCACGACGGCGGTCGCACCACGGAGGTGCTCCGGAGGGACCTGCGTCATGGCGTCGACCTCGGCGTGCGGGGTGCCCGCCCCCTTGTGCCAGCCCTCGCCGAGGACGTCACCCGTCGGCGAGAGGATCACGGCGCCGACGCGGGCGTGGTCGCCGACGGCCGGCCCGAGCGCCGCCAGGTCGAGCGCTCGGCGCATCGCGCGGACCTCCGCCGGAGTGGCGGCGGTCGTCGTCGGATCGGAGGCGCTGGTCACGGGTCGAGACTACCGGCGGCGGTCCAGTGACACGTCACCGAACGACTCGTCCGGCCAGGAGCGGTCGGACGCCGGGGCGCCGTCCGCACGGCGCAGTGCCTTCCACGCGGTCGTCGGGGCGCCGCCGCGTCCGGGGATGAGCGCCGGGCCGGACCCCGTGTACGAGAAGCCCGCCGCACGGGCGACCGCGGCGGACGCGGTGTTGCCGGCGTAGCACTCCCAGTACACGTCGGGAGCGCCCTGCGCGAAGGCCCAGCCGACCACCAGCTCGACGGCCTCGTGCACGAGCCCCTCGCCGCGCGCGGTGGGCGCGAGCCAGAACCCGAGGTCACGGTGGGCGGTCCGGTAGCCGATGATGCCCTCGAGCCAGGTGGAACCCGCCCGGCGGATCGCCCAGGTGTACTCGCGGTCCGACGCCCAGCCCGGGCCGACCAACGCGTCGACGAAGGTGGCGGCGTCGCGGGGCGTGTACGGCGTCGGGACGGTGGTCCAGCGCACGATGTCCGGGTCCTGGCAGGCCTCGGTGATCGCCGCCGTGTCCGCCCGGGTCGGCACGTCGAGGTGCACCCGGGCGGATCCCAGCGAGACGGGCAGCATCGTCAGCCGCGGTGACGGGGCACGAAGCCGATGCGGTCGTAGACCCGGGCGAGGGTCTCGCCCGCGATCGACTCGGCACGCTCGGCGCCGACGGCCAGCAGGCGGTCGAGCTCTGCCGGGTCGTCGAGGAGTTCGAGCGTGCGGGCGCGCACCGGCTCGAGCTCGGCGACCACCGCGTCCGCGACCTCGCCCTTCAGGTCGCCGTAGCCCTTGCCCACGAACGCGTCCTCGAGCGCGGCGACCGGGGTGCCGGTGAACGCGGACAGGATGGTGAGCAGGTTCGTCACGCCCGGCTTCTCCTGCCGGTCCGCACGGATCTCCCGCTCGGCGTCGGTGACGGCCGACCGGATCTTCTTCGCCGTGCGCTTGGGCTCGTCGAGGAGTCGGACGAGGCCGCTGTCGGAGGCCGCCGACTTGCTCATCTTGCTCGTCGGGTCCTGCAGGTCGTAGATCCGCGCGGTCTCGGTCAGGATGCGCGCCTCGGGGACGACGAACGTGTCGCCGAACCGCGAGTTGAACCGGCCGGCGAGGTCACGGGTGAGCTCGACGTGCTGCCGCTGGTCGTCACCGACCGGCACCACCTTCGTGTCGTACAGCAGGATGTCCGACGCCATCAGGATCGGGTAGGTGAAGAGCCCGACCGAGGCGGCCTCGGCGCCCTGGCGCGCCGACTTGTCCTTGAACTGGGTCATCCGGCTGGCTTCGCCGAACCCGGTCAGCGTGTTGAGCACCCAGGCCAGCTCGGCGTGCGCCGGCACGTGCGACTGCACGAACAGGGTCGCCTTCGTCGGGTCGATGCCCGAGGCGATGTACTGCGCGGCCGTCGCACGGGTGTTCGCGCGGAGCTCCGCCGGGTCCTGCGGGGAGGTGATCGCGTGCATGTCGACGACGCAGTAGATGGCGTCGTGGTCGTCGAGCAGGTCGCGCCACTGCATGAGCGCGCCGATGTAGTTGCCGAGGTGGAGCGAGCCGGCCGACGGCTGGATGCCCGAGAAGATGCGCGTCTTGGTCATGGTGGTGCTGTCCTGTTGCTGAGGTGGTGGGGGAGCTGGTCAGATCTCGTAGTCGACGACCACGGGTGCGTGGTCGGACCATCGCTGGTCGTACGCCGCAGCACGGTCGACCGTGTACCCGGTCACCGTGTCGGCGAGTTCCGGCGTCGCCATCTGGTAGTCGATGCGCCAGCCCGTGTCGTTGTCGAAGGCCTGGCCCCGCCACGACCACCACGTGTAGGGGCCGTCCACGTCGCCGGCCTGGGCACGGCCGACGTCGACCCACCCGAGGCCCGGCCCCGTCGACCCGTCGGCGCCCTCGACCGGTTCGCCGTCCGCGCCGAGGAAGCGCGAGAAGTAGGCGCGTTCACGGGGCAGGAAGCCGGCGCGCTTCACGTTGCCCTTCCAGTTCTTGATGTCGCGCTGGTCGTGGCCGACGTTGAGGTCACCGACGACGACCGCGAGCGGGTTGTGCGCGCGGAGGGCGGGCAGACGCTCGGTCATCGCGTCGAGGAACTTCCACTTCTCGTCCTGCTTGGGGGTGTCTGCTTCGCCGGAGTGGACGTAGGCGGAGACGACCGTGACCGTCGTGCCGCCCACCTGGTAGTCGGCCTCGACCCAGCGGCCGGCCGAGTCGAAGTCGTCGGGGCCGAGCTCGACGCGGTGGATCTCCGCACGCTCGTGGCCGGAACCGTGGCGCGAGGCGATCGCGACGCCCGCGCGGCCCTTGGCGGTGGCCGGGTCGTGCACGACGTCCCACTCGTCCCCGAGCAGTGCGGCGATGTCGGCGTCCGACGCGCGGACCTCCTGCAGGGCGAGCACGTCGACGTCGCGGGTGGCCAGCCAGTCGCCCATCCCCTTCCGGAACGCGGCACGGATGCCGTTCACGTTGACGGATGCGAGGCGCAGGCGTGTCATGCAGGACACCCTATCGGCGGGGTCGGACGTCCGCGGACGCGCCGTCGACGGGGTGGACGCGACCCGTGGACGGCGTCGCGACACGCAGACGGACGGGAGGCGCGGTGCCGGCCGGCACCGCGCCTCCCGTCCGTCAGACGGTCACGTCGGGGACGTGACCGACGTCGTCAGGCCGCGTCGTGGTCCGTCTGCAGGAAGTCGACCAGGCTGTCCGCCGTCGCCTCGGCGTCGTCACCGGTCACGGTGAGCGTGACCTCGTCGCCGTTCTCGATGCCGAGCCCCAGCAGGGCGAGGATGCTGCCGGCGTTGCCGGACTTCTCGCCCTTCGCGATCGTGACCTGGTGCCCCGAGGCCGTCACGGTCTGGACGAACAGGGAGGCGGGGCGGGCGTGCAGGCCGGACGCGCTGGCGACGGTGACGGTGCGGGTGGCTTCGGACATCGATGGACTCCTCGTCGAACGGTGGAGCGCTCATGCTAGCGAGCGCGGTGTGGGTGGGTACTGGGTGGCTGGGCGCGGGGCGGGTCCGGTGCCGGGCCGTCACTCGCGGCCGGGCCAGAGGACCTCGGTCCCGGCGGCCTCGACCTCGCGGACCAGGTCGGCGTTGACGCCCGGGTCGGTGATGATGGTGTCGATCGCGGCGAGCGGGGCGACGCGGCCGAACTCCTCGCGTCCGAACTTCGTGTGGTCGGCGAGCAGGATGCTGCGGCGGGCCGACTTGATCATCGCGCTCTTCACCGCCGCCTCGGCCATGTTGTGCGTCGTCAGCCCGCGCTCGGGCGTGATGCCGTTGATGCTGATGAAGGCCACGTCGACGCTCACCATGCCGATGAGCTGGTGGGTCCAGGTGCCGACGCCGGCGAGCGAGTCGCTCCGGATGTTCCCGCCGAGCAGGTGCAGGTCGATGCCGGCCCGGCCGGCGACGGCCATCGCGACCGGCAGCGAGTGGGTCACGACGGTCAGGCCACGGTCGGTGGGCAGCATCTCGGCCAGGCAGATGGTCGAGGTGCCGGCGTCGATCATGACGGACCCGTTCTCCGGCAGCTCGTCGAGCGCGGCCTCGGCGATGACCATCTTCTCGGACTGGTTGATGCCGCCACGGTCGCCGACGCCCGGGTGCAGGGTGATCCGTTCGACGGGGATGGCGCCCCCGTGGGCGCGGCGGACCAGTCCGCGGCGTTCGAGCGACGTGAGGTCGCGCCGGATCGTCTCCGGGGTCACGGCGAGGAGTTCGGCGAGGTCCTTCACGTCGACCCGACCCTGCGCGCGTGCCCGTTCGACGATGCGCTGGTGGCGCTCTGGTGCGTACATCACGGGCCTCGTCGTCTGGGAGTGGTGGAGTCGGAACGGAACGGACACGACCGGGCACGTCTGTGGCGGAGTCGCGCCGAACGGATCAGCCGTCAGACGCAAACGGGCATCTGTTTCTGCATTTTTATCCCCGGATGTGTTTGTTTGTCAACGCGGATCGGGGTATGGTGCTGCTCAGCCGCACCGGCGGGGTCCGTCTCCGCGCCGCGCGCACCGAACGAACCACCCCACCGCAAGCGCGTGTGAGATGAAGGAGTCTCGAATGTCCGAACTGCTCGGAACCGGCGTCGGCCGTGGCGTCGCCCACGGCCCCGTGCTCCGGATGGCGGACCCGCTCGGCGAACCGTCGACGGCAGCGCTCGAGGGTCCGGCGGGCGACGCGAAGCAGGCGGTCGCCACGGCGATCGCCGCGGTGGCAGAGGACCTCAACAAGCGCGGACAGCTCGCCGGCGGCGACGCCCAGGCCGTGCTCGAGGCGCAGGCGCTCATGGCGCAGGACCCCACGCTCCTCGACGACGTGCACGCCCGCATCGACGGCGGCACCAACCCGGAGCGCGCCGTGCACGAGGCGTTCGGCCAGTTCCGCGACCTGCTCGTCGGCATGGGTGGCTACATGGGGGAGCGCGCGGCCGACCTCGACGACGTCGCGCAGCGCATCGTCGCGAAGCTCCGCGGCGTCCCGGCACCCGGCGTCCCGGAGTCGGACACCCCGTTCGTGCTCGTCGCCCGCGACCTCGCCCCGGCGGACACCGCGCTCCTCGACCTCGACAAGGTCCTCGCGCTCGTCACGCGCGACGGCGGTCCGACCTCGCACACCGCGATCCTCGCCCGCGCGAAGGGCATCACCGCGATCGTCGGCGTCACCGGGGCCGACGACCTCGCCGAGGGGCAGTCCGTCGTGGTGGACGCCGTCGCCGGCACCGTCGTGACCGACCCGTCCGAGGCACTCGTCGCCGAGGTCGAGCAGCGCATCGCCGACCGCCTGGCCGCGGCGGCCGCACCGCTCACCGCCGGTGCCCTCGCCGACGGCCACACCGTCCCCCTGCTCGCGAACCTCGGCAGCCCCGCCGACGCCGCGGGCGCCGTGTCCCTCGGTGCGGAGGGCGTGGGGCTCTTCCGCACCGAGTTCCTCTTCCTCGACTCGCCGAAGGCGCCCACCGTCGAGGAACAGAAGGAGTCCTACAAGCAGCTCCTCGAGGCGTTCCCCGGCAAGAAGGTCGTCGTCCGGGCGCTCGACGCCGGCGCCGACAAGCCGCTGCCGTTCCTCACCGACAAGGACGAGGAGAACCCGGCGCTCGGACGCCGCGGTCTCCGCGCACTCCGGACCCACCCCGAGGTGCTGCGCGACCAGCTCACCGCGCTCGCGCAGGCCGACGCCGAGACCGAGGCCGACCTCTGGGTGATGGCCCCGATGGTCGCCGACGCCGAGGAGACCGAGTACTTCGTCGACCTCGCCCGCGAGCTCGGTATCCGGACTGCCGGCGTGATGGCCGAGGTGCCGTCGCTCGCGCTGATGGCGGACCAGGTGTTCACCTCCGCCGACTTCGTGTCGATCGGCACGAACGACCTGACCCAGTACACGATGGCCGCCGACCGCATGCTCGGCACCGTCGCCTCCTACCAGGACCCGTGGCACCCCGCGGTGCTCCGCCTGGTCGCCCAGCTCGGCAGCGCCGGTGCCGCGGCGGGCAAGCCCGTCGGCATCTGCGGTGAGGCCGCGGCCGACCCGCTGCTCGCCGTCGTGCTCGTCGGCCTCGGCGCCACCACCCTCTCCATGACCCCCGCGGCCCTGGCCGACGTGCGCGCCGAACTCGCCGGCCACACGCTCGACCAGGCCCGCGAGATGGCCCAGGCGGCACTCGCCGCGAGCACCGCGGCGGCTGCGAAGTCCGCTGCGGCCGCCGCGCACGCCGTCTGAGCCGGCCCCACAGCACCACCCGTTCCCAGCACCACCTCCCACTCACAGCAGCAGCACCTCACAGAAAGTCACCGCACATGACAACGTCGTCCGTTGCAGCGCCCGACGCTCCCGCGAAGTCGCGGGGCGGCGCACGCGTCGCCGTTCAGAAGTTCGGCACGTTCCTCTCCGGCATGGTCATGCCCAACATCGCGATCTTCATCGCGTGGGGCCTCATCACCGCCTTCTTCATCGAGACCGGTTGGACGCCCGTCGGCGTCCTCGGCGGCTTCGGCGAGACGAACGGGGTCGCCAACATCGGCCTCGTGAGCCCGATCCTGACCTACCTGATCCCGCTCGCGATCGCCTTCCAGGGCGGCCGGATGATCTACGAGACCCGCGGCGCCGTCGTGGGCTCGATCATGGCCATGGGCGTCATCATCGGCGCCAACGGCACGATCATGATCCTCGGCGCGATGATCTGCGGGCCGCTCGGCGCGTACCTCATCAAGCAGATCGACAAGATCTGGGACGGCAAGATCAAGCCGGGCTTCGAGATGCTCGTCAACAACTACGCGGCCGGCATCCTCGGGTTCGCGCTGGCGCTCATCGGCTTCTTCTGGCTCGCACCGCTGTTCAAGCTCATCGCCGAGGGCCTCGGCGCCGCGGTGAAGTTCCTCGTCGACAGCTCGCTGCTCCCGCTCGCCAGCGTGATCATCGAGCCCGCGAAGGTGTTCTTCCTCAACAACGCGATCAACCACGGCGTGCTCGACCAGCTCGGCGCGCAGCAGGTCCAGGAGTCGGGCAAGTCGATCCTCTTCCTGCTCGAGGCGAACCCCGGCCCCGGTCTCGGCATCCTGCTCGCCTTCACCTTCTTCGGTGTCGGCATCGCCCGCTCGACCGCACCCGGCGCGATCCTCATCCAGTTCTTCGGCGGCATCCACGAGATCTACTTCCCGTACGTGCTGCAGAAGCCGGTCCTGTTCCTCGCCGTCATCCTCGGTGGTGCCACGGGCGTCGCGACCAACGTCGCCTTCCAGTCCGGCCTCGTCGCCCCGGCATCGCCGGGTTCGATCATCGCCGTCCTCACCGCCACGGCGAAAGACAGCTACGTCGGCGTCATCCTCTCGGTCATCCTGTCCGCAGCGGTCTCGTTCGCGGTCGCGTCCTTCTTCCTCCTCGCCAGCCGCAAGCGCGACCTGGCGAACGGCAACGGTGACATGAGCGCCGCGATGGCGAAGCTCCAGGCGAACAAGGGCCGCGACGTCAACGCCGCGACCGCGGGTCTCCTCGGTAACAACTCGCCGGCGAACGAGGAAGAGGCCGAGGCCTCCCTGGGCGGCGTCGGCTCGGCCAGCACCGCGACGGCGACGAAGGTCCAGAACCTCGTGTTCGCCTGCGACGCCGGCATGGGGTCGAGTGCCATGGGTGCCAGCGTCCTGCGCAACAAGATCAAGAAGGCGGGCATCGAAGGGGTCACGGTCTCCAACAAGGCGATCGCGAACCTCAGCGGTGACGAGGACCTGATCATCACGCAGGAGGAGCTGACGGACCGCGCGAAGCAGAAGAACCCGAACGCGCAGCACGTGTCGGTCGGCAACTTCATGAACGCGCCGCAGTACGACCAGGTCGTCGAACAGCTCAAGAACCAGTAACCAAGGTGCAGTATCGGAGGGGACGGGCCACGGCTCGTCCCCTCCACCACGTCCACGACGTCACGTCACGAAGCAAGGAGAACCCCCCATGCCCGTCCTGCAGGAGAGCCAGATCCGGATCCACACCGAGGACACCGCCCCGACGAAGTCGGAGGCGATGAAGGAGGCGGCCGAGATCCTCGAGGCTGCGGGCGCGGTCACGGCGGACTACTACCCGGCGATGCTCGAGCGCGAGAAGAGCGTCTCCACGTACATGGGGAACTTCCTCGCCATCCCGCACGGCACGAACGACGCGAAGGACGCCATCAAGTCCTCGGCGCTCTCGTTCATCCGGTACGCGACGCCGATCGACTGGGACGGCAACCCGGTGCGCTTCGTCGTCGGCATCGCCGGCGTGAACAACGAGCACCTCGACATCCTGTCGAAGATCGCGATCGTGTTCTCCGACGAGGACGAGGTCCAGAAGCTCACGGACGCCCCGGACACCGCGGCGATCCTGTCGATCCTCGGCGAGGTCAACGAGTGAGCGCCGAGCACCCCACCGCCGTCCACTTCGGCGCGGGCAACATCGGCCGCGGCTTCGTCGGGCTCCTGCTCCACGAGGCCGGGTACGAGGTCGTCTTCGCCGACGTCGCGGCCCCGCTCATCGACGCCCTGGCCGCCGCGGACTCGTACACCGTGCACGAGGTCGGCGCCGGGGCGACGGACCACGAGGTCACGAACTTCCGTGCGGTGAACAGCGCGCAGGACGAGGCCGGCGTCATCGCCGAGGTCGCGGCTGCCGACGTCGTCACCTGCGCGGTGGGCCCGACGGTCCTGAAGTTCATCGCACCGGTCATCGCCCGTGCCCTCGTGTCCCGGGACGCCGATGCCGCACCGCTGACGGTCATGGCGTGCGAGAACGCGATCAACGCCACCGACCGCCTGCGCGAGTTCATCGTCGATGCCCTGCCGGCCGAGTCCCGCGACGAGGCGCTGGCGAAGGCGGTCTTCGCGAACACCGCCGTCGACCGCATCGTCCCGGCGCAGCCCGCGGACGGCGGCCTCGACGTCACCGTGGAGACGTACTTCGAGTGGGCCATCGACCGCACGCCCTTCGGCGGGAACGAGCCGTCGATCCCGGGTGCGCACTACGTCGACGGCCTCGCCGCCTCGATCGAGCGCAAGCTCTTCACGGTGAACACCGGGCACGCGACGGTCGCGTACCACGGCTTCCTCGCGGGCGCCGACAAGATCTCGGACGCCGTCGCGATCCCGGCGGTCCGCTCCGAGCTCGAGTCCGTGCTGGCCGAGACGAGCGACCTGCTCGTCCGTCGCCACGAGCTCGACCCCGAGGTGCACCGTTCCTACGTGCAGGCGATCATCGCCCGGTTCGAGAACCCGCACCTGCCGGACACCGTGACCCGTGTCGGTCGGCAGCCCCTGCGGAAGCTCTCGCGCGACGAGCGTTTCGTCTCGCCCGCGGCCGCCCTTGCCGAGGACGGCACCGAGCCGACGGCGCTGCTCGACGCGATGGGAGCGGCGCTCCGCTTCGACGTCGCGGACGACGAGCAGAGCGTGGAGCTCCAGCAGCTGCTGCGGTCGGACCGGTCCGACGCGGACGTCGTGACGGAGATCACCGGACTGGACGAGCAGCACCCGCTGCACGCCGCGTTCGCGGACCGGGTGCGTACCGCCCGCGGGTAGCGGTCTCCTGGTCGGACGGGAGGCGCGGTGCCGGCTGGCACCGCGCCTCCCGTCGTGCCGTACCGCGGTCCGTCATCCCGGCTCCGGCCGCCCGTGCTGTGGACCGGCACCGCGCCTCCCGGGCCGACCGGCGCGACCGGCGCGGCCGGTGCCGGCCGATCAGGCCACGCGGAGGACCAGGCCGTCGTGCTCCACCCGGAGCCGTGCTGCGACGACCGTGCCGAACGGGTCGCCGTCGAGCTGGATCTGCTCCGCCGCGTCGAGCGCGAGGTCGAGCGTCCGCGCCGTCGTGTAGCCGAGGGTGCGGGACCGCGGCAGGAACCGTGCGAGCAGCCGCCCGAAGCCGGTGCGGTGGAAGAACCGGTTGAACGTCAGCCCGTACCCGACCTTCGTCCACCCGAACGCCCCGGACGGGCGGAACGCCACCGCGTCGAGCAGGCCGTCGTCGGGCTGCGCCGCGGGCAGCAGGAGCACACCCGCCGTCAGCGTGCCGCAGTTGCCGACGATGACGGTGTGGGCGCGCATCCCGTGCTCCTGGCCGTCGTCGAGCCGGTACCGCAGGTCGACCTGCCGGTTGCCGACCACGGAGCGGGCGATCGGATCGGAGTAGGCGAGCCAGCCGAAGCGCTTCTTGAGCCGTGCGTTCGTGTCCGCCGCCATCCGCGCGTCGAGTCCGATGCCGGCCATCACCAGGAACGCGTGCTCCGTCGTCTCTCCGGTCGGCGTCGTCAGGGCGGCGAAGGCCACGTCGACGGGTCGGTCGTGGCCGTGGAAGGCCGCGCGGACGGACCGGGTCACGTCGTTGAGCGGCAGGCCGAGGTTGCGCGCGTAGAGGTTGCCGGTGCCCGTCGGCAGCAGGGCGAGGGGGGTGCCGGTGCCGTGCAGGACCTCGGCGGCGACGCGGAGTGTCCCGTCCCCGCCCACCACGAGGACGACGTCGGCGTCCGACCCGTGCGCGGCCGCAGCGGCGGCGGCGCCGTCGTCCGCGGCGTCGGTCTCGAACCACACGGTGTCCGCCCAGCCGGCCGCGGCCTGCTCGGTGGCGACCGCCGCCCGGAGCGCTGCGAGGTCGACCTTGGACGGGTTCACGACGACGGCTGCGCGGGGGACGCGGGCGTGGTTCTCGGGGGTGGACACCGTCACGACGATAGTGCCCGCGCAGCGGCGCCCGGTGACGACGAGCACCCGGTGGGACGGGCGGCGCCGTCCGGAGCGCACACCTACCAGGCGAGCGCGGCCAGCAGGTCGGTCACGGTGCCGATCGTCGACGGGGTCAGCCGGTCGACGGCGATCCGCCCCGGGCGTGCGAGCGTGCGGTCGGCGCGCAGGACGAGCACGGCGCCGACGCCGGTCTCGCGCAGCGCAGCGGGGTCCACAGCGGTCGGCCTGGAGGCGCGGTCCACCAGCACGACCGCCGAGCGGCCGAGCAGCGTCGGGTCGGTGTCCGGCAGGGTCGCGAGCACCGTCCGGACGTCGGCCACCCCGTCGGCGGTCGCGCGGCCGACGACCACGAGGGAGCGCTCGGGCGCCGCGGAGAGCGCCGCCGCAGGACCCGGGTGCGCGCCGGCGTCGTGCACGGCGACGCGCGAGGTGGCGGCTTCGAGCCGGGGGAGGCGGGCCGCGAGTTCGCCGCCCGAGTGGTCGGTGGCCTGCACGGTGACACCGAGCCGGCCGCCGACCGCGTCCGCCAGGAGCGCCGCGACGGTGGTCGTCCCCACGCCGCCGGCGACCCCGGCGACCAGGACCATGCGGGCGCGCTGCAGGGCGGCACGACGGGACCCGGGCATCGGCGGGACCGCGGTCGCCGGACCGGGGCCGGACGTCGGCGCGACCGGCCGGTCCGGCACGGGCCCGGAGGTCGGGGGGACCGACGCCGGGGGCAGGCCGCTCACGTGCCGTCCTCCACGATCAGCTCGGCGTCGAGTGCCGCGGCGAACGCACGGACGATCGCGATGCCGACGTCACCGGATGCACCCCACGGCACCCACGCCTCGGTCCACCAGAGCGGGGCACCGAGCGTGGCCCAGGGAGCGAGTCGCGCGATCTCGTCGGCGTTCTCGACGCGTTCGGGTTGCTGCACACTGAGGACCGCCGTGCCGCGGTCGTCGACCACCTGGGTCACGACGCGTTCGAGCGTCCGGACCCGGAGGTCGGGCGCGACGTCGGCGCCGGCCTCGACCAGGGCGAGCGACGACGGTTGCTCGGTGGACAGGAGGATCACCTCACGGGGCATCGACGGCTCCCTTCGGGTCGAGCACGGTCGTCTGACCGGCGGGGTCCGCCTGCGCCGGTGCGACCGCGGTGGCAGCGGGGAAGTGGGCGACCTGCACGATGCGCGGCGCGGTGCCACGCCGGACCAGTCGGCCACGGCCGGGTGGGAACTGCTCGGCGTAGACCTTCGGGAACACCTGGCCCTCGGACCGCTCCCCGCTCAGGACGAGGCCGGTGGCTCCCGAGTCGCGGATCGACTGGATCACCGTGTCGTACATCGCGCGTGCGGCGCCGGCCACCGGACGGGTGAGCACGACGTGCAGGCCGAGGTCCCGCGCCGAGGGGAGGTACGGCATGAGGGGCGCGAGTGGGTCGGTGCCGGCCGAGGCCACGATGTCGTAGTCGTCGACGAGCACCACGATGCGCGGTCGCGGACCGGTCGACGTGCCGGCGGCGCGCTGCTCGAGCTCCGCGGCGATGGCGGCCGCGAGTCCCCGGGCGTCGCGCCCGTTCGCGGCGTGCCCGCCGAGGAAGTCGTCCGGGGTGCCCGCCGCGGCGCCGCCGCGCACGTCCATGAACGCCAGGACGAGTTCGTCGGGTGTCGAGCGGTCCATGAACCCGGCGGCAAGACCTCGCAGCAGCGCGGTCTTGCCGCTCGCCGTGTCACCGAACACCAGGAGGTGCTGGTCGACGGCGGGGTCGAACGCGACGAAGTCCATCGTGTCCTGGCGGAGCGCGAACGGCACGGTCGACGGCGTCGCGAGCGGATCGGGCAGCTCGGCCGGGTCGAACGACTCCGGGAGCAGACGGATCGGCGCGGCGGCCGGTCCGCCCCAGCTGTCCGCCACCCGCTGTGCGAGCGCGGCGAGCTCGTCGCCGACGGCGCCGTCGTCGACGTCGTCGAGCACCGGCAGGGCGACCTGACCGAACAGCTCGTCGCCGGTGAGCACGCGGCCCGGCTCGCCGGACTTCAGCGTCGCGGCGGCGGCACGGGCGATGGTGGAGTCCGCGGGGTCGTTGAGCCGCAGCTCGAACCGCTGGCCGATGAGCGGCTGGTTCGCGAGACGCAGCTCGTTCCAGCGGGTGAGCCCGACGACCACGTGGATGCCGAAGCTGCCGCCGCGCTGGAGCAGATCGCCGAAGGCGTCCTCGAGCTCCTCGAACTCGGTCCGCATCACGCCGAAGCCGTCGACGAGGAGCACCACGTCCGCCGACCCGAGTTCCGGGACCCGACCGGCCGCGTGCCGGGACCGGAGCATCGCGAGGGAGTCGATCCCGTGGTCGCGGAACACCCGTTCCCGCAGGCGGATCATGGCCTGCAGCTCCTCGACCAGACGGAGCAGGCGGTTCCGGTCCGCCCGCGTGGCGACGCCGCCGACGTGCGGGAAGCCCTCGATCCGACCGAGACCGCCGCCGGCGAGGTCCATCCCGTAGACGCTGACCTGCCGCGGTGTCGTGGTGAGCGCGATCGACGCCGCGACGGTGCGGAGGAACGTGGTCCGTCCCGAGCCCGGGGCGCCGATGACCGCGACGTGACCGCCGCCCTGCGTGAGGTCGAGCATCCACGGCCGCTGCCGCTGGCGTGCCGGGTCGTCGAGCAGCCCGATCGGGACGGTGATCCCCGTCGGGTCGGTCGCGGCGTTCGGGTCGAGGACCGCACCCAGCGCGAGCCGGGTCGGCAGTGGCGGGAGCCAGACGGGCGTCGTCGCACGGTCGCCGCGCCCGAGCCGCTCGACCGCCTCGTCGACGACGCTCCGACCGACGTCGGGGGTCTCCAGGGCCGCCTCGCCGAGGTCCTCGTCCTCGGTCGCGAGCGAGTTGTAGACGGGCAGCTCGAACGGCTCGGGTGCGGCGTCGACCGTCGCGCTCGCCGTCGAGGCAGCCGGCGTCGCGTCCTCGACGGGCCCGGACACGTAGCCGGAGCGGAAGCGCGTGTACACGCTCGTGTCGACCTTGAGGTACCCGTACCCGGGGACGGCGGGAAGGTGGAAGGCGTCGCCGGTGTCGAGGACGACCTGGCTCTCCGCCTCGGAGAACGTCCGGAGCCCGAGCCGGTACGACAGGTAGGTGTCGAGGCCGCGGAGCTTCCCCGCCTCGATGCGCTGGCTCGACAGGAGCAGGTGCACGCCGATGGAGCGCCCGATCCGGCCGATCATCAGGAGCAGGTCGACGAACTCCGGTTCCGCCGTGAGCAGCTCGCCGAACTCGTCGATGACGAGGACGAGGTGCGGCATCGGCGGGAGGTCGGGACGCTGGGTGCGGAGCTCCCGGTAGTGGGTGATCGACGGCGCGGCCCCGGCGTCGCGGAGCATCTCCTGCCGACGGCGGACCTCGCCCGCGATCGACGCACGGGCGCGTCGCGTGAGCTGCGGGTCGTCCGCCAGGTTGTCGATGAGGCCGGCGACGTGGGGCAGCCGCGCGAACGGGGCGAACGCCGCACCGCCCTTGTAGTCCACGAGGATCATCGCGAGGTCCTCGGGCGGGTGCGACACCGCGAGCCCGAGGACGAGCGTCCGGAGCATCTCGCTCTTGCCGGAGCCGGTCGCACCGATGCAGATGCCGTGCGGGCCCATGCCGAGCTGTGCGGACTCCTTCAGGTCGAGCAGCAGCGGTGCACCGAAGTCGTCCACGCCGATCGGCACCCGCAGGAAGTCCCGCGGACTCCGCGGACGCCAGGTGCGGTCCGGGTCGATCCTCGTCACGTCGTCGACGCCGAGGAGGTCGGCGACCCCGATCGCCGCGGAGGACTCCGCGCGCTCCTCGGCGTCCGCGGACAGCCGGAGCGGCGCGAGGGCCCGGGCCACCGCGGTCACCAGGGTCGGCGCGACCGGGTCGCACACCGCGAGCTGGACCGGGGCGGGTTCGCCCTCCTCGACATCGCGCGCGTCGACGATCTCGAGGAGCGTCGTGCCGTCCGGGTCGGAGGTCGCGGTCACCCGGACCCGCACGTCGGACGGCTCGTGGAGCCGGTCCGCGACGAGGTGCACCACCGTGATCCGCAGGTCCTCCGGTCGGGTCTCGCCCTCGGGCAGCGCGAGCGGCACGGCCACGGCGCCGTGCTCGTCGGCGAGGACGACCAGGCGCGGCAGGTCGCTGCGCTTCGCCGAGTCGCCCGAGCGTCGGTACATCGCCGCGGTGCGGGCACGCTCCCCGAGCTCCCCGGCGAGCGTGCGCGCGAGGGTCGGGACGTCCTCGGCCACCCTGCGGGCCCGGAGCGGCCCGTCGAAGGTCCGGTCCATCCGCGCGTGCGGCAGCAGGTCGAACCAGTCCCAGTCGTCGGCGCGTTCCGCCGGGAACGCCGCAGCCAGGTGCAGGTCCTCGGGCGCGTGCAGCGCGGCGAGCTGGGCGACGAGGGCGCGGGCGACCCCGAGGACGGCCGCGCGGTCGCCGACCACGGACACGTCCCCGGCGTCGTCGAGGCGCAGCGCGATCGGCATCGCGTGGACGGTGCCGTAGTGCTCGGCGACCTGCTCGAGCTCGGCGAGCATGAGCGGGTCGAGGGGCTGCACCGGGTTCTGGTCGGGCGGCACGTCGAGGTCGAGCCATCCGACGTCGCCCGAGCCGACGCGGACGCGCAGGAAGTCGCCGTGCGTGCGCCGTCGTTCCCAGAGCCGCGCCGGGTCGCCGACCAGCCGGGGGAGCGTGTCCGGCGAGGGGTCGACGTGCTCGGCCCGTTCCCGGACGGCGGTCGTGCGCGTCCGCAGGTCGCCGCGGAGCTCCTCGAGGTAGTCGAGGTAGCGCTCGCGCTGCGTCCTCCGGTTCCGGACGGCATTGCCCCGCTGGGTGAACGCCATCCCGAGGCCGCCGACGAGGGCGACCACGAAGACCAGGGCGGCGACGACCATGAGCACCGGGTTGTTGCCCCGGAGCACGACCATCATCACGACCGACGAGACCGCGCCGACGACGGGTAGCAGCGACTGCAGCGGGATGCCGCCGCTCGGCCCCTCCGGCAGCTGCCGCGGCGGGGCGAGCTGCTCGGCGTCGGGTCGGACCAGCGGGGTGGAGACCCTGGCCGGTCGGTGCACGATGCGGTTCACCGGCTCGCCTCCGGGGTGTGGGCGTCGACGACGGCGTCGGCGCGACGGTCGACCGCGGCGTCCACGAGGGCCGCCGTCAGCTGGATGAGGGCGATGCGCGACGCGGTGGGGCGCTCGCCGCCACCGGTCACGCTCGGGTCGCTCGGGACCGGGTGGACGGCGTGCCCGGGCCAGTCGACGGCGGTGCGTGCGGCGCGCAGCCCCGTGCCGGTCGTGTCCACGGGCACCACCAGGACGCGGGTGTCGGGTGCGTGCCGTCGGACGGCGTCGGCGTGCGCCACGCCCTCCTCGATCGCGGGACGGTCCGCTCCGGTCACGAGGGCGACCACGTGGGCGTCGGCCGCCACGGCGCCGAGGTCGACGAACGGACTCCGGGAACCCCAGTCGCCGACGACCACGTCGAAGAACCGCGCGATCGGGTCGACGGCGTCCGTCCACTCCGCGGGCGCGGCCTGTCGGCTCGGGAGGCGCGGGTCGCCGATGCGGAGCACGTGCAGGCCCGACGGGGTCACCGCCAGACCGTCGGTCGCGTCCCAGGACGTCCTCGCGGCGTCGCGGCGCTCGGAGCGCGGGGTCGGTCCCGTCCGGTCCGCTCCGGCGTGGGTCGCGAACGAGCGGAGTCCTGCTGCGCCGTCCACGCCGAGCACCCGGCCGGAGCGACGTCGCGCGAGCACGGTGGCGACGGCCGCTGCGGTCGCGGAGCACCCGGTCCCGCCGCGCAGCGAGGCGAACGCGATGCGGCGGCTGGTCGGCACACCCTGACGGATCGCCCGGTGGGCGTCGTCGAGTTCGCGCGCGCCGCCGGCCACGCTGCCGAAGAAGGCCCGGCCGAGCGCGGGGACCACGTCGTCGAGGAGTCGCATGGTCAGAACGTCTCCAGCAGTGCGGCGAAGAGGCCGAAGGCGCCGAGCAGCAGCGGCAGGGCGACCACGACCGAGATCGTCTCGAGCACGTTGCCGAGCGACCGCAGACGAGCCCGCTGGTGGGCCGCCGGTCGCACCCCGGCGAGCAGGGCACCGAGCACGGCGAGGCCGGCGAGGGCGCCGAGGACCTGGAACGGCGCGGTGGCCGCGTGCCCGAGGAGCCCCAGCACCGCGGCGACGACCACGGCGCTCCAGAGCAGGACGCCCTGCAGCGTCAGCGGGAAGGCCCGGGTGCGGAGCGCGGCCACGACGACGACCGCGGCACCGAGGCCGACGGCCCACGGATCGCCGGCGGAGACGAGCGCCGCACCGGACAGGGCGATCGGGGCGGCGACCGCTGCGGTCGTCCAGTCGAGGGCACGGTAGGCGTCGTCGAGCGCGGTCACCACACGGTCGCGGGCGACGGGTTCGCCGCCGCTCACCCGGTCGTCGAGGCCGGTGAGCCCCGCGGACGACATGGCGACCGAGGGCAGGAGGCCGCAGACGACCACCGCGGCGATCCCGACCACGCCCCACCCGGCGGCCTGCGGCGCGGGGGTCAGCCACGTGACCATGCCGAACAGCGGCAGCACCACGCCCACCACGGCCGCGACGCCGATGGTCCGCGTCCGCTGCCCGACGCCGAGCCCGACGCCGAGCGCGATCCACGCCCACACGAGCACCAGGGCGGCGACCATCGCGGGGTGGTCGCCCTCACGTCCGACGACGGGACCGACGGCGAGACCGATCGGCAGTGCGAGCCCGGTCGCGGCCGCGGTCAGGGCGATGCCGGTCCAGCGCGCGCCGGCCCGTCCCGCGACGAGCGCCGCGAGCGCCAGGACCACGCCGCTGCCGACGAGCACGGACGGGAGCAGTCCGGGGGACACGGTCCCGCCGTCGAACGCGGCCCGCACCGAGGCGACCGTGAAGGCGGCGACCACGAGGGTCCCGAGGACGGACGCGGTCGCACCGATCGCGGCCGCCGCGACGGACTGTCGCGCCGCGGTGCCCCAGCCGTCAGACCGTCGACCGAGGGAGTCCGCGACGGCATCGGTGACGTCGGAGACCTCGGGCGGCGGTGGGGCGTCCGCTCGGCGGACGAGGTGCAGGACCTCGCCGTCCGCGATCTCCTGCGTCGCCGCGTCCGCGGCGAGCGAGACCTCTTCCCCGGTGACGCGGACGAGTGCGACCGGGTGGGCGCTGTCCGCGATGGGCTCGTCGAGGATGTCCACCAGTCGCGGCAGCAGCCCGGCGAACGGCTCGTCGGAGGCGACGACGACGTCGGCGCGACGGCCGGCCCCGACGACGGTCACGCGGGTGAAGTCGGTCACTTGGTCTCCTGCTGTTGCTGTTGTTGCTGCTGCTCACCCTGCGTGCGCTGCCGCTGGGGTTGTTGCTGCTGCTGCTGCGGTCCGTCCTGCGTGGGCCGCGTCTGGTCCGGCGTCCGGCTCGGTGTCGGCGTCGGTGTCAGCTGCGCCTGCTGCTGCGCGGCCTGCTGCGCCAGGGCGTTCGTCACGAAGGAGTACCCGAGACACCCGACGCCCACGACGGCGGCGAGCACGACGCTGCCGATGAACCGCTTGACGTTGTCGTTGACGAGCCGTCGGTCCGCCAGTCGTCCGAGCACGAACGCCTGCCGGAGGCGACGACGGTGCGTCGAGACGCTCTCGAGCAGGATCGAGTCACTGTTGCGCGGCACGCTGCACCTGCTCCCTCGTGCGGTCGTCCATGCCGACGGCGTCGGCCACGCGGTCCCGCCCGACGTGGTCGACGACGGCGGCGAGTTCCTCCACCGGGTCACGGTCCTGCCGCCGACCGAACGGCAGCACGAGCGCCGGGATCCGCGGGCGGCCCGCGACGACGGCGCCGAAGCGGTCCCGCATGCCCTCGACGTCGAGGTCGAGCTGCCGGACCGCCGGGGCGCCGACGAGCATCGCGACCGGCACCGGTGGCGGTACCAGGCGCGGTGCCTGCGCGAGGTCGGCACGGCCCGGGCGTCGGAGCACCAGGGCGAACAACGGCAGCTGCGTCGCCGCGAGCCGGCCCAGCACCTGCGGGACGGCGGCGGTGCGCACGTCGGAGACGGCGTCCCCGGGTGCACCGACCGAGAGCAGGCCGGTGGTGAGCTCCTCGACGCCCTGCCCGGTGCGCTGCGCGGTGATCGTCACCGCGAGCGGCGCCGCGGCCGAGCCGACGGCGAGCAGGCGCGTCGGGTCGGGCATCCGTGCCCGGGCGGTCTCGGTGAGCGCGCGGCGGTCCCACGGCCGAGCGGCCGGCTCGTGGGTGCCCCAGCCGCTGGGCGCCGCACCGGCGAGCTCGGTCGCCAGCAGTTCGGTGGTCGCGCCCAGGACGGTCTCCTCGGCCGCGCGGTGGCGGACCGACACGGAGACGACGAGCTGGTCGGCGCTGGGGGCCCACGGGCGGAGGTGGCCGACCGCGACGTCCTCCACCGAGGTCGGCGGTCCGACCCGCACCGCGTCCGTGAACGCATCGAGCCGTCGTCCGTCGAGCCCGTTCCGGAGGCCGTCGTCGCCGCGGACGACCCACGCGCCGCCGCTGTCCACGAGCGCCTGACGGAACGCCTCGGTCAGGACGGACAGGCCGTCGGTCACCACGATCGGACGAGCCCCCTCGGCAGCGGCCGTCGCGAGCAGGGTCGCCTGGGCGCCGCCGAGCCGGACGATCCCCGCCCGGGTCTCGTAGCGGACGCTGCCGTCACCGGCGGAGTCCACGAGCGGGTGCATCGCACCGGGACGGTCGTCCGCCGTGGCGGCGCGACGGAACGGGTTCACGGCGTCGCCCCGACCCGGTCGACCACGAACGCGTGATCGCCGATCCGGACGGTCGAGCCGGCGGTCACGACCAGGTCCACCCCGGGGACGAGGTCCTCGAACGAGGCGTCCGGCCGGATCACCGACGTGCCGTTCGTCGATCCGAGGTCGCGGACCACCACGGCGCCGTCGGCCTGCACGAGCGCGACGTGGGTCTTCGACAGCGTCCGGGAGAGGTCGGGGACCGCGATCGTGGCGACGCCGGGCTCGGCCTCGGGGTTGCGGCCGATCACGCAGGTGCCGTGGAACCAGTGCAGGGCACCGGAGTCGAAGCGGAGGACGACCGCGTCGGTCGGCACCGACTCGTCCGCGACCGGTGCGGTCGGCGGTGGCACCGCCGCGAAGCCCGCGGCGGCGTCGGGTCGTGACCCGGCGTCCGGACCCGCGCCGGGAGCGTGGCCGTACCCGGCCTGTCGCGTGGCGTCGAGACCGGCCTGCACCGCGCCTCCAGGCAGTGGAGCGGACCCGGGTCGGACGCCCGCCGACGCGGCCGCACCGAACGCGGTGCCGAGCGCCGGGACGGCGGGGTCGAGCGGTTCCCGCCCGTTCCGGAGGGACGCCGTCACCGTGCCCGTGGCCGCGGCCCACGGGCCGGCGCCCGTGGCGCGGCGGTGCGGTCGACTGCCGAGCCGGGCGAGTTGCCGGACCAGACCGGCGGGCAGCGCGTCGTCGACGTCGACCACGCGTGTGCCGGCGAGGAGCCCGCCCGGACCACGGCCGGTCCTGGAGGCGCGGATCGACGTGATCGTGGCCGTCACGACGAACCCCGCGACGGCTCCGGCGACGGCCGTGCCCACCGGGTCCGAGGAGGGGACCGCCGTGTGGGCGAGGAAGAGCAGGGAGGCC
Source organism: Curtobacterium sp. L1-20 (assembly GCF_048755855.1). Taxonomy (GTDB): domain Bacteria; phylum Actinomycetota; class Actinomycetes; order Actinomycetales; family Microbacteriaceae; genus Curtobacterium. The sequence goes on along the minus strand of NZ_CP151473.1, from coordinate 3,011,438 downwards.
CCGGCGGCCGCCCCGAGCAGGAGGACGACGACGTCGACCAATCGCGCGAGGAGGACGGCGCCGGTGCCGGCGGCCACGACACCGTGCAGCGCGTCGTACTCGGCGGAGGCGACGGTGCGGCCGAGGAGGGCGCCGCAGTCCGTGCAGAACCGTTGCCCCTGCGTCGACGCCACCCCGCAGCGCCCACAGGTCATCACCGGGACCACGGTCTCGACCACGATCGACGACATGCCTCACCTCCCATCGGCACGTCCGATCATGTCAGAAGCGGGGCGTGACGCGTGCGGGGGCGGTGGTCTAGGCTGCTGGCATTCGCTGTCACCCGTTGAGGGGTGGGGGGAACGACAGAGAGGATGAGCGATGAAGTTCGCCATGGGGGCACAGGTCCTCACCAACCTGACCAAGCAGACGTCCGGTGCATCCGGTGACCTGGGGACGCTCGTGCGCAAGCTCGCCGATTCGGCCGAGCCGCTGCAGGGGCGCTTCAACGGTGCCGGCCGCCAGGCCTTCGACCGCTTCAAGGCCGAGACGGACACCATCGCCAACGAGCTGAACGGCGCGCTCTCGAGCGTGCTGCAGGGCATCTCGGGCATGGACCGTTCGTTCCAGGAAGGCGACCAGGACATGGCGCAGTCCACGAGCTCGCTCGAGGGCAGCTCGAACTTCGACGCGGCCCGCTTCAGCGGTCGCGCCTGACGGATCTTCGGGGAGAGGGAGAGAACACCATGAGCGGTGGCAACCAGGCAGACCGTCGCGACTACGACGTCGCGGCGTCGCAGAACGCGCAGGACAACTTCAACGCAGTGGCGGCACAGCTCGAGTCGCTGATCGCGCAGCGCGACTCGGACGTGAAGGCCGCGATGGCGGACTACCAGGCCGACGGCGTCTCGGACGAGTACCACGCCAAGGAGCAGCGGTGGAACACCGTCGCCGGCGAGGTCAAGCAGATCATCGCGACGCTGCGCTCCTCGCTGCAGTCGAACGACGAGTCGGCGCAGTCGGCCATCAGCAAGGCGAAGTCGGCAGTCGGCAACATCGGCTGACGTGGCCGACAACGGATGGAGCGTCGACCCGGCCGGTGTCGAGAACGTCCTCAGTGCCGTCGCCACCAAGGCGACGGCGCTGACGGACGCCCTCGGTGGGTCGGCTGACGGCAGCAAGCCGGGGGTGGCCGCGACCGTCGAGGCCGCGGCCACCGCGGCGCAGTCGCAGGTGATCGGCGAAGCGCTCGCCGGGTTCTTCGAGCACCAGCAGTCGACGCTCACCGGGATCCAGAACCGGATCCAGGCCTCGCTGCTGGGTGCTGCCGGCGCCACCCGGGCCATCGACCACGGCGATGCCGAGATGGCGTCGACCACGCAGGCGAACGCCGTCGCCGCTGCGAGCAGCGGGAACTTCGCCGCGTTCGACGGTGCACCGGGGAACTGACACGACAGGGGGATCGGAGCGATGAGCGGACTCGTCACCGTCGGGGAGATCCCGTACACCGACGTCGACGTCACCGGAATCACCTCCGGGGCGAAGGAGCTCAAGACGGTCGCGAGCGCGGTGCGCGACGGCACGGCGGACATCGTGACGGCGTGGCAGCCGATCTCCGGGGTCTACTCCGGCCCGTCGGACGAGCAGCTCTACGCGGCGATGACGCCCATCGGCCCGAGCGGCACTGCGTTCGGGGACGACCTGGACACCGCCGCGAAGGCACTGGACGACTTCGTGACCGAGGTCACGCCGATCATCGCGAAGCTCAAGTCCTACGTGACACGCGGCAACCAGTTGCACCGCGATGTCGCTGCCTTCACGCCGACGACGATGACGACCGAGAACGGCAGCTCGGCGACGGTCGATTCGTGGGACCAGGACAAGACCCTCACCGACGAGAACAACGCGATCATCAACGGTGTCGCCGCGCAGGTCGTTGCGTACCAGGCAGCAGAACGGACCTGCGCCAACACCATCCGCGGGCTGTCCGGACTGTCTCCTCTCCACGCCATCAGCGCTGACGGCGAGGACGACGGCCTCGGGTACGGGTACAAGGCGTTGCCGGCCGGCACGAAGCTGCCCTGGGGAGCCGCATCGGAGCGGAAGGAATCGTGCTCCGAGAAGACGGTCGACTTCCTGCCGAACATGGTCAAGGGCGTCCTGGTCGACGGCGTCTGGGGCACCGTCAAGGGGCTGGGGACCCTCATCGGGTTCGACGGCTCCGGGTTCCACTGGGAGACCGCCGGCACGTCGTGGAGCGGCATCCTCGCCCTCACCGGCTTCAACACGAAGACGATGCAGAAGGATCCCGAGCTCCAGCGCGAGTCGTGGACCGAGCTCCTGAAGGCGACGGTCGGATGGGACGAGTGGGGGAAGGACCCCGGTCGTGCGTTCGGACAAGCGGTGTGGGGGATCGGTTCGCTGGTCATCCCGGTCGCCGGTGAAGCGGGCAAGGTCGGGGCGGCAGGCAAGGTCGGCGAGCTCGCCGCGACCGTCGGGAAGACGGGGAAGTACCTCGACCTCGTCGACGCAGGGGCGTGGGCGTCGAAGGGGCTGACGGCGGTCCTGCCCAAGCTCGGCGATCTCAAGGGGATCATCAAGGCAGGCATCGGCGACGCGGTCGACAGGTTCACCGGACGGCTCGCGGACTTCAGGACCGGCCTCGGCGACTTCCTGCACGGGCGGCACGGTGACAGCGGTGTCGAAACGCCGCCAGGGCGGTCCGAGGCCGAAACGGACGTGCGTGCTGGGAATGACGCGAGCGCGCACGCGGACGGCGGCGACGCGACGGTGCACGCGCCGGAGCGGGAGCCGGCGCTCGTCGGTGCCGGCGGGCACGGGGAGCACGGCGAGACTGCGACGGGAGACGGCGACTCCGCGTCGGGGTCGCACGGCGCGGCCGGGCACGGGGGCGACTCGGCCGGACACGGTGGTTCCGGGCACGGTAGCTCGGGCCACGGCACGGACGCCGACCGCGGCACCGGCGGCGCTTCCCCGGACGGGCCGCACGGTCAGGGCACGGCTCCGGAGGCTTACTCGCACGTCTCGCTCGACTCCGAGGGCAAGAACGTCGGTCCTCTGGTGGCCGAGAGCGGTCTGTCGCCCACGCAGTTGCACGACTACCTCGAATCTCAGTGGCCGCGCGACGGCGCATTGGCACGAGAGTTCGAGTCGTCCGGTGTGTGGCCACACGACGTCCAGATCCCGAAGGGCCCGGAAGTCCTCACCGCGGACGGCAAGATCAACTGGGACGGCGTTGACAACGACGGTTTCGCCTCGAGGGGCGACGGGACGGTCGACCGTGCTCCCTACGATCCGCCCGTCGGATCCGTGCTCGATCGGTACGGACCTCCGGACGGACGGTTCACGTCGCCAGTCCCGGACGAGAGCCCGTACCCGTACGATGAACGCGGTCTGCCCTACTTGGAGGACGCCAACCAGTACCACCAGTACGAGGTCGTCCACGACGTCAGTGATCTGCGGGGTGCGTACGACGCCTTGGACGCGGACCACAAGGAGCTCGTCGACGCACTGCTCCAGCAGCGCAAGAAGACGGCGGACGACCTCGGATCGCTCGGTGCCTATCGGGGTGAGATCGCAGCAGTCGATCGCTTCGGCTCTCCGGGCGGCGGAGTGCAGGTGCAACTGCCGTTGCCGGTCGAGATCCTCCAGGTCCTCGGCGTACTCCGCGAGATCCCTCTGCACTGAGAACAGGACGAACTGATGGATGACATCGATGCGATGCGCGAACTCGCCTTGGCCGAGGCCGCAGGCGTTCCCTTCTGCTGGATGCGGCGGCCCTCGAACGACGTGAACACCCCGTGCATCTACGAGACAGCAGACGGATGGCGGGTCTCCACGACGAACGAACGAAGCACCGAGGAATCTGTCGACGACTACTCGGACCGCTCTGCGGCGGTCGACGACTTCGTGAACCGCGTACAAGGGTTCGTACGGTACAAGGAGCTCCGCAAGAAGCTCCTCGGGCATTAGCACAGGTCTGGTCCCTGTTCTGATGAGGCTTCGGCGCGTCAATGGGTCGTCCGGTACCAGGAGTTGCGGGAGCGGCTGCGGGGACGCCGCTGAGCCCGAGGCCCGACCCCGCTGCGGGTCAGCGCCACTCACGCCCCCACTTGTGCCCGCCCCGATGCCCGCGCGGACCTGGTCGTAGGCGCCGTACTGGTCACTGATGTCGACGTAGGAACGCATCTCCTCGAGGTACCCATCGAGGACCGGGACGTACGTCCCTCGAGCAAGACGCTCTCGGTTTTCGAGATGGACACCGAGGCAATGAAGCCGAACGGGTTCAAGATCCAGGTGAGTCGTATCGACGCGGCCTTCGGCCAGCCGGGCGGCGCTCTCCGGGTGCAGGTCGTGACATCACGTCGAACTCCAGTCGATGCGATGACGATGCTGCGGCGAAGACCTGACGATGGAATCCTGTCCACGACGACGAGAAGGGCTTTCACCCTTGACTGATCAAACTGGCCTGCAGCGAGCTGACGCCGATCTGCTCGGGACGTTCGTCGGCAATGAAGCGCCAGACCTCTCCTCGATCCCCGGCATCAAGCGCGATGGTCCGGTCGTGTTCGAGTACGGCACACCCGAGACCGCTTTCCGAATTGCCTCCGACGGCTCTGGGTACAAGTTCGAGATTCGTGACAGGGGCAGCTCCTGGCCTCTCGCATGGTTCAACTGTCTGGAGGACGCCGAGCGCTACGTCGTGGTCCGAGAAGGTGAAGTGCGGAACGATGCGCCGTGGTTCAACGGGACGGCGATGGCGCCTCCTGGAGTCGACCTCATCGAGGAGAACTCGGACAGAGAGCTTCGGTGGCGCATCGACGGTGTGGAACACGTCGTGCGGACGCTCTCCGACCTCGGTTGGTCACTGGTCTACCGGCTCGCTTGGGTCCGGGAACGTTCGTTGACCGAGGTCATCGAGATCGTGGGTGGGTCTTCTCCTGGTGAACAAGTGGGAAGCAGGTAGTCCCGGATCACTCGGTTCGTCCTTCGGCTCATTGACGCCTCGAATGAGGCACTCGGCGGTGACGAGGCTTGGCAGGTCGACGGACACGGACCCCTCACCGGAGCAGATGACCTCCTGCTCGAACAGCTGCTCGTTGCTCGAGCGGAACGGGGCGATGACGGGTCGGAGTGGACCAGCCACGGGAGCAACATCGTCTCGAACTGCAGTGGGACGAACGGGTTCGCGTCCCTGAGCCTGCAGGTCGGGGCGACCATCCAAGGTCGACGGAAGCCGTCGAGCTCGGTCACGGCGACCGTCGTCGGGCCGACGATCGATGGTGAGCCGCGATCAGCGAGCGTCCAACTCGTGGAAGCCGTCCTGACCGGCATCGTCCGAGCGTGGGACCCGGAATCGGCCGGCGCGTACGACCGAAGAGCTGCTCGTGCGGTGTCCGACGCAGGGCGGTTCGCCCCGGCCATGGGGCAGCGCACGTGGGTGTCCGCACAGCTCGGACCGATCGAGACCATGACCTCCGGGGTGTCGTTGAGGATCGCGGACCACGGGTCGTACATGTCGGCTGACGACGAACTCGACTCCTCCCGACCGAGCAGCGTCTGGGGCCAGCGACTTCAAGCCGATCCGGTGTCGGTGCGCCGGTCGTCATCACTCGTGAGAGATTCATCCGATGAGGACGACGCAACACGGTCGAGCCGTCGGCTCGGTGCTTGGTAACCCACAACCGGATCCGACGACGCTCCTCGGGACCATCCGGAGAGCACACGTCCTGCTGCAGTTCGGCGACCTGGAGACGCAGTTCGGCATCCAGACGGAACCCCTCGCCGTGTTCGAGTGGCAGCGGGGGTCGTCGTGCATCCTGAGGACCTTCTCGCACGAGGTGGATGCTGAGCGATACCTGCTGATCCTCGGCCGACCGGGGATCGTTCCGGAGCCGTGGGACGACAGGCACGTGCGGTACACCTGGCCGGACGGAGTCGAACTCGACGACGCGATGCTCAACGTGAAGTGGCAGGCGGAAGACGGAGCGCACGAGATGACCAGCAGTTCACTCCGTGAACGGACGAACCTCTGTCTAGCCGCTTGGGCTCGGGACGTGTCCATCGAGGAGCTACTCGCACGAGCTGCTCGAAACTGATCGCCGACCATGCTCGCGCGTCGTGTTCGGGCCGAGTCAGCGGTGGGGCTCGGCGTGCTCGCGACGTCTCCTGTGCTCTGTGCAGCGGCTGGTGCACAATCGGGACCATGGACAGCGCGATGACGGGGACGTCGGCGATCCCGTATCTCGAGCTCCTCGACGACCTCCTCGAACGTACGGGGAACGAGCCGGTCAGGACGCAACCCGGGCTGGTCGAGTACGGGAACTGGGAGGCCCTGGACCGATGGGTCGTCCGCGGCACGGCGGTTGACCACTGGCACGGGGAACGCGGTCACGGCGACTGGACCGGAACGCCCTTCAAGCAACCCGAGGCCGCCGCACGAGCGTCGGAATGATCGAGAGGATCTGATGGACAGGGCCGAAGCCCAAGCGATCATCGCGCAGGATGGACTCGAAGCGGGTATGTGGTTCGCGGACCCGGACGCTCGTGCAAACCGAGTGGTCATCCAGGAGGACTCGACGGGTTTCGCGGTCTACGTCACCACTGAGCGCGGTTCCGCCGAGGGCGTTCGTCATTTCGATTCGGAGTCCGATGCCCTCGAGAAGTACATCAGGCTCCTGCGGGCTCAGCAGCGCCTCCTCGACCGCGGCGGGATCTGACCGCCTTGCACGATCGCCCGGTGATGCTGTCTGCGTCTCGCGATCTGGGAACGGCCTGCGCTGAGACATCCACCCAGGATGACCAAGGAGCGTTCCCCTCGACCGACAAATGCGGTATTCCTCCCGCGGACGCGAACCTGCTGTGGCGTTCGTGGGCAACGAACCGCCGGACCTCTCCTCCATCACTGGTCTCAGGCGAAACGAGCGCGTCGTCTTCGAGTACGGCACGCTGGAGACTGCCTTCCGTATCGTCGAAGACGGCACCGGGTACTCGTTCGCTACTCCTGGCCGTGGGAGCGCGCCTGGCCCCTCGTTCGGTCCAACCGGCTCGAGGACGCCGAGCGCTACGTCTTGCTGCGGGAGGGAGCTACGCGAAACGAGGCTCCGTGGATCGACGGCAGAGCAATAGCGCCAGCAGTCCCTTGCAGAAGTCGTGGAGATCGCGATCGGCGCTGTGGGGGTGAAGACTTCGTCGCGATCCACCAGCGCAGCACACCCTGGACCCGGTCCGAGGCGTCCACGTGCGTGACGGCGCTGTCGAACGCGTCGTACCAGCCCTGCAGGAGTTCGAGGAGGAGCGTCCCGTCGTGCCGGAAGGTCAGCGCGAGGCCGGTCGGTCATTCGTGACTCGTCACGCCAGCAGGCTACCGGCGTACCGTCACCTCCATGACGAAGCACTGGGTGGCCCCGCGGTTCGGCGGCAGCGAAGTCCTCGAGTACGTCGACACCGAGGTCCCCGCGCCCGGACCCGGCGAGGTCACGATCGACGTCCGCGCCGCCGGCATGAACCCGGCCGACACGAAGCACACCCGGCAGGGCGACCCGTCCGACCTGCCGATCGCGGTCGGGTACGAGGTCGCGGGGGCCCTCAGCGCGGTGGGTCCCGACACCGAGATCGCCTCCGGCGGGGGAGCCGTCGGCGACGAGGTCCTCGCCTTCCGCGTCTCCGGTGGCTGGGCGGAGCGTCTCACCGTCCCGGCGTCCGACGTCTTCGCCAAGCCCGCCTCGCTCGACTTCCCCGCGGCGGCCAACCTGCTCCTGGCCGGGTCGACCGCCGCCGACATGATCCGCGTCACCCGCGCCGAGGGTCGGGACACCGTCGTGGTCCACGGCGCCTCCGGCGCCGTCGGCGTCGCCCTCCTGCAGCTGCTCCGCCCGCTCGGGGCGCGGGTCATCGGCACCGCCTCCGAGCGGAACGCCGACACCGTCCGACGGTTCGGTGGCGAGTGGGTCCCGTACGGCGACGGCCTGGAGGCGCGCATCCGTGATCTCGCACCCTCCGGCGTCGACGTGGCATTGGACTGCGTCGGCACCGACGAGGCCGTCGACGTCTCGCTCGCGTTGGTCGCGGATCGCGATCGCATCGTGACGATCGCCGCGCAGGGGCGGGCGGCGCGTGACGGGTTCGCCGCGGTCGCCGGTGGACAGCCGGAGAGCAAGGCCTTCCGTGACTCGGTCCGGCAGCGACTCATCGACCTCGCCGCTGCCGGGCAGCTCGAGGTCCCGGTCGCGCGGAGCTACCCGCTGGCGCAGGCGAAGGAGGCCGCCGAGGTGCTCGAGTCCCAGCACCCGGGCGGCAAGCTCGCGCTGGTCCCGTGACGTCGAGGTCCTCCGCTGGGGGGACGCACCGACCGAAGGGGTCTGCTTGAATCTGTGTGCATCGACAGTGTGTGCCAGCACGCGGCCGCCGGAAGGAACGAACGAGTGAGCGACCAGTACCCGCCCCAGGACCCGTACGGCCAGCAGCCCCGTCCGGGCCAGCCGACCGGCGGACCGAACTCCGCCGGCCAGCAGCAGCCCTGGACGCAGAACCCCTCCGGGACGCAGAACCCCTACGGCCAGCAGCCCTACGGGACGCAGAACCCCTACGGGACCCAGAACCCCTACGGCCAGCAGCACTACGGGACGCAGAACCCCTACGGCCAGCAGCCGTACGGGGCACAGAACCCGTACGGCCGCCCGACGTCGAACGGGCAGCAGCAGGGCCAGCCCCCGCTCTGGGCGCCCTGGTACGGCATCCCGTTCCCCCAGGCGTTCCTCCGCTTCTGGAAGAAGTACGTGCGGTTCGACGGTCGTGCCAGCCGCAGCGAGTACTGGTTCTGGGCACTCTGGTACGTGATCGGCTCCGCGGCGATCGGCGTCTTCGGATCGGTGTTCGGTCTCGTCGGCAACGACTGGTCGAGCCAGCTCGTGCGGCTCTGGGCGCTCGCGTGCGCCGTCGGGTTCGTGGCCCTGACCGTCCGGCGCCTGCACGACGTGAACCTGTCCGGGCTCTTCGCCCTGTTCTTCATCATCCCGCCGATCGGGGTCCTGTTCTCGCTGATCGTCGGGCTGCTCACCACGCACCCCGGAGGCCAGCGGTTCGACCAGCCCGGCCGCGGCTGACACCGCACGGCTCCGCTCCCGACACCCCGGTCACGCGCTGACCGGGGTGTCGTCGTTCTGGTTGACTCGCTCCTGATCAGTCATGCCACAGACCGAGGGGGATCCCGTGAGCGACCAGTACCCGGCCAATCCGTACGGCCAGCAGCAGCCCGCACCGACCGGACCCGGGGGAGAGCCGCCGCTCTGGGCGCCGTACTACGGCATCTCGTTCCCGAAGGCCTTCTCGCGCTTCTTCAAGAAGTACGTGCGGTTCGACGGACGCGCCAGCCGCAGCGAGTACTGGTGGTGGTACCTCTGGAGCGCGATCATCGGCACGGCGGGGGCGATCATCACCGGCATCCTGACGGCTGCGACCGGCACCACGACGACGACGTCGTCGTCCTCGTACGTCGGGGTCTCCACGATGTCGACGAACCCCGTGGCCGGTGTCCCGATCTGGATCATCGGGCTCGCGCTCATCATCCCGACCCTGGCGCTCATCGTCCGTCGACTCCACGACGCGAACCTGAGCGGGCTCCTGGCGCTCCTGCTGCTCGTCCCGTTCCTCGGCCCGATCGCGGTCTTCGTCATGATGTTCCTGCCGTCGGACCCGGCCGGTTCCCGGTTCGACCGTCCCGACGGCGCTCGATGACCAACGACATGCCGCGGTGGAGCCCACCGGCGGACGGCGAGCAGCAGTACGGCCAGCACCACTACGGCCAACAGCACGACCAGCAGCAGTACGGGCAGCCGTACGCGCAGTACCCCCAGCCGATCCAGCCCGGACCCGACGGCACACCGCCGCGCTGGGCGCCGTGGTACGGCATCGGGTTCCGCGCCGCTGTCGTCCGCTTCTTCACGAAGTACGCACGCTTCGACGGACGCGCCAGCCGGAGCGAGTACTGGTACTGGGTCCTGGCGAACGCGATCGTGACGATCGTCCTCTACGGCGGCTTCTTCGTCGTGCTGTTCGCGACCAGTCCGACGACCACGGTCGTCGACGACGCCGGCTACTCCCGCCAGGTCAGCGGGGCGCCGTCGCCGGTCGCCTTCGTGCTCCTCGCGGTGTTCGGTCTGTACTGGCTCGCCACCGTCGTGCCGAACCTCGCGCTCGTGTGGCGTCGGATGCACGACGTCAACCTGCCGGGAGCACTGAGCCTCGTGTCCCTCATCGCCTACCCTGCGATGATCGTCTTCGGCTGCCTGCCGCCGAACCCCGCCGGCGCCCGCTTCGACCGACCAGAAGGAGTCCGATGAGCAACGACACCCCGCAGTGGGGCCCACCGGCCGGCGACGAGCCCGACCAGCAGGGGCAGCAGGGCCAGCGCCCGGAGCACGAGCAGCCGGACCGCCGGACGGATCAGGACGGCCAGTCGAACCAGCACGGACAGCAGCCGTACGGCCAGCAGCACTCCGGCCAGCAGCAGCAGCCGTTCGGCCAGCAGCCGTACGGCCAGCAGCCGTACGGCCAGCAGCCGTACGGCCAGCAGCCGTACGGCCAGCAGCCGTACGGCCAGCAGCCGTACGGCCAGCAGCCGTACGGCCAGCAGCCGTACGGCCAGCAGCAGTACGGCCAGCAACCGCAGTACGGACAGCAGCCCTACGGCCAGCAGCCCTACGGCCAGCAGCCCTACGGCCAGCAGCAGTACGGGCAGCAACCGCAGTACGGCCAGCAGCCGTACGGCCAGCCCTACCCGCAGACGGCGCAGCCGATCCCGACCGGACCGGACGGCGCTCCGCCGCTCTGGGCCCCGTGGTACGGCATCGGGTTCCTCGACGCCGTGCTCCGCTTCTTCAAGAAGTACGCCCGCTTCGACGGCCGCGCCAGCCGCAGCGAGTACTGGTACTGGTTCCTGGCGAACGCGATCGTGACGATCCTGCTCTTCGGCGGCTACATCGCCGCGATCATCGCCTGGGCCGGGACGACATCGCGGGTCGACGAGTACGGCAACGAGTACACGACGGACTCGGCCCCGGTGCTGGCACTCGTCCTCCTCGGTCTCTACGGGGTCTGGTGGCTCGCGACGCTCGTGCCGAACATCGCGCTCGGGTGGCGCCGCGTGCACGACGCCAACCTCGCGGGGCCGCTGTGGCTGATCTCCCTGGTGACCGGCGCCGCCGCGATCGTCTTCGGCTGCCTGCCGCCGAGCCCGGCCGGCGCCCAGTACGACCGGCCCGAGCAGGCACCGCAGGCCCCGCAGTCCTGACGCCGCAGGCCGGGCCGACGACGAAGCGCCCCTCCCGATCGGGAGGGGCGCTTCGTCGTGTCGGTCGCGTCAGCGACGCGCTCAGACCACCCGGAGCCGGGCGAGCGAGCCGTCGACGACGAGGTCGCGCACCGTGACGGACGGATCCGCCGTCTGGAAGCGGAGCGCGCCTCCTGGCTGGTCGAACCAGGGCTGGACGAACCGGACCGTGACCAGGAACGGTCGCTCGACCAGGTACCGGTGCGTCTCGGGGCTCGCGACGACGTGCGGCGGCAGCGAGCGCTGCGGTGCCGGTGTGTCGAGCGGGTGCAGGAGGTACCCGTCCGGACCGCCGATGCGGTCCACCGGGACGCCTGCCGGGATCTGGATGGTGAGCCCCTGCTCGCCGGCCTGGGCGACCTGCTGTGCGAGCTGCGGGTACGTCGACGCGGCACGGTCGCGGAGGCCGTCGAGCTCGTGCCGCGGGATGTCCCGCGGCGCCGGGAACGGCCGGTTCAGGAACCGGCGCAGCATCTCCACCGCGTCCTCTTCGCCACGAGCGGTCGCGAGGCGGCGCGCGGTGCCGTAGTCGACGACCTCCAGGGCGAAGTCGCCCGAGCCGGACGTCTCCGTGGGCACGATGCGGAGCGCACCCTCGACGGGCGGCTCGTGCAGGGTCTCGCCGGGGAGCTGCACGTAGCGGATCGTGTAGCCGAGCTGGTCGAGGATGGGGCGGGTGTCCGCGAACGTCATGGTGCGGAGCCTACCGAAGGTGCCTCGGGCGAGCCCTGCACGCTGTGCGACGCCGGACTCACGCCTTCCCTCGCATGAGGGCCTGCTTGACCTCCGAGATCGCCTTCGTGACCTGGATGCCGCGCGGGCAGGCGTCGGTGCAGTTGAAGGTGGTGCGGCAGCGCCACACGCCCTCCTTGTCGTTGAGGATGTCGAGGCGCACGTCGGCCGCGTCGTCGCGCGAGTCGAAGATGAAGCGGTGCGCGTTCACGATCGCGGCGGGGCCGAAGTACTGCCCGTCCGTCCAGAACACCGGGCACGACGAGGTGCACGCGGCGCAGAGGATGCACTTCGTGGTGTCGTCGAAGCGGGCGCGGTCGGCGACGGACTGCACGCGCTCCTTGCCCTTCTCGGGCACGGAGCTGGCCTGCAGGAACGGCTGGACCTCGCGGTAGGACTTGAAGAACGGCTCCATGTCGACGACGAGGTCCTTCTCGAGCGGCAGACCCTTGATCGCCTCGACGTAGATCGGCTTCGACACGTCGAGGTCCTTGATCAGCGTCTTGCAGGCGAGGCGGTTGCGCCCGTTGATGCGCATCGCGTCGGAACCGCACACGCCGTGCGCGCAGGAGCGGCGGAAGGTCAGCGACCCGTCCTGTTCCCACTTGATCTTGTGCAGGGCGTCGAGGATGCGGTCGGTGGGCAGCATCATCACGTCGAAGTCCTGCCAGCGCGGCTCGTCGTCGACGTCCGGGTCGTAGCGGCGGACGATCACGGTGACCGAGAACGATCCGGGAGGAGCGTCCTGCACGGTGTCGGTGCGGGGTGCGTCGGAGACCAGGGTGTCGGTCATCTCAGTACTTCCTCTCCATCGGCTCGTACCGCGTCACGACGACGGGCTTCCAGTCGAGCGTGATGTGGTCGTCGGCGAGTGACGAGTGCGGGTCGCCCGTCAGGTACGCCATGGTGTGCTGCATGTAGTTCTCGTCGTCGCGCTTCGGGTAGTCGTCACGCATGTGACCGCCACGGGACTCCTTGCGGTTCCGTGCCGAGTACACGACGACCTCGGCGAGGTCGAGCAGGAACCCGAGCTCGACGGCCTCGAGCAGGTCGGTGTTGAAGCGCTTGCCCTTGTCCTGCACGGAGACCTGCATGAAGCGGTTCCGGAGCGTGTGGATCGTCTCGGTGACGCGGGCCAGGGAGTCGTCGGTGCGGAACACCTGCGCGTTCTTGTCCATCTCGTCCTGGAGCTCCTTGCGCAGGGCCGAGACGCGCTCGGTGCCGGTCGATGCGCGGAGCTGCTCGAGCATGGAGCGGACACCGGCGGCCGGGTCCTCGGGCAGGGGCAGGAAGTCGGCGGTCTTGACCCACTCGGCGGCGTTGTTGCCGGACCGCTTGCCGAACACGTTGATGTCGAGCAGCGAGTTCGTGCCGAGGCGGTTCGAGCCGTGCACGGAGACGCACGCGCACTCCCCGGCGGCGTAGAGGCCGGGCACGACGGTCGTGTTGTCGTACAGCACCTGGGCGTCGGTGTTCGTCGGGATCCCGCCCATCGCGTAGTGCGCGGTCGGCATCACGGGGACCGGCTCGACCACGGGGTCGACGCCGAGGTAGGTGCGCGCGAACTCCGTGATGTCCGGCAGCTTCGTCTCGAGGACCTCGGCGCCGAGGTGCGTGCAGTCGAGCAGGACGTAGTCCTTGTTCGGCCCGGCACCGCGGCCCTCGGCCACCTCCTGCACCATGCACCGCGCGACGATGTCGCGCGGCGCGAGGTCCTTGATGGTCGGGGCGTACCGCTCCATGAAGCGCTCGCCCGAGGCGTTGCGGAGGATCGCGCCCTCGCCGCGGGCACCCTCGGTCAGGAGGATGCCGAGCCCGGCGAGTCCGGTCGGGTGGAACTGGAAGAACTCCATGTCCTCGAGCGGCAGGCCGGTACGCCAGACGATGCCGACGCCGTCGCCGGTGAGGGTGTGCGCGTTCGACGTCGTCTTGTACATCTTGCCGAAGCCGCCGGTGGCGAAGATCATCGCCTTCGCGTGGAAGACGTGCAGCTCGCCGGTCGCCAGCTCGAAGGCGACCACGCCCGCGGGCTGCTTGCGGGTGACGCCGTCGTCGCCGACGACGTCCACCATGATGAGGTCGAGCGCGTAGAACTCGTTGTAGAACTCGACGCCGAGCTTCACGCAGTTCTGGAACAGCGTCTGCAGGATCATGTGGCCCGTGCGGTCCGCGGCGTAGCAGGCACGACGGACCGGCGCCTTGCCGTGGTCGCGGGTGTGGCCGCCGAAGCGCCGCTGGTCGATCTTGCCCTCGGGCGTGCGGTTGAACGGCAGGCCCATGTTCTCGAGGTCGATGACCGCGTCGATCGCCTCCTTCGCCAGGATCTCGGCGGCGTCCTGGTCGACCAGGTAGTCGCCGCCCTTGATCGTGTCGAAGGTGTGCCACTCCCACGAGTCCTCTTCGACGTTGGCGAGGGCCGCGGCCATCCCGCCCTGCGCCGCACCCGTGTGCGAACGGGTCGGGTAGAGCTTCGAGATGACGGCCGTCTTCGCCTTCGGGCCGGCTTCGATGGCGGCACGCATGCCGGCACCGCCCGCGCCGATGATGACGACTTCGAACTGGTGGTGGTGGACGGTGGTCTCGGTCACTGGGGCCTTTCAGGGGAGGGTGCCGCGCCGGCAGGGGTGCGGACGGCGGGCGTGCAGGAGTCCGGGGGTGCCGCGGCTACTGCGCGGGGCAGAACGACGGCAGGTCGGCAGCGGCGGCGCCGGCCGGGCACGGGTCGAACGTCCAGCACACGAGGAGGCCCAGGACGACCAGGACGACGCACGCGATGAGGATCGCGACGAGCAGCGTCTTCCGGATGCCGGGCTTCGACACGTAGTCGTTGACGATGGTCCGCATGCCGTTCGAGCCGTGCACGAGTGCGAGGACGAGCATGAGCGAGTCCCAGACCTGCCAGAACGGCGAGGCCCACTTGCCGGCGACGAACGCGAAGTCGATCTGCTTGACGCCCTCGCCCGCCACCATGTTGACGAAGAGGTGGCCGAAGATCAGCACGACGAGCAGGACGCCCGACGCGCGCATGTAGATCCAGCCCCACTTCTCCCAGTTGGTGGTGCGACGGGCTGCTGCTGCCGAGCGCGGCGGCTCGATGGTCTGCGTGGTCATCCGGGCGCCCCTCAGTTGAAGTCCGCGAACAGGTTCATGAGCTGGCGCGGCAGGAAGCCGGCGATGGCGACCGCCCACAGGACGATCACGATCCAGAACATGGCGCGCTGGTACTTGGGGCCCTTCGACCAGAAGTCGATGAGGATGATGCGCAGGCCGTTGAAGGCGTGGAAGACGATCGCCATCACGAGGGCGATCTCACCGAGGTTCATGATCGGCGTCTTGTACGTGCCGATGACCGCGTTGTACGCCTCGGGGGAGAGTCGCACGAGGGCGGTGTCGAGGATGTGCACCAGCAGGAAGAAGTAGATGGCGACGCCCGTGATGCGGTGGAGCACCCACGACCACATGCCCGTCGATCCGCGGTACAGCGTGCCCTCGAGTTTCCGAGAGGCACGGGGTGCCTCGATCGTCACGCTGGGCACGGCGGTCGCCGTACCGGTCTGCTCGGCCATGAGCTCGTCCTCCCATAGGACGGGCTCGCCCGATCGGCGAGCCCTTGCCGTTCGTGTTCGTGTGGAACACGACCCATCCTATGCGCGTGCGCTGACATCCTCGTGCCAGTCGGCCCGCGCGGCCCGCGTGGTGGCGGGCGGCGCGCCGATGGTGCGGGCGGTGTCGTGGTGCCCGAGGAGTTGGTCGCCGACCGCCTCCCACGTCGTGCCCTCGACCCGGAGCCGACCGGCGGACCCCATCCGGTCGGCGAGCGCGCGGTCGTGGTGCAACTGCAGGACCGCGCGCCGGAGCGCCTGCGGGACGTCCGGGTCGTACAGCTCGCCGTCCAACCCGGGTGCGACGAGGTCGAGCGGACCGCCGGACGCCGGCGCGATCACCGGCAGCCCGGTCGCGTGGGCCTCCTGCAGGGTCTGCCCGAAGGTCTCGGCCGGCCCGGTGTGGACGAACAGGTCGAGCGCCGCGTACGCGTCCGCGAGCGCTTCGCCGCGGAGCGGACCGGTGAAGGTCACGTCGAGGTGCCGCAGCCGCCGTTCGAGCACCGCCCGGGACGGACCACCGCCGGCGACCACGACCCGGATGCCCGGGACGCCGCCGAGCTCCGCGAGCCGGTCGACCTCCTTCTCCGGCGCCAGGCGGCCGACGTACCCGACGATCGTCTCGCCGCCCGGCGCGATGCGCCGACGCAGGGCGCGGACGTGGGCCGAGTGCCGACGCGCGGGGTGGAACAGCTCGGTGTCGACGCCCCGTCCCCAGCGCGCCACACGCGGGACGCCGTCCTCGGCGAGCATCGCCGCGGTGGCGCTCGACGGTGCGAGGGTGAGCGACGCTCCGGCGTGGATGCGACCGAGGATCCTCCGCACCAACGGGACGGTCGCGGTCAACCCGTTGCGGCGGGCGAAGCCGGCCACGTCGGTCTGGAAGACGGCGACGGAGGGGATGCCGAGCCTCCCGGCCGCCGTGATGGCGCGCCCGCCCAGCAGGAACGGGCTGGCGGCGTGCAGCACGTCGGCGCCGGAGGCGGCGAGGATCGTGTCGAGGACCGGGTGGGGGAGCGCGACCGGGAACTGGCGGTAGGCCACCGCCGGGATGCGGTGGACGTCGAAGGAGCGGTACCGCTCCACCTCGGTGCGGGACCGGAACTGCGCGAGTCCCGGGGTGTCCGGCGCGATCACGACCGCGCGGTGACCGCGGCGTTCCAGGTGGTCGAGGACCGCCAGGACGCTGGTGGTCACGCCGTTGAGGGTGGGCAGGAAGCTCTCGGTCACGACGGCGACGGTCCGTTGGGACGTGCCGCGCTCCACGCTGCGTGCGTTCATGGCACGGCCCATGGTCCGGTCACCGCGTGACCCGCCGAGGGCGGCGACGTGAACGCCGGGCACGCAGGTGGTGAACAGCGGTCGGGAGGCGCGGTGCGGCGCCGGAGGTCCGGCGGCGGTGGGCGGACGGGGGTGGCGCCCCGTCCGCGACCCCGACGCGCGCGTCGCGCCGGGCGCGTGCGGGATCGCGCACATCGTCCGTGCGGGAAGCATGCGCGGAGCACTCAGGTCGCGCCCCGGGACACCGGTACGGTGAGCAGCGTGACTGACGACCTCGAGGACTTCTACGCGATCATCCCCGCCGGGGGCATCGGATCGCGGCTGTGGCCGCTGTCGCGGGCGGACGCACCCAAGTTCCTGCACGACCTGACCGGGTCGGGCACGTCGCTGCTCCGGCAGACCTGGGACCGCCTCGCACCCCTCGCCGGGGACCAGCGGATCATGGTCGTCACCGGGCGGGCGCACCGCGTGGCCGTCGAGTCGCAGTTGCCGGGCGTCGCGGACCACAACGTCGTGCTCGAGAGCGAGCCGAAGGACTCCACGGCGGCGATCGGCCTCGCCGCGGCCATCCTCCGTCGGCGCGAACCGGACGTCGTCATCGGGTCCTTCGCCGCCGACCACGTCATCGGCGACGCCCGTGGCTTCCGCCGGTCGGTGCGCGAGGCCGTCGCCGCCGCCCGCGCCGGCTACGTCACGACGATCGGCATCACACCGACCGAACCCGCCATCGGCTTCGGCTACATCCACGCGCACGGCGACACCATCGGCATCGAGGGCGCGCCGACCGCGCACGCCGTCCGGTCCTTCGTCGAGAAGCCCGACCTCGACACCGCCCGCTCCTACGTCGAGCAGGGCACCTACCTGTGGAACGCGGGCATGTTCATCGCCCGGGCGGACGTCCTCCTCGCAGAGATCGGCCGGACGAAGCCGGAGCTGCTGGCCGGCCTCGAGGAACTCGCCGACGCGTGGGACACCTCCGCACGCGGCGCCGTGGTCGACGCGGTGTGGCCGGGCCTCGAGAAGATCGCCATCGACTACACGGTGGCCGAACCCGCCGCAGCGGCCGGCCGCATGGCCGTCATCCCCGGCGACTTCGACTGGGACGACGTCGGCGACTTCGCCTCCCTCGCGAAGCTGCAGTCCGGCGGTCGGGCGAACAACCTCGCCGTCCTCGGCGACGGCGCCCGCATCCTCGCGGACTCGTCGAGCGGCATCGTCGTCTCGCACAGCCAGCGACTCATCTCGCTCATCGGCGTCGAGGACATCGTCGTCGTGGACACCCCGGACGCGCTGCTCGTCACCACGAGCGCGAACGCCCAACGGGTCAAGGGTGTGGTGGACGCACTGAAGATCAGCGGCCGAGGCGACGTCCTGTAGCGCTCCACCACGAAATCTCCGCGACGGCACCCGGATCGGGGGTGTCGACGGCACGCCGCGTTACGGGCGCGTTTCGGCGCGGTCGCGATCCCGTAACTGATCCACGGAGCCCTCCGGAGGGGTCCTGTACCGGCCGGGCGGTCGTGTACTGTCGCCACGATCGCCCGGAACGCACGTGGTCCGGGCACGCCCCCCGGAGGAACCCACCCGTGACATCTCGTACCCGTCAGGTCCTGCTGAGCTCCCTCGCGCTCGCCGGCACCGTCGCCGTCCTCGCCGGCTGCTCGGCCGCCCCGTCCGACAACGCCTCGGCCAAGAAGACCGACTTCCGTCCCTGCATGGTCTCCGACGCCGGTGGCTTCGACGACAAGTCGTTCAACCAGCTCGGGTTCGAGGGCATGAAGGACGCCGCGAGCGACCTCGGCGCGACGTACAAGTCGGCCGAGTCGAAGGACGCGACCGTCTACGACTCGAACATCGAGCAGCTCGTCAACCAGAACTGCAACCTCATCGTCACCGTCGGCTTCAACCTCGCCGACGCCACGAAGAAGCAGGCTGCAGCGAACCCCGACACCGACTTCGCGATCATCGACGACAACTCGATCGACGCCAAGAACGTCAAGCCGATCACGTTCGACACCTCGCAGGCGGCGTTCCTCGCCGGCTACGCGGCCGCGTCGTACTCCAAGTCCGGCGTCGTCGGCACCTTCGGCGGCATGCAGATCCCGACCGTCACCATCTTCATGGACGGCTTCGCGGACGGCGTGAAGTACTACAACGAGCAGAAGTCGAAGAACGTCAAGGTCGTCGGCTGGGACGTCGACAGCCAGAAGGGCTCCTTCACGGGCGGCTTCGAGGCCGGCACGCAGGCGAAGGCCGTCGCGCAGACGCTCATCGACCAGGACGCCGACGTCATCCTCCCCGTCGGTGGCCCGATCTACCAGTCGGCCGCCGAGGCGATCAAGGACGCCGGCAACGGTTCCGTCCTGATCGGTGCGGACAGCGACCTCTACGAGGCCGACCCCCGCTACAAGGACATCGCGTTCACGTCCGTCGAGAAGGGCATGCGCCCCGCCACGAAGGACGTCGTCGAGCAGGCCGCCGACAAGAAGTTCTCGAACGAGCCGTACGTCGGCACGCTGAAGAACGACGGCGTCGGCATCGCGCCCTTCCACGACTACGCCGACAAGGTCGACAAGGGCCTGACGAAGGAGCTCGACACCATCAAGTCGGGCATCATCGACGGCTCCATCAAGGTCGAGACCAAGGCGACCGTCAAGTAGTCCGGTGAACGCGGGCGGGGGGAACACCCTCGCCCGCGTTTCCGTGCGCCGATCACAGAAATAGAATCCCGAACATGAAGCTCGAACTCCGCGGCATCACGAAGCGGTTCGGCCCCCTCGTCGCCAACGACCACATCTCGCTCACCGTCGAGCCGGGTGAGGTCCACTGCCTCCTCGGCGAGAACGGCGCGGGCAAGTCCACCCTGATGAACGTCCTCTACGGCCTCTACCAGGCGGACGAGGGCGAGATCCTCCTCGACGACGTCGTCCAGGACTTCGACGGCCCCGGTGACGCCATGCGCGCCGGCATCGGCATGGTCCACCAGCACTTCATGCTCGTGCCGGTCTTCACCGTCGCCGAGAACGTCATGCTCGGACAAGAGGAGACGGGCTTCGGCGGCCGACTGGACCTCGCCGGTGCCCGCAGGCGCGTGCGCGAGATCTCGGAGCGCTTCGGCTTCGACGTCGACCCCGACGCCCGTGTCGAGGACCTCCCCGTCGGTGTGCAGCAGCGCGTCGAGATCATCAAGGCGCTGTCCCGCGACGCCTCCGTGCTCGTGTTCGACGAGCCGACGGCCGTGCTCACCCCGCAGGAGACCGACGAGCTGATGGGCATCATGCGCCAGCTCCGCGCAGCCGGCACCGCGATCGTCTTCATCACGCACAAGCTCCGCGAGGTCCGCGAGGTCGCCGACCGGATCACCGTGATCCGCCTCGGCAGCGTCGTCGGCGAGGCCTCGCCGACCGCCACCAACAACGAGCTCGCCGCGCTCATGGTCGGGCGGTCCGTCTCGCTCGTCGTCGACAAGGCACCGTCGACCGGCGGCGAGGACGCGCTCGTCGTCGAGAACCTCACCGTCACCGACCCGAACGGCATCGTCCTCGTCGACGACGTGTCCTTCACGGTCCGTCGCGGCGAGGTCCTCGCCATCGCCGGTGTGCAGGGCAACGGCCAGACCGAGCTCACCGAGGCGATCCTCGGACTCGAGCCGGTCCACGCCGGACGCGTCACCCTCGACGGCCGCGAGCTCACCGGCCGCAGCGTCAAGCAGATCCTCGACGCCGGCGTGGGCTTCGTCCCCGAGGACCGGAAGGAGGACGGCCTGGTGGGGGAGTTCACCATCGCCGAGAACCTCATGCTGGACCGGGCCGACCACGCCGAGTTCGTCCGCGCGGGCACCATCCGCGCCGCGGAGCGGGACGCGTTCGCCGACGAGAAGATCGCGGAGTTCGACATCCGCACGCCCTCGCGCAGCACGGCCGCCGGCCGGCTGTCGGGCGGCAACCAGCAGAAGATCGTCCTCGCCCGCGAACTCAGCCGTGAGCTCCGGCTCTTCGTCGCGGCGCAGCCGACCCGCGGCATCGACGTCGGGTCGATCGAGTTCGTGCACAAGCGCATCGTCGCCACCCGCGACACCGGCGTCCCGGTCATCGTCGTCTCCACGGAGCTCGACGAGGTCGCCGCCCTCGCCGACCGGATCGCCGTGATGTACCGCGGCGGGATCGTCGGCATCGTCCCCGCGGACACCCCGCGCGACGTCCTCGGCCTCATGATGGCCGGAGAACTCCCTGAAGGAACGGAGCTGGCAGCGTGAGCACCACGCCAGAGAACACGCAGCCGGACGCACCGCAGCAGGTCGACGCGTCGACCACCGCGCCGCCGACCGACGACCGTCTGCAGGACGTCGAGTCGACCCCGCACCTCATGACGGACTCCGCCGACGACACCGAGCGCCGCCAGGGCGGCGACCGGTGGCAGGCCGCCCTCCAGGGGATCGTGAACGGCTCCGCGCTCGTCACGGTCCTCGCGGTCGTGCTCGCCCTCGTCGCCTGCGGCATCCTCATCGCCATCACCGACGAGAACGTCCGGTCGGCGGCCGGGTACTTCTTCGCGCGCCCCGTGGACACGTTCCGCGCGATCGGCACGGCGGTCGGCGGTTCCTACGCCTCGTTGTTCCAGGGCTCGGTCATCAACTTCGGCGCCGACTCGTTCCAGCAGGCCATCGTGCCGCTGACGCGCTCGGTCGACTACGCCGTGCCGCTCATCGCCGCCGGACTCGGCATCGCGCTGTCCTTCCGCGCCGGCCTGTTCAACATCGGTGGCCAGGGGCAGATCCTGATCGGCGCCGCGGCGGCCGGCTGGGTCGGCTTCTCGTTCGACGGTCCCGCCGCCCTGCACATCCCGCTCACGATCGTCGCAGGCATCGTCGGCGGTGCCGTGTGGGCCGGGATCGTCGGCGTCCTCAAGGCCCGGACCGGGGCCAACGAGGTGGTCCTGACGATCATGCTGAACTACGTCGCGCTGTACCTCGTGAGCTACCTGCTCCGCACCCCTGGTCTGCTGCAGGCACCGG
This sequence comes from Curtobacterium sp. L1-20, assembly GCF_048755855.1. Lineage (GTDB taxonomy): Bacteria > Actinomycetota > Actinomycetes > Actinomycetales > Microbacteriaceae > Curtobacterium. Next base: position 2,989,480 of record NZ_CP151473.1, on the reverse strand, counting down.
GCAGCACGAACCCGATCTCGCCCGCCACGAAGGACAGCGCGGTGCTGCCGGCGCTCTTCGGTCCGCGGTACGGCATCGACCTCGGCTTCGTCGTCGCGCTGATCGCCGTGGTCGTCGTCTGGTGGCTCGTCAACAAGTCGTCGCTCGGCTTCCGGTTCCGCACCATCGGCGAGAACCCGCGGGCGGCCCGCGTCGCCGGCATGAGCGTGCCCGCGCTCACCGTCTGGGTGCTCGTCATCTCCGGCGCGCTCGTCGGCATCGCCGGCGCGTACCAGGTGCAGGGCGCGGTCACGAGCGGCTTCACGTCGGGCATCGACGCCGGCATCGGCTTCGATGCGATCACCGTCGCCCTTCTCGGCCGCTCGAAGCCGTGGGGCGTGTTCTGGGCAGCGATCCTGTTCGGTGTGCTGAAGAACGGCGGCTACGCCATGCAGGCCGCGAACGGCATCCCGATCGACATCGTGGGCGTCATCCAGGCCCTCATCGTCCTCTTCATCGCGGCCCCGCCGCTCGTCCGCGCGATCTTCCGGATCCCGCAGCCGGGCGCCCGTCGTCGCGTCCGCACGAAGAACAGCAAGAAGGCGGTCGCCGCGTGAGCACCATCAGCCCCACCGCGGCGTCCGCGTCGCCCCTGACCGACCGTCCGGTCGAGACCACCCGCAGCTGGAAGCTGCCGATCGGGTACGCCGTCTTCACGGTCCTCGCCCTGGTCTTCTTCATCCTGCTGCGCCGGCCGGGCACCACGACGTTCCGCCTGGCCAACGCCGGGGACTTCTTCGCGCTGCCGGACGTCCCGCTGCCCGCGGCGGCGACCGGCGTCGTGGTCGTCGTCCTGCTGGCGATCGCCACGGTCTACGCCCTCGTCGAGGTCCGTGCATCGCGGACGGTCCCGCTCTGGGTGACGTCGGTGTTCGCCGTCGTGTTCGTCGTCGGCTTCCTGACCTGGGCCGCCGCCGGCTCGACCATCCCGCTGCCCGGTCTGCTGGTCGGCGCGCTCGGCCTGAGCGTCCCGCTCGTGTTCGGCGCCCTCGGTGGCGTCATCTCCGAGCGGGTCGGCGTCGTGAACATCGCGATCGAGGGCCAGTTCCTCGCCGGCGCGTTCACGTCGGCGCTCATCGCGTCGATCTCCGGTTCGCCGTGGATCGGTCTCGTCGGAGCGCTCGTCGCCGGGGTCCTGGTGTCGTTCGTCCTCGCCGCGTTCAGCATCAAGTACCTGGTGGACCAGGTGATCGTCGGTGTCGTCATCAACGCCTTCATCTCCGGGCTCACCGGGTTCCTCTACTCGCAGGTGCTCTCCCCGAACGAGGAGTCGCTGAACGTCGGCGTGCGCTTCCCGAAGATCGAGATCCCGCTGCTCCACCAGATCCCGGTGATCGGCCCGATCTTCTTCGAGCAGACCGTCGTCGTCTACCTGGCGTACGTCGCCGTCGCCGCCGTGACGTTCGCGTTGTTCAAGACCCGCTGGGGCCTCCGCCTCCGCGCGGTCGGCGAGCACCCGCAGGCGGCCGACACCGTCGGCATCAACGTCACCAGCACGCGGTTCTGGAACGTCTCGCTGGCCGGTGCCATCGCCGGTCTGGGCGGCGCGTACTTCACCCTCGACGCGGTCGGCCCGTTCACGAAGGACATGACCGCCGGCGCCGGCTACATCGCGCTCGCGGCGGTCATCTTCGGGCGGTGGGACCCGATCCGCGCGACCCTCGCGGCGCTGCTCTTCGGGTTCGCGTCGAACCTGCAGAACACGCTCGGCGCGATCAACTCGCCCGTCCCGAGCGAGTTCCTGCTCATGCTGCCCTACGTGGTGACGATCTTCGCGGTGGCCGGCCTGGTCGGGCAGTCGCGCGGTCCCGCCGCCTCCGGCAAGCCGTACATCAAGAGCTAGCCGGGAGGCGCGGCACATGACCGACACGAACGCTGCGGACGACGCCACGGGCGCGTCCACCGACCAGGCCGCCTGGACGGACCCGGCCACGGCCCTGGGCGCGACCGGCGGCCGGGCCGCCGCCGACGGGGCGGACGCCGCCCCGGGCCTCCCGACCGACGACGTCGACTGGGGCGCCCTGCGGACCGCGGCGACGGCCGCGATGCGGCACGCCTACGCGCCGTACTCGTCGTTCCCGGTGGGCGCCGCAGCGCTCACCGACGACGGCCGGATCGTCTCCGGCTGCAACGTCGAGAACGCGTCCTACGGGGTGACGCTCTGCGCGGAGTGCTCGCTCGTCTCGCAGTTGCACATGACCGGCGGCGGCAAGCTCGTCGCGTTCACGTGCGTCGACGGTGACGGGGCGACCCTGATGCCGTGCGGGCGCTGCCGCCAGCTGCTGTTCGAGCACTCGACCGAGGGCATGCTCCTCGAGACCGTGTCCGGCATCCGCACCATCGACGAGGTCCTCCCCGACGCCTTCGGGCCGCGCACCCTCGCCACTTACCAGCAGGAGCACTGATCCCATGGCCGTCGAGCCCTTCGACACCGTCGACCTCATCCGCACGAAGCGCTCCGGCGGTGCGCTGGACACCGCCGAGGTGGACTGGCTCGTCGACGCGTACACGCGCGGCTACGTCGAGGACCCGCAGATGGCCGCGATGGCGATGGCGATCTTCCTGAACGGGATGGAGCGGCGCGAGATCAAGGACCTCACGCTCGCGATGATCGCGTCGGGGGAGCGGATGTCGTTCTCCTCGCTCGGCAAGACGACCGTCGACAAGCACTCCACCGGCGGTGTGGGCGACAAGATCACGCTGCCGCTGGCGCCCCTCGTGGCGTCGTTCGGTGTCGCGGTGCCGCAGCTGTCCGGGCGCGGGCTCGGCCACACCGGCGGCACGCTCGACAAGCTCGAGTCGATCCCCGGGTGGCAGGCCGCGCTGTCGAACGACCGGATGATGGAGATCCTGTCCGACGTCGGCGCCGTCATCTGCGCCGCCGGGTCCGGGCTCGCCCCCGCCGACAAGAAGCTCTACGCGCTCCGCGACATCACCGGCACGGTCGAGTGCATCCCGCTCATCGCGTCGAGCATCATGTCGAAGAAGATCGCCGAGGGCACCGGCGCGCTCGTGCTCGACGTGAAGTTCGGGTCCGGCGCGTTCATGCCCGACTACGCGTCGTCGAAGGCGCTCGCGCAGACGATGGTCGACCTCGGGAACGACGCGGGGGTCAGGACGTCGGCGCTGCTGACCGACATGGAGGTCCCGCTCGGCCTGACGATCGGCAACGCCCTCGAGGTGCGGGAGTCCGTCGACGTGCTCGCCGGCGGCGGCCCCTCGGACGTCGTGGAGCTCACCGTGGCGCTCGCGACCGAGATGCTGACGCTCGCAGGCCTGCCCGACGCCGACCCTGCGGCGGCGCTGGCCGACGGGCGCGCGATGGACACCTGGCGGCGGATGATCGAGGCGCAGGGCGGCGACGCGGCAGCGGACCTGCCGGTGGCCCGGGAGCAGCACGTCGTCACCGCGCCGGAGTCCGGCGTGCTCGTGCAGCAGGACGCCCTGCCGTTCGGCATCGCCGCGTGGCGGCTCGGCGCCGGTCGTGCCCGGGCGCAGGACCCCGTGCAGGCGGGCGCCGGCATCGAGCTGCACGTCAAGCCGGGGGACACCGTGACCGCGGGGCAGCCGCTCTGGACCCTGCACTCGGACGACGAGTCCCGCATCCCGCGGGCGCTCGAGTCGCTCGACGGCGCGTGGGCGGTCGGCGACGTGGCGCCGGACCGCGGGCCGATCGTGCGGGAGCGCATCGAGGGCTGACGCCGGAGCCGGCTCCGTGCCGGACCGGGCCTGCCCGGTCGCGGGAGGTGCAGGGTGCGGAGCCGCCCCGTGCCGGACGGTGGCGCCCGGGGGACTGTGGCGAGCCTCCAGTCCGGACCGGGGTCTGTTGTGCACCGGTGCCTGCGCGCCGTCGGCGACCACCGATAGCCTGGGGGGCATGAGCGCCGACGCCCCGACCTACCGCCTGCCCGACGCCGGAGCGGTCATCAACGACCTGCCGAAGGTCTCGCTGCACGACCACCTCGACGGCGGCCTCCGCCCGGCGACGATCGTCGAGCTCGCAGCCGCGGCGGGGGTGTCGCTCCCCACCACCGACCCGGCCGAGCTCGGGCAGTGGTTCGCCGACCAGTCGAACTCCGGCTCGCTCGTCGAGTACCTGAAGACCTTCGACGTCACCACCTCGGTGATGCAGACCGCACCGCAGCTCACGCGCATCGCCCGCGAGTTCGTCGAGGACCTCGTCGCCGACGGCGTCGTCTACGGCGAGGTCCGGTGGGCCCCCGAGCAGCACCTGCAGGGCGGCCTGACCCTCGACGAGACGGTGGAGGCCGTGCAGGCCGGCATCGAGGAAGCGGTCGACGCCGCCGACGGCCGCATCCGCGTCGGCCAGCTCGTCACCGCCATGCGGCACGCCGACCGGTCCCTCGAGATCGCCGAACTCGCCGTGCGGCACCGCGACCGGGGCGTCGTCGGCTTCGACATCGCCGGTGCCGAGGCCGGGTTCCCCGCATCGAACCACCGCGCCGCCTTCGACCACTTGGCCGCCGAGCTGTTCCCGGTCACCGTCCACGCGGGTGAGGCCGACGGACTCGCCTCCATCCGCTCGGCCCTCGTCGACGGACGCGCGCTCCGCCTCGGCCACGGCGTGCGCATCTTCGAGGACGTCACGCTCTCCGACGCCGGCGACGGCTCGACCCTGGCATCCCTCGGCGAGGTCGCGGCGTGGGTGCGCGACCGCGAGATCCCGCTCGAGGTCTCGCCGTCGTCGAACCTGCAGACCGGCGCCATCGCGGCGTGGGGCGACGACCTCGCCGACCACCCGTTCGACGTCCTGTACCAGCTCGGGTTCCGCGTCACGGTGAACACCGACAACCGGCTCATGAGCGGCACCACGCTGTCCCGTGAGCTCGCGCTGCTGGCGGGCACCTTCGGCTACGACCTCGACGACCTCGCGGCGTTCCAGATCAACGCGGCCCTCGGCTCCTTCCTGCCGCTCGAGGACCGCGAGGAGATCATCGCCACGATCACGGCCGGACACCAGGAGGCCTGACGCATGCCACTGCCGCCACTGCCGGACGCCGCCGTCGTGCTCGGGGCGAGCGCGTCCTCGTGGCGCGAGGCGCTCCGGCTGGCCGGCGGAGCCCTCGTCGCCTCCGGGGCATCGACGGAGCCGTACACCGAGGCGATGATCGACCTGGTCGACGAGCACGGCCCGTACATCGTCATCTCACCCGGGCTCGCCTTCGCGCACGCCCGACCCGGGGCGGCGGTGCTGCACGACGGGTTGTCGGTGGTGACCCTCGCGTCGCCGGTCGTCTTCGGGCACCCGCACAACGACCCGGTGCGGGTCGTCCTCGGGCTCGCGGTCGCGGGGGTCGGCACGCACCTCGAGTCGATCGGCGAGATCGCGAACCTGTTCAACGACGCCACCGTCACCGGACGCCTCGCAGCCGCCACGACTGCGGACGAGGTCCGCGCGATCATGGGGGTGTCGTCGTGAAGATCGTGACGATCTGCGGTGCCGGCATCGGGGCGAGCGCGATCCTCAAGGTCAACGCCGAGAAGGCCCTCGCCACCCTCGGTCTGACCGCGTCGGTCGTCGCCGCCGACGTGGCGTCGGTGCGGTCGGTGTCCGACGACGCGAACGTGATCCTCACCAGCCAGGAGTTCGTCGAGGCCATCGGCGACACCTACGCCGAGGTCATCGTCATCCGCAACCACTTCGACCAGGGCGAGATCACCGCGGCGGTGGACCGGGCACTCGGCGAGCACTGAGCGGCCCCGCTCCTGGCACGTGTCGCCCTGTCGGGACGCGCCGCTGCCGGCGAGTGTCGCCCTGCCGGGACGCGCTGCTGCCGGCGCGCGTCGCCCTCTAGCATTGGGGCATGAGCACCGAGAACCCGCTGAACGACCCCGCCGTCGACCCGTTCGAGATCGCCCGCGACGCCGCCGCCGTCATCGCCGAGAAGTCCGGGATCGAGCGGCACGACATCGCCCTCACCCTCGGTTCCGGCTGGGGCAAGGCAGCGGACCTCGTCGGCGAGACCGTGTCCGAGATCCCCGCGTCCGAGGTCCCCGGCTTCAGCGCCTCGGCCGTGCCCGGTCACTCCGGCACCGTCCGGTCGATCCGCCTCGCAGACGGCCGTCACGCGCTCGTCATCGGCGCCCGCACCCACTACTACGAGGGCCACGGCGTCCGCCGGGTCGTGCACAGCGTCCGCACCGCCGCGGCGGCCGGCGCCTCGATCATGGTGCTCACCAACGGTGCCGGCGGCATCAAGGAGACGTGGACCCCGGGGACCCCGGTCCTCATCAGCGACCACATCAACCTCACCGCGGACAGCCCGCTCGAGGGTGCGACCTTCATCGACCTCACCGACCTGTACTCGACCCGCCTGCGCGAGGTCGCGAAGTCGATCGACCCGTCGCTCGACGAGGGCGTCTACACGCAGTTCCGCGGCCCGCACTACGAGACCCCGGCCGAGGTGCAGATGGCGAAGACCATCGGCGGCCACATCGTCGGAATGTCCACCGCGCTCGAGGCCATCGCCGCGCGGCAGGCCGGTATGGAGGTCCTCGGGTTCTCGCTCATCACGAACCTCGCCGCGGGCATCCAGAAGACCCCGCTGTCGCACGCCGAGGTGCTCGAAGCGGGTCGTTCCGCCGAGCCGGTGATCGCCGACCTGCTCGCCCGCGTGGTGGCGGCGCTGTGACCCGGCACGAGGGCGCGTCCGACGGGGCCATCGCGGACGGCGACCTGAGCGAGGGCGCCGAGGCCGTCGAGGTCGGCGGGCCGGTCGACGATCTCCAGCCGGTGCTCGCCGCCGCCCGCTCCTGGTCCGAGCAGGACCCGGACGACGAGACGCGGGCCGAGCTGGACGCGCTCGTCGCATCCGCCTCCTCGGGCGACACCGACGCGTCGGCCGCGCTCCGCGAGCGCTTCGCCGGCCGGCTGGCCTTCGGCACCGCCGGACTCCGTGCCGAGCTCGGCGCCGGCCCGCTCCGGATGAACCGCGTCGTGGTCACCCAGGCCGCCGCCGGGCTCGCCCGCTTCCTCATCGACACCGGGCGGCAGCGCAGCGTGGTCGTCGGGTACGACGGTCGCGTCAACTCCGACGTCTTCGCCCGCGACTCCGCCGAGGTCATGCGCGGCCTCGGCCTCGAGGTCACCCTGCTGCCGTCGGCGCTCCCCACACCCGTGCTCGCCTTCGCGGTGCGGCACCTGGGCGTCGGTGCGGGCGTGATGGTGACGGCGAGCCACAACCCGCCCCGGGACAACGGCTACAAGGTCTACCTCGGCGGGGACGACGACGGATCCCAGATCGTCCCGCCGGTCGACGGGGAGATCGCCGCGGCGATCGACGGGGTCGCCGCAGGCGACGTCCGCGACCTCGTCCGGGCGACCGACTACTCGGTGGCGGGCGATGCCCTGGTGCAGGCGTACGTCGACGCGACGGCCGCGACGGTGCCGGCCCCGCGCCTCCAGTCCGGTGCCCAGCCGAAGGTCGCCTACACGGCGATGCACGGGGTCGGGTGGGAGACCGCCCGCGCGGTGTTCGCCGCGGCGGGCTTCGCCGAGCCCGTCGTCGTGCCGGAGCAGATCGAGCCGGACGGTGCGTTCCCGACCGTGTCGTTCCCGAACCCCGAGGAACCCGGCGCGATGGACCTGGCCATCGCGCGGGGCGTCGCCGTCGGCGCCGACCTCGTCATCGCCAACGACCCCGATGCCGACCGGCTGGCGCTCGCGATCCCGGACGGCGACGGCTCCTTCCGTCGGCTGTCCGGCAACGAGGTCGGCTGGTTGCTCGGCTGGCGTGCCGCTGCTCGGGCCTCGGACGCCGGGGTCACCGGGACGCTCGCGGCGTCCATCGTGTCGTCGCCGGCGCTCGCACGGGTCGCCGCCCGGTACGGCCTGCAGTACCGGGACACCCTCACCGGCTTCAAGTGGGTGTCACGGGTGCCCGGGCTGGTCTTCGGGTACGAGGAGGCGCTCGGCTACCTGGTCGACCCGGAGGTCGTCCGCGATAAGGACGGCATCTCGGCGGCGCTCGAGCTGCTGTCCCTGGCCGACGAGCTCGCGGCGTCGGGGTCGACGATCGCCGACCACCTCGAGGCGTTCGCCGCCGAGTTCGGTGCGTTCGCCTCGGGCCAGGTCGCGACCCGCGTCGACGACCTGTCCCGCATCGGCGCGATCATGTCCGCCCTGCGGTCCTCGCCGCCGAGCGCACTCGGTGGCGTCGAGGTCACGACGACGACGGACTACCTCGACGGCGTCGAGGGCTTCCCGCCGTCGGACATCCTGCGCTACGACCTCACCGGCGATGCACGGGTGATCGTCCGGCCGAGCGGCACCGAGCCGAAGGTGAAGGTGTACATCGACACCGTGGCGGCGACCCCGGCCGAGGCACAGCGCCTCGTCGACACCCTCGCCGACGCGGTCCGCCCCCTCGTGTCGTAGCGCCGGCGGGCCCGCGGGCCCGCGCGCCCGCTGCCCGCCGCCCGCTGGCGCATCGTCCACTGGATCGCACCCCGACGCGGACGTTGCACCCCGAAGCACCGGGGTGCAACGTCCGCCGCGGGGTGCGATCGCGTCCGGGGACTGTCCCGAACCACGGCCTCCGATCACGACCACGCCAGGTGCCGCCGAGCACTCGTCCACAGATGTCGGGATCCTGCCCCGAGCCGGCCGGCGGCGCATGATGCTCAGCACATGGCCCTGGAACCCCTCAGCACCGTCGGGTTGTCCGACGACCCCGCTCTCGCAGCTTCGATCCGGCGCCGAGCGCACGCGGGCGACACGGTCCGTCTCCATCGGGGGCTCTACGTCGACGGAGCGGAGTGGGCGTCGGCGGCCGAGCACGACCGGCACCGGTTGCTGGTGACGTCCATCGTGCCGCGCCTGGTCGACGGGCCCGTGGTTTCCCATCGGTCGGCGGTCGCGCTGCACCGACTGCCGTGGATCGGCGCGTTCGGTGATCGGGCGGTCGTGACCGATCCCAGGCGGGATCGTGGGCAGGCGAAGCGCAGCGTCGAACGGATCGGGAGCGCAGGACGTCGACCGCGGGCGGTGGTCATCGACGGGCTGGTGGTGACCGACTTGGTCGGGACAGCAGTGGACATCGCATTGCGAGAGCACCCGTGGCGCGCGATCGTCGTCCTCGACGCCGTCCTACGTCGGGGTGTGGACAGTGCGGCGCTCGTCGACGAACTGGACCGGCGGCGGTCCAGACGCCTCTGTGCAGCTCGCGGCCTCATCGAGAACGCGACAGGCGCTGCAGAGTCGCCGGGCGAGAGCATCACGCGTTGGGGTGCGCACGTACTCGGAACGCCGACACCAGTGGCGCAGCAGGCCTTCCGTCATGACGGGGTGTTCGTGGATCGCGTCGACCTCTGGTTCCCGGAGCAGGGTGTCGTCGTCGAGTTCGACGGTCGGGCGAAGTACGTCGATCCGGCGCTCCGGAACGGGCGGACTGCGGAGGACGTGCTGTTCGACGAGAAGCGCCGGGAGGACCGACTCCGACGCCGCTCCGACGTCCACGGTCTCGTGAGGGTGACTTGGGCCGACGCGATGCCCGGCGGCCAGGTCCCTCGACTCTTGGGCGAGGCCGGGATCCCGCTCGGCCGCAGTTGGGCGACGGCGTGGCGAGCCGCAGCGCTCCGCACCCTGTGACGAACGTCGCACCCCGCTGCGGCGGGGTGCGACGTTCGTAGAGGGGTGCGAAGCCCGTGAGCGGGCCGCGGCGCGCTACGCGAGCTCGAGCAGCACGTGGCCGGACGAGATCGTCTGGCCGACGGGGGCGTTCAGCGCGGTCACGACGCCGTCGCGCGGCGCCTGCACGGGCTGCTCCATCTTCATGGCCTCGAGGACGACGAGCAGGTCGCCCTTCACCACGGTGTCACCCTCGGCGACCGCGGTCTTCACCACGGTGGCCTGCATCGGCGACGTCACCGAGCCGGACGAGGCGAGGCCGCCACGGACGCCCGATGCCCGGCGCTTCGGGGGAGCGGACGGGCCGGTCCGACGCCCGACGGCGACGGCAGCGCCTCCGCCGACGATCGAGGGCATGGTGACCTCGATGCGCTTGCCCTGCACCTCGACGACGACGGTGTCGCGGTCGGCCGGCGCGGGCAGGTCCTCGGGGGAGCCGCTCCAGGCGGGGATGTCGTTCTGGAAGTCGGTCTCGATCCACTGCGTGTACACCGAGAACGGCTCGTCGTCGGGCGTCGCGAACGCCGGGTCCGACACGACGGCACGGTGGAACGGGAGCACGGTCGGCAGGCCGGTGACCTCGAACTCGGCGAGGGCACGGCGCGAGCGCTCCAGGGCCTCTTCACGGGTGGCGCCGGTGACGATCAGCTTCGCGAGCATCGAGTCGAACGAGCCGGAGACGACGTCGCCGGAGACGACGCCGGAGTCGACGCGGACACCGGGGCCGGACGGCGCGTTGAACGCGTGCACGGGGCCGGGCGCGGGGAAGAAGTTGCGGCCGGCGTCCTCGCCGTTGATGCGGAACTCGAAGGAGTGGCCGCGGGGTGCCGGGTCCGAGTAGTCGAGCGTGCCGCCCTCGGCGATGCGGAACTGCTCGCGGACGAGGTCGATGCCGGTGACCTCCTCCGAGACGCAGTGCTCGACCTGCAGGCGGGTGTTCACCTCGAGGAACGAGACGGTGCCGTCCGCGCCGATGAGGAACTCGCACGTGCCTGCTCCGACGTAGCCGACCTCGCGGAGGATGGCCTTCGACGACTCGTACAGTCGCTCGGTCTGGGCGTCGGTCAGGTACGGCGCGGGCGCCTCTTCCACGAGCTTCTGGTGGCGACGCTGCAGCGAGCAGTCGCGCGTCGACACGACGACGACGTTTCCGTGCTCGTCGGCCAGGCACTGGGTCTCGACGTGGCGGGGCTTGTCGAGGTACTTCTCCACGAAGCACTCGCCGCGACCGAATGCGGCGATCGCCTCGCGCGTGGCCGACTCGAACTGCGAGGCGATCTCGTCGCGCGTCCGTGCGACCTTCAGACCCCGCCCGCCACCACCGAACGCTGCCTTGATGGCGACCGGCAGGCCGACCTCGTCCGCGAACGCGATGACCTCCGAAGCGTCCGAGACGGGCTCGATCGTCCCGGGCGCGAGCGGCGCGCCGACCTTCTCGGCGACGTGCCGCGCGGAGACCTTGTCGCCGAGGCGCTCGATCGACTCCGGCGAGGGACCGATCCAGGTGAGCCCGGCGTCGATGACGGCGCGCGCGAAGTCGGCGTTCTCGGCGAGGAACCCGTAGCCCGGGTGCACGGCGTCGGCGCCGGACCGTCGGGCCACCGAGATGATCTTGTCGATGACGAGGTAGGTGTCGGCGCTCGTGGTGCCGTTCAGCGCGTAGGCCTCGTCGGCGAGACGTGCGTGGAGGGCGTCACGGTCCTGGTCGGCGTAGACCGCGACCGATGCCTTGCCTGCGTCGCGGGCCGCGCGGATGATGCGGACGGCGATCTCGCCGCGGTTCGCGATGAGGACCTTGCTGATACGGGGCATGAGACATCAGCGTATTCGTGCGACCGGTGTGGGAATTGACTGGCACCCACAAAGAACCGGTCCGATCAGGTGTGGATGTCTACAGTGCCCAGAGGTCGTGCCACGCGATGCCGAAGCCGCGCAGGAGCATCGAGCGGAGCACGGGCAGCGACAGGCCGACCACGGCAGAGGGCGCCCCGTCGATGCGCGTGATGTACGCGGCGGCACGTCCGTCGATCGTGAAGGCCCCGGCGACCTCGAGCGGCTCACCGGTCGCGACGTACGCGTCGATCTCGTCGGCCGACACGTCGTCGGCGAAGGTGAGGACGGCGCTGTCGACCGCGACGACGCGGTCGCCGGAGCCGACGAGCCCCGACCCGCCGGGCGCGACGTCGCCGAAGGACCCGGCCGCGCCCAGCGGCCCGCCGCCCGACGCGTCCACGGTCCGGACGGGAGGCACGGTGTCGACCCGACCCGTGCCTCCAGGCCGGGTGCGGGTCGCGTCCACCGCACGTCGCCGGTCGACCACGCAGTGCCCGCTCCAGAGGGTGCCGCCGCCGGCGGCGAGCATCTGCCGCCACCGCTCGCGCGCGACCTCCGGGTCGTGCGGCTTGCCGTACAGGACGCCGTCGACCTCGAACGCGGAGTCCCCGCCGAACACGAAGCCGTCGACTGGCTCGCCCGCGACCGGGCCGTCCGCGACGGCCGACGCCTTCGCGACGGCGAGCAGGGCGACGAGCTCCGGGCCGGTCAGGTCACGACCGAGGGCGGCGGCGGCCGACACGACCGCGGCGTCCTCGTCGACCCCGGGCGCGACGAGGACCGGCTCGATCCCCGTCTGGGCGAGGAGCGCGCGGCGGGCGGGGGAGGTACTCGCGAGGTACAGACGCATGGGAACATCGAACCATGGGTGAATCCGTCGGAACGCTGCTCGAACTCGACGTCACCGGGATCGCCCACGGCGGCATCTCGGTGGCACGGCACGAGGGGCGCGTGGTGTTCGTGTCGGACGCGATCCCCGGCGAGCGGGTCGTCGCCCGGGTGACCGAGGACCGGAAGAAGTCGTTCTGGCGTGCCGACACGGTCAGCGTCGTGACGCCGAGCGAGCACCGGGTCGACCACGTCTGGCCCGAGGCCGCGCTCGAGCGGGACCCGGAGGCGCGCCCGGGCGGTGCCGAGTTCGGTCACATCGCCCTCGCCCACCAGCGCACGCTGAAGCACGACGTCCTCGTCGACTCGTTCGCACGTTTCGCACGGACGGACCTCACCGACGTGCTCGGCCACGACGTCGTCGTCGAGGCCGCACCCGGCGACGACGAGGCGAACGGCACCGGCTGGCGCACCCGTGTCCGGCTGCACGTGGACGAGGACGGCACCGCCGGCCCCTTCGCGGCCCGCTCCCACACCGTGGTGCCGGTCGCGTCCCTGCCGCTCGCCAGCACCGTCGTGCAGGACAGCGCGCCCCTCGGCCGCGGCGCGATGCCCGGAGCGTCCGTCGTCGACGTGCTCGCACCGAGCGGCTCCGAGGGCGCACGCCTGGTGATCGACGAGCAGAAGCCCACCGTCGTCATCGAGGTGGTGGGTGCGCGCACGTTCCAGGTCGACGACACCGGCTTCTGGCAGGTACACCGTGCAGCCCCGGGCGTCCTCACCGCCGCCGTGCAGGACCTCGTCGACCGCGAGCGGCTCGACCCGGACGGGCAGCACCTCGACCTCTACGGCGGTGTCGGCCTGCTCGCCGCAGCGCTCGGCGACCTGGTCGGTCCGAAGGCGCGGCTCACGAGCGTGGAGAGCGCGCCCCGCGCCACCGAGCACGCGCAGGAGAACCTGGCCGAGTGGATCGGCGCCCGCGCCGAGACCGGTCGGGTCGACCGGTGGCTGCAGCGGACCGTCGCCGCGCTCACGGCGTCGGAGCGGCAGCGGTACCGCGCCGGCACGGTCGTGCTCGACCCGCCCCGCTCCGGCGCAGGCCGCGAGGCGGTCGTCCAGATCGCCGCGCTCCAGCCGGCGCAGGTCGTCTACGTCGCGTGCGACCCGGTCGCGCTGGCCCGCGACGTCGCGACGTTCGCCGACCTCGGGTACCGCCTGGAGGCACTGCGCGCCTTCGACCTCTTCCCGCACACCCACCACCTGGAGGCCGTGGCGCGCCTGGTGCCGGTCGCCTGACGTCCGCCCCGGCGGTCGTCGGGCGCGGGGCGCGCGCCTGGTCACCCCGCCGCGCCGGTCGCGTCGTGCGACGGCGTTCCCCGTGTCGTGGTCGTCGCACGCTGCTGCCTGAGTCCGACCTGGGTATCCTTGGGTCGGAGATGGCTCCCCGGTTTCAGGGGCCGGGGGTGCGCATCGACCAGAGAGGCCACCGTGGCAACAGACACGACCACCACCGGGACGACCGGACTGGCGACCAAGCCCGTCCGCGTCGCCATCGTCGACGACCACGAGTCCGTGCGGCTCGGCATCCAGGCTGCGTGCCAGAACGAGGGGTTCGAGGTGGTCCTCACCGCCGCGAGCGTGCCCGAGTACATCGAGCACCTCGACGGGCGTGAGGTCGACGTCGTCGTCCTCGACCTGTCGCTCGGCGACGGCTCGACCGTGACCGCGAACGTGAAGGGTGTGCAGGGCACCGGGTCCGCGGTGCTGGTGCACTCGATCGCCGACCGGGTCGCCAACGTGCGCGAGGCGCTCGCCGCCGGAGCGGCGGGCGTGATCCCGAAGTCGTCGGCGACGAAGACCGTCATGGCAGCCGTCGCGACCGTCGCACGCGGCGACGTGCTCAACAACCTCGAGTGGGCGAGCGCGATCGACGCCGACCGGGACTTCGCGAAGGCCCAGCTCGGACGACGGGAACGCGAGATCCTGCACCTCTACGCCTCCGGGCTGCCGCTCAAGCTCGCCGCCCAGCAGTTGGGCATCGGCTACTCGACGGCTCGGGAGTACCTCGACCGCATCCGGGTGAAGTACGTCGAGGTCGGCCGACCCGCACCGACGAAGGTCGACCTCCTCCGCCGCGCGGTCGAGGACGGCATCCTGCCGGGGCTCGACTCCGGCATCGACCCCGACGGCGACGGTCGCTGACCACCATGGCTGCGGCTGACGCGGCACCGGCACCCGGCTCGGCCCGGGCCGGCGGAGCCCCGCGCGCCGGGGTCGGGTCGCGGTCGACGGAGCGGACCCCACGGGTCGACCCCGACCGCGTCCCGTCCTCGCCGGTGCCGTCGGGGCAGGCGCCGTTCGGGGCGGACCCGTCGCGCAGCGTCCGGGCGACCATCACCCAGGCGTCGGTCGAGCGGGCGTTCACGATCCTCATCGCCCTCGCGGCGCTGGGGTTCGGTGCGACGACCGTCCCCGCGGTGCTCGATCAGCTGCCGTACCTCCACCCGGTGTGGGGGCCGGTCGTCGTCTGCGGTCTGGCCGCGTCCTTCCTGTTCGTCGGGGTCTCGGTGTTCGTCCCGCGGGTCGCCCAGATCGCGCAGATCACCTGCGCGGTGCTGTTCCTCGTCGCGCTCGTGACGTGGCCGTCGACCGTGCAGGACGCGATCCCGTCGAACCAGGTGCCGTGGCCGTGGTGGCTCTGCACCGTCGGGTCGACGGCAGCCGCCATGGGGTTCGCGCCGTGGCGGGCGACCGTGTACACCGCGTTGGTGCCGGCCGTCTACGTCGTCATCCGCCTGAGCCCCGTCGGCGGCGACGCCGGCCTCCGCGCCCTCCTCGACGGCGTGTACACCGCGATCCTCAGCGGCGCCGTCCTCGTGATCGCGGTCGTGCTGCGCCGGGCCGCGACGGCGGTGGACGCGGCGCAGGCGACCGCGGTCCGCCGCTACTCGCACGCCATCCGTGAGCACGCGACCGAGGTCGAGCGCGTGCAGGTCGACGCGATCGTGCACGACAGCGTCCTCACGACGCTGCTGTCCGCGGCGCGCGCCGAGACCCGCGACGCCGAGACGCTCGCAGCCCGCATGGCGCGGAACGCCATCGACCACCTCGACGCCGCGGCGACCGACGACACGGCCGGTGCGCCACCGGTCTCGCTGGACGACCTCCGTGCGCGGATCACCGACGCGGTCGGCGCCCTGGCCGCGCCGGTCCGCGTGTCGGGCGCATCCGTGGGCGGCGCACGCGTCCCCGCCACCGTCGCCGACGCCCTCGCCTCCGCCGCGCTCCAGGCGGCCGTGAACAGCGTCCAGCACGCCGGCGGGTCGGACGTCGCGCGCTGGGTCGACCTCCGGCCGCACGGTGCCGGTGTGCAGATCGAGGTCGGGGACGACGGCGCCGGCTTCGACGTCGCGGCGATCCCGGCCGAACGCCTCGGTGTGCGCAGGTCCATCGTCGAGCGGGTCCTCGCGGTCGGCGGGCACGCCGAGATCGTCACCACGCCGGGCTCGGGCACGCGTGTCCGGCTCGACTGGGAGCCCGGGGCGGAGGCCGCCCGATGAGGGTCTCGATCCCCGCCGGCGTCGCCATCGGCCTGGCCGCCCTGTTCTCCGTGTACCACCTGCTCCTCGCGGCCACCACGTTGAACCGCGTCCTCGACGCCGGTCCGGTGCTCGCGTGCATGGTCCTGTACGCCGCCGCCACCGGCGTCGCGCTGTTCGTGCCCGGTCGCGCGCTCCCGGTCTGGGCGGCGTGCTTCTCGCTCGCCACCGCCGTCGTGCTGCCGATCGTCGCCGCCCCCGTGGTCGACCTCCGATCCGGCCCCTCGTACACGACGTGGTGGATCGCCGCGGTGGGGACGCTGATGGTGGTCCTCGTCGTCCGTGGCCGGGCACCGTTCGCGTGGATCGGCGTCGGCTTCCTCACCGTCCACACCGTGGCGTGGGCGGGGCTCGGCGCGCTCGGGTCCCTCGGGGTGCTCGGGAGCGTCGCGTGGGTCGCGATCGCCACGGGGTTCGCCGCGGCGATGAGCCGTGCCACCCGGGTCACCCGCGACTTCGTCCGTGCGGAGCAGGAGACGGCGGACTGGCAGGCGGCACAGGACGCCCACGTCTTCGAACGCCAGTTCCGCCTCAGCCAGACGACCCGGATGGCGCTGCCGATGCTGCAGCGGATCATCGACACCGGGGGAGACCTCGACGCGGACGAACGCGCCGAGTGCCTGCACCTCGAGCAGGCCATCCGTGACGAGATCCGCGGCCGGTCGCTGCTGTCGGAGGACGTCCGGCACGAGGTGATGCGCCTGCGTCGCCGAGGTGCCACGGTGCAGCTGCACGACGACGGCGGCCTCGACGACCTCGAGATCGACGACCTGCGTCGGGTGCACGCGCGGATCGCGGACGCGCTGCGGCAGGCACGCGACGCGGACAACGTCATCGTCCGCACCGTGGCCGAGGGCTCCGACTCGGCGGTCACCGTCGTCGGGCTCCGGCTCGACCTCGCGGCGAGCGAGTCCGCGGCGCTGGGGGCCGGTGACGACGAGGACGGCGACGAGGACGACTCGGTGGTCGTCTGGCTCGAGATCCCGCGGCACGTCCCGGCCTGAGCCGCGCGGGTCCACCGCGGACCGACACGGCCGGTGGCGCATCCACGTCGGACGGACGCCTCGATGACGGACCGGCGTCTCGACTGCGAACGTCCCCGGAACGGGGGAACGGGCCGGTCGGATACCGACCGGCCCGTTCACGACCCGAGTCTGAGCGACAACCCGAATATCGCCCTGACTCGCAGCTGGCGATGGCTTCGTACCCTAGTCGGCCACCGCCTGCGATGTTCTTCATTGAAGGACACCGAACACCAACTACTATGCCGGGCCGCGCGGGGTCTGTCAGTCGACATTATGGGGGACAAATCGTGCGTTTCCGGACCCCGTGACCAGATGATGTCCCCCATCCGAGGGGAGACCGACCGGGAAGTGCACCACGCAACCTGCGGGGCGTCTCCCTTCCCTGGGGTACATGCTCGCCCGTTCCCCGGGCGGTGCGCAAGGGGCCGCCGCCCTCGACGCGCCGGTGCGCGCAAGGTGGACGGAGCGCAGGTCAGCGGAGCGAACGACCCCAGGCGCCGGGCCCGTGGTCGAGCGGCCGCCGGAGTCCGCGCGCGGAGGCGTCCCAGCCGGCACGCGGCGAGGTGGTGAGCTCGGGACGCCCCGCGGCGACGGCCTCGTCGGCCTGCCGCTGCAGCACGGCGACGACGGCCGCGAGCTCTTCGGGCGTGGGCTGCCCGGAGACGACGCGGACGTCCGCGCCGACCGAGACGGGTTCCTCGGCCGGGACCGCAGCGGCGTGGCGACCCATCAGCGGATCCCCTCGACGGTGCGGACCGCGTCGACGATGACAGCGCGGGTCACAGTGGGATGTTCCCGTGCTTCTTGGGCGGCAGTGCGGCACGCTTGCCGCGCAGGGCCCGGAGCGCCTTGATCACCGACACGCGCGTGGCGTGCGGCTGGATGATCCCGTCGAGCTCCCCGCGCTCCGCCGCGAGGTACGGCGACGCCACGTTGTACGTGTACTCGTTCGCGAGCTTGGCGCGCACCGCGGCCACGTCCTCGCCGGACTCCTCGGCACGCTTGATCTCGGCGCGGTACAGGATGTTGACCGCGCCCTGGCCGCCCATGACCGCGATCTCGGCGGTCGGCCACGCGAGGTTGATGTCCGCGCCGAGCTGCTTCGACCCCATGACGATGTAGGCACCGCCGTAGGCCTTGCGCGTGATCACGGTCACGAGCGGCACCGTCGCCTCGGCGTAGGCGTAGAGGAGCTTCGCGCCACGGCGGATGACCCCGGTCCACTCCTGGTCGGTGCCCGGCAGGTAGCCGGGGACGTCGACGAGGGTCAGGATCGGGATGCCGAACGCGTCGCAGAAGCGCACGAACCGGGCCGCCTTCTCGCCGGCGTCGATGTTCAGCGTGCCGGCCATCGCCTGCGGCTGGTTCGCGATGATGCCGACGGTGCGGCCCTCGACGCGGCCGAAGCCGATGAGGATGTTCGGCGCGAACAGCGGCTGGACCTCGAGGAACTCACCGTCGTCGACGAGGTGCTCGATGATCGCGGTCACGTCGTAGGGCTGGTTCGCCGAGTCCGGGATCACGACGTCGAGCTCGCGGTCGGCGTCGGTCGTCTCGAGCTCCGGCGCGACGTCGTAGGCGGGGGCGTCCGACAGGTTGTTGTCGGGCAGGAAGCCGATCAGCGACCGCGCGTAGTCGAGGGCGTCGGTCTCGTCCTCGGCGAGGTAGTGCGCCACGCCCGAGACGGCGTTGTGCGTCTGGGCACCGCCGAGCTCCTCGAAACCGACGTCCTCGCCGGTGACGGTCTTGATGACGTCCGGGCCGGTGACGAACATGTGGCTCGTCTTGTCGACCATGATCACGAAGTCGGTGAGGGCGGGGGAGTACACCGCACCGCCGGCCGCAGGCCCCATCACGATCGACAGCTGCGGGATGACCCCGGACGCCTGCGTGTTGAGACGGAAGATCTCGCCGTACTTGCCGAGCGCGACGACGCCTTCCTGGATGCGCGCGCCGCCGGAGTCGAGGATGCCGATGATCGGGACGCCGGTCTTGATGGCGTGCTGCATCACCTTGACGATCTTCTCGCCGGCGACCTCGCCGAGGGAGCCGCCGAAGACGGTGAAGTCCTGGGCGTAGACGGCGACGTTGCGGCCGTGGATGGTGCCGACGCCGGTGACGACCGCGTCGCCGTAGGGCCGCTTCGCCTCCATGCCGAAGGCGTGGGTGCGGTGGCGGACGAACTCGTCGAACTCCACGAAGGAGTTCTCGTCGAGCAACTGCTCGATCCGTTCGCGCGCCGTGCCCTTGCCCTTGGCGTGCTGCTTGGCGATGGCGGCCTCGCCCGCGGCGGTCACTGCTTCGTGGTACCGCTCGCGGAGGTCGGCGAGCCGGCCGGCCGTCGTCGAGAGATCGGGGGTGTCTCCTGAAGTCACCCGCTCACCCTACCGGCGGCGGCGACGCGGCCGGTTGGAGGACGCCCACGGTTCCTGGCCGTACATTTGCGTGCATGTCCACACCCGCGCCGCCGACCTTCCCGACCAGCCGAGCGGCGGTCGACGCGGCCGGCGCGGTGTTCGCCGCACCGGCGACGACGGGGTCGACGAACGCGGACCTCCTCGCCGTGGCATCCGAGCAGCCCCACGGCAGCGTGCTCGTCACCCTCGACCAGACAGCGGGGCGTGGTCGGCTCGACCGGTCCTGGTCGGCACCGGCCGGGGAGACACTCGCCGCCAGCGTCCTCGTCCGGGCCGACCTCGACGACCGCGACCGTGGCTGGCTCCCGCTCGTCGCCGGTGCGGCGATGCGCGACGCGGTCGCCGCGCTCCTGCCGACCGGCTCCGAGGTCGCGGTGAAGTGGCCGAACGACGTGCAGATCGGTGGCCGCAAGGTGTGCGGCATCCTCTGCCAGGTCGCCGCCGACGGCAGCATCGTGGTCGGCGCGGGCGTGAACCTCACGATCCCGGCGGACCGACTGCCGACGCCGACCGCGACGTCGCTGGCCGTCGAGGGTGCGTCGGGGGCAGCCGACGACCTCGCCGACCGGGTCCTGGTCGCCTTCCACCGGGCGGTCCTGGAGGCCGTGGTCGCCCTGGCCGCCGGCGGTCCGGCCGCCGGGTCGGTCCGGTCCCACGTCCGGTCGGCCTGCGGCACGATCGGCCAGCAGGTCCGGATCGAGCTGCCGGACGGCACGCACGTCGAGGCCGAGGCCACCGGCATCGACGACGAGGGTCGCATCACGATCCGGGATCGAGCGGGCGTCTCCAGGGGCGTCGCAGTGGGGGACCTCACCCACCTGCGGTATGCATGACGGCATGACCGACGAGCCGCCGCCCGAACGCGTCGTCGCGCGCCTCCGGCCGCACGCGCGTCGGCTCGTGCGGCCCGCGGTCTTCGTGGTGCTCGTGGCACTCGCGGGTGGCTTCGGCTTCGGCGTGTTCCGCGCCGAGCTCGCCTGGCTGAACGCGGTCGTCGCGGGACTGGTCCTGCTCCTGCTCGTGCTCGGCGGTGCGGTGCCCCTCTTCCGCTGGATGTCCGAGCGGTACGTCGTCACGACGCGTCGGTTGGTCGTCGTGCACGGCCTCGGCACCCGGACGCGGCGCGAACTCCTGCACTCGCGGGGCTACGACGTGACCGTGCGGCGCCGCGGCCTGCAGGGGGTGTTCCGCTCCGGCGACGTCCTCGTGTTCCCGGGGGACGAGCCGGCCCTGGTCATGGCCGACGTCCCGCACGCCGACCTCGTCGTCGCGGTGCTCCACGACATGGTCGAGGCGCACGAGGCCCGACGACGGCACCGCGAGCCGGACTGGGACGAGCTCGTCGGCGGTCCGGAACGACCGCGGTGGGGTGACGTCCGGCCCTGAGCCCGTGCCACGCCGTCCCCGGTGCACCCGGTGGACGTCCACGCAGAACCCGGTAGCGTCTTCCCGTGCGAATCTCTGTCATCGGCTGCGGGTACCTCGGTGCCGTGCACGCCGCCTCCATGGCCAAGCTCGGACACGACGTCGTCGCCGTCGACGTGGACCCGGTGAAGATCGAGCGGCTCGCCGCGGGCGACGCCCCGTTCTTCGAGCCCGGACTCCCCGAGATCCTCGCCGAGGCGCTCGCCTCCGGCCGCATCCGCTTCACCACCGACATGGCCGAGGTCGCCGGGTCGCGCGTGCACTTCCTCGCGGTCGGCACCCCGCAGGGCCCCACCGGCGCCGCGGACCTGACGTACGTCGACGCCGCGGTCGCCGCGCTCACCCCGCACCTCTCCGCCGGCGAGTTCGTCGTCGGCAAGTCGACCGTCCCGGTCGGCACCGCGGCACGGCTCGCGGCCGAGGTCGACGCCGCCGTGCCGGGGGCGACGCTCGTCTGGAACCCCGAGTTCCTCCGCGAGGGCTTCGCGGTGCAGGACACGATCTCGCCGGACCGCTTCGTCTACGGCGTGCCCGACGGCGAGGCCGGTCAGCGCGCGGTCGAGGTCCTCGACGAGGTCTACGCCGAGGCGCTCGCCAGCGGGACCCCGCGGCTCGTCGTGAACCTGCCGACGGCCGAGCTCGTCAAGATCAGCGCCAACGCGTTCCTCGCCACGAAGATCTCCTTCATCAACTCGATGGCCGAGATCGCCGAGGTCGCCGGTGCCGACGTGACGGCGCTCGCCGACGCCATCGGGCACGACGCCCGGATCGGCCGGAAGTTCCTCAACGCCGGGCTCGGGTTCGGCGGCGGCTGCCTGCCGAAGGACATCCGCGCGTTCCAGGCGCGTGCGGACGAGCTCGGTGTGGGGGAGTCGCTCGCGTTCCTCGCGGACGTCGACGCCACGAACCTCCGCCGTCGGGCACACGTCGTGGACCTCGCGCAGGAGCTCCTCGGCGGTGCCGTCGCCGGCAAGCGGGTCGCGGTGCTCGGCCTCGCGTTCAAGCCGAACTCGGACGACGTGCGCGACTCGCCTGCCCTCGACATCGCGGCGCGACTGCACGAGCTCGGTGCCGTGGTCGCCGCCTACGACCCCGAGGCCGTCGTCACGGCGCGACGCATCCACCCGGAGCTCGAGTACGTCGAGCACGCGACGGACGCGCTCCGCGACGCCGAACTCGTGCTCGTCCTCACCGAGTGGGACGAGTTCCGCACGTTCGACGCCACCACCGCCGCGACGCTGGTGTCCACCCCGGTCGTCGTCGACGGTCGCAACTGCCTCGACCGCGACGCGTGGACCGCTGCCGGGTTCACCTACCGGGGCATGGGGCGCTGACCCCGCCCGTCCAACCGACCGCGCACACGAGGGCCGCATCCGCGGACGCGCCGCGCACACGAGGGCCGCGTCCACGGACGCGGCCCTCGTCGCGTCCCCGGGTCCCGCTCAGACGCGAGCCGAGCGTTGCACGCGATCCGCGCCTCCCGGACCGGTCGCCCGGGCCACCTGCACGACCGCGACCGCGACCCCCACGGCGACCAGGACGGCGACGACGACCACGAGCGGGAACGGCACCGGCCCGAGCGCCCCGTACCGGACCACGCCGTCCGCGGTGAGCGGGGCGCGCGCCGCGTTCCAGAACCAGCTCGACACCACCGCGAGTCCGTAGACGCCGACGGCCGGCGCGACCACGGCGAGGGTGGTCGCGAGCCCGCGGCGCCCCCGGTCCGTCGCGGGGATGCGGCGCCACGCGAACGCGCTGAGCACGACCAGGGCGAGCAGCGCCGGGAACAGGTACCGGCCCTGCGTACCGGCGACCTGCGTCGTCGCGAGGTAGGCGCGGGCGCTGCTGGCCGTCTGCAGCACGAGGAGCAGGGCCGGGAAGAGGGCGAGGCACCAGGCCGTGGCCCGGGTGTCGGGGCCGGACCGCGGCCGTCGGAACGCGAGGAGCAGCACCACGACGACGGCGACGACCGTCAGCACGGCGGTGAGCAGGTCGCCGATGCTGACCTGGGCGCGCTGTCCGGGGCTGCCCCAGAACGTGCGGGCGATCGTGCCCCAGCTGACGTCGACGAAGTGCAGCAGCGACGGGTGTTCCCCCGGCGGGAAGTCGGCCGGCGGGCGGATCGCCGCGTAGCCGTCGGGTTGGAGCCGGTGGTACGTCACGAGGTTGTGCAGCCACCACCAGGAGCCGAGCACCGCGACGGTGCCGAGCACGACCACGGCGCGGACGAGGCGCCGGGCGAGGGGGAGGACCCCGGCCCCGGCGACGACCGTGACGAGTCCGACGAACGGGACGGCCGGCAGCCCGGTGCCCTTCGTCCAGACCAGCGCGGCGGTGACGACCCCGAGGGCGACGAGCGTCCGCGTGCGCAGGTCCCCGGTGAGGAGCCGGACGGCGAGCCACACGACCGCCCCGCCGAGCAGCAGGACCGGGGCGTCGTTCGTCACGGAGGCACCGATCGAGGCGAGCTGGGGCGTGGCGAACAGGGCGAGCGGCGCGAGGAGCGCGGCCCGTGGTGAGCGGGTGGCGCGGCGGACGGTGGCCCACGCCAGGAGGGCGAGCGGCGTGACGAGCGCTGCGTCGAGGAGCCGGAGCGCGAGCAGGGCGTGGTCCCAGCGGAGCGACCCGTAGTGCACCGCGCGCAGCACCAGGGCGTCCAGCACGTAGGCGGTCGGTGGGTGCTGCGTCATCTGGTCCACGGTCGCCGAGTCGCCCGGGTGCGCCGCGAGGAGCTCGCCCGTCGTCGACCACGTCGCCGACCCGGCCGACGGGTCGGTGGCGCCGGCGGCCTGCTCCTGTTGTGCGGCCACCACCGCGTTCGAGACGTGCAGCGCACCGGGCGCCGGCCAGCCGCTCCCCGTCGCCACGTGCACGGCGGCGTCGAAGTGCGCGGGCTCGTCCGGCGCCTGGAACGCGGGGACGACGAGCGCCCAGAGCACGAGCCACAGACCGAACACCGCGGTCAGGACGGCCACACCCACGCCTTCGCGCCGACCGACGACGGGGTGAGGGACGTGGTGCATCGGTCGGGCTCCCCGGGTCGGCGGTGCGGTGGCGCCGCTCCACCGCGGCCCGTCGATGCTACTGGGCCGTGGCCGCTACGAGCCCGGCACCTCGCTGGTGGCCGGTTCGCGGGGAGCGGCGGCCGGCTCGGCCCCGGCGCTGCGCTCGGGGTGGTAGACCCACACCTTGTACAGCCAGAACCGGAACGCCGTGCCGAGGAGCAGGCCGATCACGTTGCCCGAGACGTTGTCCGCGAGGGCCGAGGTGAACCCGAGCAGGTAGTGCGACACGGCCAGGCAGCCGAGCGAGATGACCATGCCGCCGAGCGAGACGATGACGAACTCGACGCCCTCGCGTGTGGCGACCGCGCGACGCTGGTCACGGAAGGTCCAGTACCGGTTGCCCATCCAGTTCACGAAGATCGCGACGACCGTCGAGACGACCTTCGCCCAGAACGGGCCGGAGTGGATCTCGTCGGGGTTGAGGACCGTCGCGCGGAGGAGGTTGAAGATCGCGGTGTCGACGACGAAGCCGACGGCTCCGACCACGCCGAAGCGGGCCAGTTGGGCTATCAGTCGCCGCACGGGATCTCCAGGGTCCGTAGAGTTGTCGGTGGTCGTGCACCGCACGCATCGAGCGGTCGCGTGAAGGTGCGACCCGAACAGCGATTGTAGACAAGGCGCTCTCACCGCACGGTGGGAACGACGGAAGGAACACACAGCATGGCGTTGCGCGTCGGGGTCGTCGGTGGAGGACAGCTGGCCCGGATGATGGTGCCCGCCGCGGTCGAGCTCGGTCTCGACATCCGCGTGCTCGCCGAGGGTCCCGGCATGTCCGCCGCGATCGCTGCGACGGCCGAGGGCGACTACCGCGACGTCGACACCGTGCTGGCCTTCGCCCGCGAGGTCGACGTCGTCACGTTCGACCACGAGCACGTGCCGCAGGACGTCCTCCGGGCGCTCGTCGAGGCCGGGGTCGCCGTCCGACCCGGGCCCGAGGCGCTCGCCGTCGCGCAGGACAAGATCACGATGCGGACCCGCCTGTCCGAGCTCGGCTTCCCCGTGCCGGACTGGGCCGCCGTGCAGGACCCGGACGAGCTCCGCACCTTCCTCGACGACCACGGCGGCCGCGCGGTCGTGAAGACCGCCCGCGGCGGCTACGACGGCAAGGGCGTCCGGGTCGTGACCGACCCGTCCGACGTCACCGACTGGTTCACCGCCGTCGCCGAGGCCGGCGGCGGCCAGGCGCTCCTCGTCGAGGAACTCGTGCCCTTCACCCGGGAGCTCGCGCAGTCCGTCGCGCGCCGGCCCTCGGGCGAGGTCGTCGCGTGGCCGCTCGTCGAGACCGTGCAGCGGGACGGGGTCTGCGCCGAGGTGTTCGCGCCCGCGCCCGACAGCGCCGGCCGGCTCGCCGACGCGGCGGAGGACCTCGCGGTCCGGGTCGCGACCGAGCTCGGCGTCACCGGCGTGCTCGCGGTGGAGCTGTTCCAGACCGACGACGAGCGGATCCTCGTCAACGAGCTCGCCATGCGCCCGCACAACACGGGGCACTGGACGATCGACGGGGCCACCACGAGCCAGTTCGAGCAGCACCTGCGCGCCGTGCTCGACCTGCCCCTCGGGGCGACGGGCACGCACGGACCGGCGGCCGTCATGGTGAACGTGCTCGGCGGCCCGGCGGACGGCGACCTCGCAGCCCGGTACCCCGCTGCGCTCGCGGCCTTCCCGGAGGCCAAGTACCACTTCTACGGCAAGGCCCCGCGGCCGGGTCGCAAGATCGGGCACGTGACCGTCGTCGGCGACGACCTCGACGACGTGACCTACCGGGCACGGTCCGCCGCGGCGCACTTCGACGACTGAGGTCGCGGTCCCGACGCGGTCGGTGACGGCCGGGAGGCGCGGGGCGGCGCCGCCACGCGCCTCCCGGCCGCACCGGCTCGTCGGCAGAAGGGCGGACACCCGGTCGGGTGGCACCCGATCTGGCGTGTGTACGGCGCGCGGAGCGCATGGTCCCCTGGAGGGGTCCCTGCCGCGTCGGGCAGGGGGACACCGGCCCCAGGGGAGCACCACATGCGCCGCGCACCGCGCCGCACCACGACCACCGTCGCCGTCGGCGCCGCCGCCGCGCTCGTCGCGCTCGCCGTCGGTGCACTCGCACCCGTGACCGCGTCGGCGGCGACCACGGCGACCGCCATGCGCGCGGCCTCGTCCGCGGCGCTCTACGGCGCCGGTCCGTACCGATCGGACACGAGCGAGGCGGCGAGGCAGGCGACCGCGCTCGCGTCGAGCGACCCGGCCGGTGCGGCAGCCGCGTCGACGATCGCCCGGTACCCGGTCGCGACCTGGCTCGGGGACTGGACCCAGGGGACGACCCTCACCAGGACGATCGACGCGGCGGTCGCCGGGGCCGAGCGCGCCGGCACCACCCCCGTGTTCGTGACCTACGCGATCCCGCAGCGCGACTGCGGCGGGTACTCCGCCGGCGGGTTCGACGAGCGGACGTACGACGCCTGGGTCGACCAGATCGTCGCGCGGCTCGCCGGCCACCGGGCTGCCGTGGTCGTGGAGCCGGACTCGTTGGCGATGCTCAGCAACACCGCCTGCAGCGACTCGCTCGACCAGCAGCGGTACCGGATCCTCTCCCGCGAGGTCGCAGCGTTCACCGCGGCCGGTGTCGCGGCGTACCTGGACGCGGGCAACTCGAACTGGGTGCAACCGGCACTGATGGCGTCGCGCCTGAACAGCGCCGGGGTGCAGCAGGCCCGTGGGTTCTTCACCAACGTGGCGAACTACTACCCGACGGCCCAGGAGCAGGTGTACGCCGAGAAGGTGTCGGCTGCGACGGGCGGTTCGCACTACGTCATCGACACCTCGCGGAACGGGCAGGGCTGGCGCGGGACCTGGTGCAACGGCCCCGGCTCGGGGCTCGGCACCACGCCACGCGTGGTCTCGGACGGCACCCGCCTGGACGCGCTGCTGTGGGTGAAGACCCCCGGTGCGAGCGACGGCACCTGCAACGGCGGTCCGGCGGCCGGCAAGTGGTGGTCGGCGTTCGCGCAGGCGTTGGTCGCGAACGCGCGGCTCGGGACGGCACCCACGGCGGCGACGACGCCGAAGCCGTCGGCCTCGACCTCGCCCCGGCCTTCCGCGACGCCGACGGCGAAGTCGACGGCGAAGGCCACCACGAAGCCGAAGCCGAAGCCGAAGCCGCCGGCGGTGGCACCGACGGTGCACTTCGAGTCCGTCGCCTCGGGCGCGGTGCGCCGGGTCACCGTCCGCGGCTGGGCGTTCGACCGCGACGACCTCACGAAGCCCGTCTCGGTCCGGGTGACGGTCGGCGCCGCGAGCGTCGGGACCGCCGTCGCGTCGGGACTCCGTCCGGACGTCGACCGGGTGTACCACGTCGGTCGGAACCACGGTCTCGCCGCGACCGTCGCGGTGCCGAGCGGCCGCCGCAGCGTCTGCCTGACCGCGGTCGGGATCGGCGCGGGCGGGAACGCGTCCATGGGCTGCCGGACGGTCTCCGTCCGCTGAGGCCGCTGCGGGCGTGTCCGCTGAGGCCGCCCCCGGGTGCGTGTGCGCTGCCACCGCTCCCGGTGCGTGTCCGCTGCCACCGCTCCCGGTGCGGGAGGATGGCAGCATGCCCCGTCACCTCCTCCGCCGAGCAGCAGGGCGGCTCCGCCGCGTCGTGACCGGCACCCCGGCAGCCCTCCCGGAGCCGGCCCCGCTGCCGGTGCTCGGGTACGTCGTCGCGGGTGCCGACGGCGCCCACCCCGCTTCCGCACACGTCCGGGTGGTCCGGCGGACCGAGCACCTCGGCCGGACCGGCGGCGCGGTGGTCCGGCAGGTCGACCCCGCGGCGTTCGTCGACGGCCGCGACGAGACCGACTACGCCGCCCTCCTCGTGCAGCGCGACGTCCTGCCGCGCGACCTCGTCGCCCCGTTCCTCGCCGCCGCACGGGCCCGCGGCATCCGCGTCGCGGCCGAGGTCGACGACGACTTCTTCACCGCGTCCGGCCGGGACCGACTGGCCCGCGCCGAGTACGACCCCGACCGACTCGCCTCGATCGACGCCCTCGTGCGCGGAGCCGACCTCGTGGTGGTGAGCACCGAGGAACTCGCCGGGGTCGTCCGCCCGGTCGCCCGCCGGGTCGTCGTGGTCCCGAACGC
Source organism: Curtobacterium sp. L1-20 (assembly GCF_048755855.1). Classification (GTDB taxonomy): domain Bacteria; phylum Actinomycetota; class Actinomycetes; order Actinomycetales; family Microbacteriaceae; genus Curtobacterium. Next base: position 2,961,493 of record NZ_CP151473.1, on the reverse strand, counting down.
CCTCGACCCGACGATCTGGACGCCCGGCGCGACGGCGACGGACGACGACCGGCCCGCCGACGAGCACCGCGTCCTCTACATGGGCACGCTCACGCACGGCGCGGACCTCGCGCTCCTCCGCGACGTCTTCACGGACCTCACCGACGCGGACGGGGTGCCGATCCGGCTCGAGGTCATCGGCGTCACCGACGACGCGGACGGGTCCGACTGGTACCGCCGGCTCGAGGTGCCGGACGGCCACTACCCGGCCTTCGCCCGCTGGCTCGTCGACCACCGGCAGCGGTGGCGAGCCGGTGTGGCCCCGCTCCGCGACGAGGAGTTCAACCGGGCGAAGAGCGACCTGAAGGCCGTCGAGTACACCGCGCTCGGGCTCCCGGCGGTCGTGTCGGACCGACCGTCCTACCGGGCGGCGCGCGAGCACGGCGTCATCGCGGTGCCGGACGACACGGCCGCGTGGCGGGACGCGGTGCGCGCCGCCGTGGCGTCGGGAGCCGCGGACCCGGACGCGGCGGAGTGGGTGCGCACGGAGCGCGTCATCGGGCTCGACGGGGACACCTGGCGCTCCGTCCTGCTCGGATAGGCTCGTCGCGTGACCGACACCGCCGACACCGCCCAGCCGCTCGTCTCGATCATCATGGGCTCGGACTCCGACTGGCCGACGATGCGCGCGGCGGCGGACATGCTCACCGAGCTCGGCATCCCGTTCGAGGCCGACGTCGTCTCGGCGCACCGCACCCCGGACAAGATGACCCGCTTCGCGCGTGGTGCGGCCGCCCGGGGCATCCGCGTCGTGATCGCCGGCGCCGGTGGCGCGGCGCACCTGCCCGGCATGGTCGCGTCCATGACGACGCTGCCGGTCATCGGCGTGCCGGTGCAGCTCGCACGGCTCGACGGTCTCGACTCGCTGCTCTCGATCGTGCAGATGCCCGCCGGCATCCCGGTCGCCACGATGGCCATCAACGGTGCCGCGAACGCCGGGCTCCTCGCCGCGCGCATCATCGGCTCGGCCGACGCCGGCGTGGCGGGCCGGCTGGCGGAGTACGCCGAGGGACTCGAGCAGCTCGTCGAGGAGAAGGCGCAGCGGCTCCGCGACTCGCTCTGAGCGGTCCGCCCGGACGGCGGCCGGCGGCGGAGTCGCCCGGTTTGGCTGACGTCCGACTCAGAGGTCGGCGTGCAGCTGCCAGGTCTCGGTGGCCGAGTCCTTCCACGAGAACATCCGCGCCCGGTCCGGCCCCGCGACGGCGAGCTGGCCGGCGAGCAGCGGGTCGTTGACGACCTGGTACACGGCCTGGGCGAGTCGCTCGGGGTAGGACTCCCGCGGGTCGCGGGCGACCGTGACGCCGGCGTCGGACGCGACCTCGCGCACCGCCTCGTCGTCGGAGTGGATGACCGGCGTGCCGAAGCTCATCGCCTCGATGACCGGCAGCCCGAAGCCCTCGGCCAGGCTGGGGAACACGAACACGGTGGCGCGGTCGTAGGCCACGGCGAGGTCGGCGTCGTCGATGCGGCCGAGCACCTTGACGCGGTCGCGGGCGAGACCGGCGCGTTCGGCGGCGCCGTACACGTCGACGTCCCCCCAGCCGTCCGGACCGGAGATCACGAGCGGCAGGTCGGCCGGGGCGTCCGGGTGCGCCATCGCCTCGATGAGGTACTGCAGCCCCTTGCGCGGCTCGAGCGTCCCGACGGCGAGGACGTAGCGGTCCGGCAGCCCGAGCCGCTCGGCGCGGAGGTCGGCGTCCACGGGCAGTCGCAGCCGTCCGCTCGGGGCGCCGCCGATCACCCGGAGGCGGTCGTCGAACCGGTGGATCTGGTTGAGGGCGCCGGCGACCGCGTGGGTCGGCACGACGACGGCGTCGGCGTGCTTCCACGCGCGCTTGATCATCGCGCGGTGGAAGTGGACCCCGCGCGCGGTCAGGGTCTCGGGGTGCGTCCACGGCACCGTGTCGTGGACGGTGAGGACCGTCTGGCGGCCGGGGTCGCTGAACCGGTCGTGCTTGACGAGGGGTGCGAGGACGCTCGGCGAGTGCACCATGCCCTTGCCGACGCCGCCGACGAGGCCGCACTGCCAGGCGAGGGAGAGTTCCCGGCGGGGGAGGGCGAGCCGGTCGAGGTCGGCGAGGCCGGGCAGCAGCGTCCGGATGTGGGCGAGCTGGTCCCGGCCCACGGCGGACACGATGCCGGCCACCTCGCAACCCGCCGGGGCGTTCTCGATCAGGTGCCGCGTGAGTTCCTCCGCGTAGCGACCGATGCCACCCGGGACCGGGGCGACGACCTGGTCGACGACGACGTGGAGTGTTGTCATGCGGTGCGCCTCCTCGTGGTGCTCCCGTGCGCACGGCTCGGTCGGAAGCCGACCATATCAGTCCGCACGGGGAGGAACCGTGGCTCCCACGCGGGCCGCCGCCGCACGGGTCGTCCGACGGTGTCGGGCGGCGAGGACGGCGCCGACCCCGGCGAGCAGGACGTCGCCGACGGTCATGAAGACCCGGCTGATCACGGCGAGGGCGAACGGCGCGGAACCGCCGGCCACGCTGCCCAGGAGCAGGACCAGGACGCCCTCGCGCGGGCCGATGCCGGCGGGGGCGATGACCACCACGAAGCCCACCAGCCACGCCACCGCGTACGCCCCGACCGCCACCGGGAAGAGGGCGGGCGAGTCCGCGCCGAAGGCCCGCAGGACCGCGGACGCCTGGACGCCGTACGCGATCCACATGACGAGGGACCACACGAGGGACATCGCGGTACCGGACCAGGTCAGCGTGGTGTCCTGCGGTGGTCGGCGGAGCACCCGGAAGGCGACCCCGATGAGCCGGCCGAGGACGGGCGGGGTGAGGCACACGAGCCCGACGACGATCACGGGGATCAACCACCAGAAGGTCGCGAAGCCGGTCGACGAGGACAGCAGCACGGCCACGATGCCGACCAGTGCCGCTGTGACCATGCTCACGAGCATCGAGGCGAGCGCCGCGACGGCGCTCCCGGTGCGCTGCAGTCCGTGGGCCCGGCCGAGCTCCGCCTGGGCGGCGATCGACCAGACGCCCCCGGGGATGTACTTGCCGAGCTGCCCGACGAAGAAGATGGACGACGCCGCCGCGACCCGGACCCGGTACCCGCTCGCGGCCATCATCGCGCGCCAGGACAGCATGTTGGCGACGAGTGCGACCACGGTGGCGACGACACCGACGACGACCGTCGGCGCGTCCAGCCGGGTGACGTCGCGGGCGATGGCATCCCACTGCCGCGCGACGCTCCAGACGAGGAACGCGACCGCCACCACGGCCGCCACCCACTTCACCGCGGTGAGCACGCGAGCGCGCCGACCGGTGGTCGGCACGGCGCCCGTGGCGGCGTCGGCGGAGGTGTCGAGCGGGTCCGGGGACCCCGCGGTCGACCCCGTAGGCTGTTGTGCGTCCATCGACCGACAACTCTAAGGGAGCGCGCTGGATGCGACCCGATCCGGACCGTCGTCCGACCCTCCTCGTCGCCGCGTCGACCTTCCCGGCCGAGGCCGGTGACGGGACGCCGGGGTTCGTGCTCGACCTGGCGACCGCGCTGTCGGACGAGTACCGCGTGGTCGTCGTCGCCCCGATGACGAAGGGTGCCCGCGCCCACCAGCGGATCGGTGACGTGGAGGTCCGGCGCTACGGCTACTTCCCGGCGCGCTGGCGCGACCTCGCCGACGGCGCCATCGTCGACAACCTCAAGGCGAAGCGGTCGCGGTGGCTGCAGGTGCCGTGCTTCTTCGTGTCGATGGCGGCGGCCCTCCGGCGTGAGCGTCGGCGCTCCCGGCCGGACGTCGCGCTCCTGCACTGGATCATCCCGCAGGGCGCCGTCGGCCGGCTCGTGCTCGGCGACCTGCCGCGCGTCGTGACGACCCTCGGCGGCGACCTGTACGCCCTGCGCAACCCGGTCCTCCAGGCGGTCAAGCGCGCGGTCGTCCGCAGCGCCGCGTCGGTCACCTGCATGAGCACCGACATGGCGCGGGAGCTCGGGAAGCTCGGTGCCCGTCCGGAGCAGGTGCACGTCGTGCCGATGGGCGTCGACCTCGAGCCCATCACCCGTGCGGTCGAGCGGGAGACCCGCGTCCCCGGTCGCGTGCTCTTCGTCGGCCGGCTGGTCGAGAAGAAGGGAGCGGTCGTGCTCCTCGACGCACTCGACCGGATGACCGGACGCCCGACCGAGGTCGCGGTCGTCGGGGACGGACCCCTCCGGCCCGCGCTCGAGGCCCGCGCGGGCTCGAGCGCGACCTTCCTCGGCGCGCGCGACAAGCAGGCGCTCGCGGCCGAGTACGCGAAGGCGTCCATCGCGCTGTACCCGTCCGTGCCAGCCGCGAACGGTGACCGCGACGGGCTGCCGGTCGCGCTCCTCGAGGCGATGTCCGCGGGCTGCGCGATCGTCGCCTCGGCCGTGCCGGGGATCGTCGACGTGGTCGAGGACGGCGTGAACGGCCTGCTCGTCGGCCCCGGGGACCCCGACGCCCTCGCCGCGGCGGTCGACCGGCTGCTGGCCGACCCGGCGCTCGCCGAGCGGCTCGGCCGTGCCGCTGCGGAGACGGCAGCGGCACACACCGTCGCCGCGGTCGGCGACCGGTACCGCACCCTGCTGTCGGCAGCACGCGCCCGCTGACGCGAGCATCCATCGACGCGCAGCCGCCGGTCTGCGCCCGCCGACGCGATCACGCGCGTCCGCGCTGACGCGAGCACCCGTCGGTCTGGAGGCGCGGTACGGCGCCGCCACGCGCCTCCAGACCGACGGGGCGGCCGACGGGCGGTCGTCCGCCGGTCCGCTCGAGGCGGCTGCGGTCAGGCGGCTCGGCGGTCGTCATCCGACATCCGGACGTCCGCGCCGTTGGTCGGCGGCTCCGCCCCGACCCGCGCGCGCCGCGTGGTGATCGACCGGGCGACGCGTTTGGCCAGGCGGTGCGCCGGGAGCTCGACGAGGCGGGCGAAGAGCCCGGCCACGACCACCGCGACCGGGATCGCGACGATCGGGGTGAGCCACGGCACGGACGTCGGCAGCAGGTAGGCGACGGACACCGTGATCGGCTCGTGCACCAGGTACAGGCTGAACGACAACCGGCCGAGCGCGCGCGGCACCGGACCGAGCATGACCCGTTCGGCGGGCAGCCACTTGCCGCACAGGAGCACGATGAGCCCGGCCGAGGCCGTCACGACGATCGGGACGTGGATGCCGACGAGGGAGCGGGGGAGCCACCACTCGAACGTGATGCCGAGCACGGCGAGTCCCGCGAGCACCCAGCCCGTCCCGCGGCGGATCTCGGGGATCCGTTCCCACCCGGCGGCCAGGGCCGAACCGAGCAAGAACATCGGGAGGTACATGAGCCAGTCCTCGTGGTACTGCCGCCCGAGTGCCGACAGCACCAGCGCGGCGATCGCCGTGGCCCACCAGATGCGCCGGGTCGCCTTCGCGACCAGGACGAACAGCGGCAGCAGGAGGGAGAACGCGACCTCCCACGTCAGGGACCACAGCGGACTGTTCAGCCGCGTCGGGAAGAGCAGCGTGAGGTCGCCGATCAGGCCAGCCGGGGTGATCGTCTCGACGTGCCGGAGCAGCCACCCGGAGGCGCCGGGTTCGGGCGTGCGCGGGACCAGGAGGAACAGCACCAGCGCCAGGGCGATCGACGCGACCACCGGCACGTAGAGCCGGAGGAGTCGGCTGGGGTAGTAGGCGATCCAGTCCTGGGCGCGGCGGAGCGCGGGCAGCGTCAGCACGAACCCGCTCAGGACGAAGAAGACGAAGACGGCTTCGCCGCCGGCCCAGAAGAGGTGCAGGGGCGTGTCCACGAGCCAGGCCCGGTTCGCGGGGATCGGCAGGCCGTTGTTGCCGTCCGAGAGCGTCGGGACCACGAGGAGTCCGTGGTGGACGAGGACGACGGCGGCGGCCACGCCACGGAGTCCGTCCAGCGACCCGATGCGGCCCGCGGGGCGATCACGCATGCGGCGATCCTACTGCTCGGGGCTGACGGTTCCCGTGGCGGCGCGGTGTGCGCGGATCGCGTCGACCGTCGCCGCCACGCCCTGCGGGAACGGCACGAAGGCGCGCGCGTCCACCTGCGGCAGGACGGCGGACCGCATCCGCAGGTCGAGTCCCTGGAAGGTCGCGGACGGGTCGGCGCCCTCCTGGACGTCCAGGCGGGCACCGAGGGCCGCCTCGACGGCGGCGATGACGTCCGCGATGGTGGCCGGTTGTCCGGAGGCGAGGACCTTCGTCACGGCCGTCGCGGTCGGGTCCTGCTCGACGAGGTCGAGGGTCTGCCGAACCATGTCCACGGCGTCGTCGATGTAGAGGTAGTCGCGCGTGGTCGACATCGGGACGTAGATCGACGACGGCCGGCCCTCGAGGTGCGCGAGGGTGAGCTGCGAGACGAGTCCCTGCGGCTTGCGGAGGTTCGCTCCCGGACCGTAGAGGTTCGAGATGCGGCCGACCACCAGCCGGGCACCGGTCGATCCCGCCCAGTCGCGGAACTGCGCCTCGGCGGCGAGCTTGGCGTGTCCGTAGGGGGCGAGCGGGGCGGGCTCGCTGTCCTCGTCGAACGGCGGATCGTCGCTGCCGGCGTAGACCGCCCCGGCGGACGAGGCGAAGAACACCGTGCCCGGACCCGATCGGTCGTCGTGGGTCTCGTCGAGCACGCGGGCGACCAGTCGCCGTTCCTCGTCGAAGACTTCGGCGCCGGTCGCGACGACCCCCGTGCCGGCGCACCAGAGGACGCGCCACGGCTCGGGGCCGGACCGGACCGAGCGGATCGCCGCGACCAGGGCCGCGACGGCGGCGTCCTGGTCGTCCCAGGGCACCCGGGCTGGGACGGCGTCGACGCCGGACGCGACGAGGGACCGGAGGACGGCCCCGCCGAGGAAGCCCCCGGCGCCGACCACCAGCGTGGACGGGTCCGTCACGCGCTGAAGACCCCGGCGGCGGTCGCGGCGTGCAGCGCCTCGCGCCAGTCGCGCATCGGCGTCAGGCCCGCGCGCGACCAGCCGTCGTGGCCGAGCACGCTGTACGCCGGCCGGGGTGCCGGCCGGACGAAGGCCGCGCTGTCGGTCGGGAGGACCCGCTCGGGGTCCAGACCGTTCTCGGCGAAGATCGCACGGGTGAAGTCGTACCAGGAGCCCTGGCCGCTGTTCGTGCCGTGGTAGATCCCGGCCGGGGCGTCGGCGTCGAGGAGCTCGACGATGCGGTGGGCGAGGTCACCGGTCCAGGTGGGCTGCCCCACCTGGTCGGTGACCACGCTGACCGTGTCGTGGGTCGCGGCCAGCCGGAGCATCGTGGCGGCGAAGTTCGGGCCGTCCGCGCCGTAGATCCAGGCCGTCCGCACGACGTACGACGAGTCCGGGGCGATCCGGCGGACGCGGGCCTCGCCGTCCGCCTTCGTCCGGCCGTAGGCGTTCAGCGGGTCGGTCGGCGCGTCCTCCGGGTACGGCGCCGTGCCGTTGCCGTCGAACACGTAGTCCGTCGAGATCGTCACGAGCTTCGCGCCGTGCCGGACCGCCGCCTCGGCCAGGAGCGCCGGGCCGGTGGCGTTCACCGCCGAGGCGGTCGCCTCGTCGGTCTCGGCGTCGTCGACCTTGGTGTAGGCCGCCGAGTTGATGACGACGTCGTGGCCGGCGACCGCGGCGTCGACCGCAGCCGGGTCGGTGATGTCGAGCTCGGCGCGGGACCGTGCGGTGACGTCACGATCGGCGAGCGCGCGCTGCAGGTCGTGGCCGAGCATGCCGGCGGCGCCGGTGATGAGGTACCGGGTCATGGTGTCGCTTCCGTGTCGGTGGCGTGCGGGGACGGCGGTCCGGTTCCGCTCAGGAGAGCGCGGCGCGCTCCTTCAGCGGCTCCCACCAGGAGCGGTTGTCGCGGTACCACTGCACGACGTCGGCCAGGCCCTGCTCGAACGGCACCTGCGGCTCGTAGCCGAGCTCGGCCTGGATCTTCGAGATGTCGACCGAGTAGCGGAGGTCGTGTCCGAGGCGGTCGGCGACGCGGTCGACGTACGACCAGTCCTTGCCGGTGGCGTCGAGGAGGAGCTGCGTGAGCTCCTTGTTCGTCAGCTCGGTGCCGCCACCGATGTTGTAGATCTCGCCGGCGCGACCCTTGGTGAGCACGAGGGCGATGCCACGGGTGTGGTCGTCGACGTGCAGCCAGTCGCGGACGTTGTTGCCCTCGCCGTAGAGCGGGACGTGCCGGTCGTCGATGAGGTTCGTGACGAAGAGCGGGATGACCTTCTCGGGGAAGTGGTAGGGCCCGTAGTTGTTCGAGCACCGCGTGATCGAGAGGTTCAGGCCGTGCGTGCGGTGGTAGCTGCGGGCGAGCAGGTCGCTGCCGGCCTTCGACGCCGAGTACGGCGAGTTCGGCTCGAGCGGCCGCTCCTCGTCCCACGAGCCCTCGCTGATCGAGCCGTAGACCTCGTCGGTCGAGACGTGGACGAAGCGCTCGGTGCCGTGGCGGAGCGCCGCGTCGAGCAGACGCTGGGTGCCGACGACGTTGGTCTCGACGAAGATGCCGGAGTCGCGGACCGACCGGTCGACGTGCGACTCGGCGGCGAAGTGCACGATCGCGTCGATGCCGGGGATGACCTCGTCGAGCTTCTCGGCGTCGCGGATGTCGCCCTGCACGAACGTGTAGCGGGGGGAGTCCGCCACCGGCGCGAGGTTCTCGAGGTTGCCCGAGTACGTCAGCGCGTCGTAGACCACGACCTCGGCGCCCTCGAGCCCGGGGTACGCGTCCTGCAGGGTGCGTCGGACGAAGTTCGAGCCGATGAAGCCGGCTCCGCCGGTGACGAGGATCTTCACGCTGTCTGGTTCCTTTTCGCGAGTCGGACGGTGGATCGATTGACGATTCTAGGGTGTCAGGCCAGCGGGGTCGCCGGGGCGGGCCGCTCGGTCCGGCCGTGCCGACGCTTCCGGCGCCGACGGACGAGGACGGTGACGGCGACGCAGGTGAGCACCGCGAGCACGACCGACGCACCGGTCAGCAGGAAGCCGGTCCGGGCTCCCGGCACCGCGTAGTGGAGCGCCACCGTGTGCTCGCCGGCGGGCACCCACACCGCGGCGCCGGCGTCGTCCGCCGCGACGAGGTCGGTCGAGCGGCCGTCGACGGTCGCCGTCCAACCGGGACGCTGGAGCGAGTCGGCGACGACCACCCAGCCACCCGCTGTGGCGTCGACCGAGGCGACGGTCTCGTTCACGTCGCCGCCGCGGAGGGTGATGCGGGCGGTGCCGTCCGGGTCGGCGGTGTGGCGCGACGGCGCACTGAGCACGACCGTCGAGTCGGGCAGCGACTGCTCCGCGAGCGTGCGGACGCGCGCGGCGTCGGTCCGTTCGACGACCTGGTCGGACGCCCAGCGCACGCGGGGCAGGGCGTCGCCGCGCTCGTAGATCGTCGCGTCGCCCGTGTGGACGACCGAGACCCCGTCGCCCGGGACGGGCCGTGTGACGCTCATCACCGCGTGGCCGGCGTCGTCGGTGCCGATCGGCACGAGCTTGTCCTGCCCGGTGACGCTGATGCGGACGTGCCACGACGTCGACTCGGGGATGGTCGAGCCCTGGAGCGCGACGTTCCGCGGGCCGCCGAGTCCCGGCACCCAGCTCGACGTCGATGCCAGGGTCGCGCCCGAGCCGTCGGCGACCACGTCGACCCGGAGCGTCATGCCCTCGGCCGAGGTGGTCTGCGCGGGAGGACCGGTGAACGTGATGCCGTTCACGGGGCCGGTCTGGCTGGCCGAGTCGACCGACGGGTGCGACGCGGTCAGGTCGGTCCAGGTCGTCCGCGCGGCACCGGGCTCGGCCGTGCCGGCGAGCGGGGCGGACGGGTCGGCGACGAGGTACCGGGTGCTGAGCCGGTCGAGGATCCCCGAGGTGGCGAGCGACGGCATGAGGTTCGGTTCGAACGACAGGTAGGTGGCCGTCGGGTACGTGTCCGGGTCGACGGACCGCATGAGGTCCTTCCACTCGCTCGTCTGGAACGCGTGACCGGTCGTCTCGCGGATCTGCCAGTACGAGGACGAGCCGGGGAGCATGGCACTGCCGGTGGTCGCGTAGCGGTCCTGGTCGGACACGTGCGCCTTCAGGTAGTCGATCGCCGGCGTCGTCGGGTAGAAGGTCGAGGTCGACGCGGTCGGCCACCAGGGGAGCGTCACCACGATCGCCGGCGCCGCGACCAGGGCGACGACGCCGACCGAGGCGACCGCGGACAGGATCCGCGACCGGAACACCCAGACGACCACGACGAGCAGCACCGTGACGATGCCGAGGACGCCCACGAGGAGGATCTCGAGCTTCGTGCGGTGGACGTACTGCTCGGTGATCGGTGGGATCGCGAGCAGCGTCTGCAGCCCGACACCGACGGCGACGAACAGCACCACGGCGATCGCGAGGACCCGCCCGGTGCGTCGGAGCGGGCCGGCGGCGCGGAACCGGGCGAACTCGTCGCGGAGGTTCTCGGGCTCGACGAGCCGGCCGAAGCCGACGCCCGCCATCGCGGCGGCGAGGAAGAGGACCACGACGCGGGCGCGACCGATCGGGTTCGTGTCGAAGACCGGCAGCTCGCGGACGGCGGAGAGCACCGGGCCGCCCAGGTAGACGATGACGACGGCGAGCGCGAGCATCGACGCGACGACGGCGACGACCCCGCGGGTGCGGGCGGTCCCGGGCCGGACCGTCGGCCTGACGAGGACGGCCACCGCGATGAGGACGACCGCCGCGATCCCGAGGTAGGAGTACTCCTCGACGGGGTTGCGGACGCCCCACGCCGGACCGGTGCTCTGGACGAACGCGATGTCCGGCACCCACGCGCTGACGAGCGGCGGCGTGCCGAGGCCGTTCGGGCCGCTCTGCCCGCGTCCGCTGAAGTCCACGAGGTTGCTGGCGTTGACGGCGAAGGGGACGAGTTGCCAGGCGGACAGGAGCAGCCCGAAGACGATCCCGCCCACGGCGATGACGCCGCTCCACACGACCGGCAGCCACCGCCGGTGCGCCACGATCGTCCGCACCAGGAAGAACAGGCCGCCGATGAACAGCGCGTACCCGACGATCGCCGGGAACCCGCCGAGGAGCATCGACGCGAGCGGGACGCCGACGGCGATGACGTCCCGTGCGCGGAGCTCGACGGCGGCGCGGTCGATCGCCCAGAACAGCAGCGGGATGAACGCCGCCACGCGGGTCTGCGGCCAGTTGGACCAGGCGACCATGAAGCCGGAGGACGAGTAGACGAGGGCCGCGATGGGCCAGCCGGCGCGCGGGACGCCCCACCGGCGGAGGAGGAGCGACATGCCGACGGTGACGGCGACGATCTCGAGCAGCTTCACCGCGCCCGGCGCGTACGCGAGCGGGAGGATCCACCAGGGCAGCGAGAGCGGCGACCAGGCACCGGAGTCCGGGATGCCCCCGAGTTCGGCGCCGCCGGCGACGTAGGGGTTCCACGCTGCGAAGACCCCCTCGTGCGCGAGGCGCGTGAGCAGCGAGGTCTGCGGGGCGACCGTGTCGATCGTGTCGCTGGTGAAGATGTTCGTCGAGCTGCTCAGCGTGCGGAACGTCTCACCCCACGGCGTGTAGCGGCTGAGGAGGCCCGTGTTGAGGAACGTGCCGTGGCCAATGAGCGCGGGGCCGAGGGTCCAGACGACGAACGCGGCGAGTCCCGCCCAGGCGGCGACCTCCACCCAGCTGCCCGGACGGCGCAGCCAGAGCGCGACGCGGGTCCGCCGGTCGAGCACGGACCCGTCGCGCTCAGTCGCCATACCGCTGCAGCTTCTGCAGGTCGAGCTGTTCCTCGGCGAGGGTCCGGTTCAGACGGGTGAGGTCCGCGACGACGCCGATCACGATCGCCAGCACCGCGGTGATGAGCAGGACGACGCCGAGGATGATCGACTGCAGGTGGTTGCCGCCGGTCTGCATCGCCAGCAGCACGAGGTAGCGGACGAGCGGCCAGAGTCCGAGCACGCCGAGGACGGCCGCGACCCAGAGGAACAGCGCCATCGGGCGGTACATGAGGTAGACGCGGGCGATCGCCGACCCGGACTGGAACATGTGCTGCCAGATGTTCTTGAACAGCCGGGACTCGCGGGTCTTCGGGTTCGTCGTGATCGGGATCGACGCGATCGCGAGGCGCTTGTAGCCGGCCTGCACGATCGTCTCCATGCAGTAGCTGAAGCGTGTGACGATGTTCAGCCGGATGAGGGAGTACTTGGAGTAGGCACGGAACCCGCTCGCGGCGTCGGGGAGGTCGAGCCCGGCGGCGCGGGACGCGACCCACGAGCCGAAGCGCTGCATGAGCTTCTTGAAGCCGGAGAAGTGCTCGATGGTGCGCGTCTGCCGGTCGCCGATGACGATCTCCGCCTCCTTGCGGAGGATCGGCTGCACGAGCTCGGCGATCTGCGCCTGCGGGTACTGGTTGTCACCGTCCGTGTTCACGACGATGTCGGCGCCGTGCAGCAGCGCGTAGTCCACGCCGTCCCGGAAGGACCGCGCCAGGCCCATGTTCGTGGTGTGGTGCACGAAGTGCTCCACACCGTGCTCCTTGGCGACCTCGACGGTGCGGTCGGTGCTGCCGTCGTTGACCACCAGGATCTCGATCTCGTCGATGCCGTCGATCTGGCGGGGGATCGAGTCGATCACGCTGGCGAGGGTGTTCTCCTCGTTGAGGCAGGGGATCTGGACGAATAGCTTCACGGGTCGCGGTGTCTCGTTTCAGGGAGTCGGCACGTGCTCGAAACCAGGACAGCCTACGTGACCGGGGTGTCGCGGAGCCGCCGCCGCGACCGTGTTCCCCCCGAAGCGTGGTGTACCAGGGTGCTTGCTAGGCTGCTCCGGTGCAGATCCGCGAACTGAAGATCCCCGGCGCGTGGGAGTTCACGCCCGTCCAGCACGGCGACGCACGAGGAGCGTTCCTCGAGGCGTACCGGGCCGACGTGCTCGAGGAGACGGTGGGCCACCCGCTCGACCTCCGCCAGGTGAACATGTCGGTCTCCTCGGCCGGTGTCGCCCGGGGCATCCACTACGCCCTCGTGGCGCCGAGCCAGGCGAAGTACGTGACCGCGGTCCGCGGCGCCTTCATCGACTACATCGTCGACATCCGCGTCGGGTCGCCGACGTTCGGCCAGTGGGACTCCGTCCGCATCGACGACGTCGACCGCAAGGCCGTCTACCTGTCCGAGGGCCTCGGCCACGCGATCGTCGCGCTCGAGGACCGGTCGACCGTCAACTACCTGGTCAGCGCCCACTACGACCCCCAGCGGGAGAAGGGGATCACCATCCTCGACCCCACCGTCGGGCTGACCCTGCCCGAGGGCCTCGGCGAGCCGGTGCTCTCCGAGAAGGACACCACGGCGCCGACGCTCGAGCAGGCTGCCGAGCAGGGCCTGCTGCCGACCTACGAGGAAGCGGTGGCGTACACCGAGTCCCTCCGGACGAAGAAGTAAGGGAGCGACCCGATGAAGGGCATCATCCTCGCCGGCGGTTCCGGCACGCGCCTCTGGCCGATCACCAAGGGCATCAGCAAGCAGCTCATGCCGATCTACGACAAGCCGATGGTCTACTACCCGCTGTCGACCCTCATGATGGCCGGCATCCGCGAGGTCCTCGTCATCACGACGCCGGAGTACAACGACCAGTTCCGCGCCCTGCTCGGCGACGGCTCGGCCCTCGGCATGGACATCCAGTACGCGGTGCAGCCCAGCCCGGACGGCCTCGCGCAGGCGTTCGTCATCGGCGAGGACTTCATCGGCGACGACAGCGTCGCGCTCGTCCTCGGGGACAACATCTTCCACGGCACCGGCCTCGGCACGAACCTCCGGAAGAACACCGAGGTCGACGGCGCGACGATCTTCGCGTACCACGTGGCGGACCCGAAGGCGTACGGCGTCGTCGAGTTCGACGACGCGTTCACCGCGGTCTCCATCGAGGAGAAGCCCGCCGAGCCGAAGTCGAACTACGCCGTGCCCGGCCTGTACTTCTACGACAACAAGGTCATCGAGATCGCCAAGACGATCGAGCCGAGCGCCCGCGGCGAGCTCGAGATCTCGACCGTCAACGAGCGCTACCTCGAGGCCGGGGAGCTCGGCGTCCAGGTCCTCGACCGCGGCACGGCCTGGCTCGACACCGGCACGTTCGAGTCGATGATGCAGGCGTCCGAGTACGTCAAGGTCATCGAGGACCGACAGGGCTTCAAGATCGGCTGCATCGAGGAGATCGCCTGGCGCAACGGGTGGATCGACGACGCGCAGCTCGCCGACCTCGCCGCACCGCTCGTCAAGGGCGGGTACGGCGTCTACCTGCAGCGCCTGCTCGAGGCCTGAACCGTCCGTGGGTCTCTTCCGCCGGCACCGTCGCCGTGACGACACGGCCGGTGCCGGCACCGACCAGGAGGCGCCACCAGCGTCCGTGACGACCGTCGGCATCCCGCGCGTGGCCGGCTGGGACGGCGAGCTGCCGGTCCGTTCGACGGGCGTCACCGTGGTCCTGGTCAGCCGCTCCGACCGACACGACCGCCTGCCGCCGATGGTGGTCGCGGCCCGGACCGCGTTCGGCCCGGAGGCGGACGTCCGGGCCGTCGCGTACGTCGCCGACGCGTCCCCGCTCGGCCCGGTGCCGACCGGTGTGCCGTGGGTGCTGCAGGAGCCGGTGGACGGCATCGGGTCCGCGGTCAACGCCGCGCTCGCGGGTGGCGTCCGTGCCGTCGTGGTCGTCGTCGACTCCACCGTGGGCGTGACCGAGCAGGACCTGCAGGTCCTCGCCGAGTCCGGGGGCCGCGGCGTCGCCCAGGCGCGCGTCTGGCTCCCCGACGGTGCGGCGCGGCACGGTGCGCGGCTCCTGCGACCCGGTGCGATGCCCTGGACCGACGACGCGGCCTCCGTCGTGCCCGGTCCCGACGGCCTCCGGGCAGTCGTCCTCGCTGCCCGCGCGACGGGTCCCGGACCGGCCGTGTTCGCCGCGGACCAGCCCGCGCTCGCACTGCCCGGACGTGCGCTGGTGCCGGCGCCGTGCCTCCCGGACGAACGGATGACGCTGTCGGCTTGGAGCCGTGCCGTCGCGGACCGCGCCGGCGGCGACGTGACACCCGTGTGGGCGCTCGGACGGTCGGCGGAGGCGGGCCGCACCGTGGACGCCGCCGTCGTCGACGCGTTCGCGGCCTGGCGCGGCCGGGCCGCCGACCGGCCGAGCGACGGCCCCGCGGCGGTCGTCGCCGGCCTGCCGCTGCCCCCGTGGGGTGCGCGTCCGGTGGCGCCGGCGTCCCGGAGCCGCGCCGTGGACGACGGCGAGCTGTCGTGGGCGGTCAAGATCGCGGCCCCCGCCGGCCCGGAGGGTGACGGCTGGGGCGACGTGCACTTCGCGGCCGAGCTGGCCGGCGCCCTCGAGCGGCTCGGACAGCGGGTCCGGGTGGACCGGCGCGACGCCCACGTCCGGGACGACGACGGCTCCGACGACGTGACGCTCGTGGTGCGCGGCCTCGACCGGGTGCCGCCGAACCCGGCCTCGGTCAACCTGCTCTGGGTGATCAGCCACCCGGACGACGTGGCCGACACCGAACTCCGGTCGTTCGACGCGGCCTTCGCGGCCGGACCGGTCTGGGCCGCGGCGGCGAGCACGCGCTCCGAGGTGCCGGTCCGGACCCTGCTGCAGGCGACGGACCCGGCCGTGTTCCACCCGTCGACCCCGCAGGGTCCCGATGCCGGCCGCGTGGTGTTCGTCGGTTCGACGCGGGGGACGGCACGGCCGGTCGTCACGGACGCGGTCGCCCTGGGCGCCGACCTGCGCGTGCACGGTCCGGGGTGGCGGGACCTCGTCCCCGAGGGCCTGCGGGGCGCGGAGTCCCTGAGCCGCGCCGACGTCGCCGCGTCCTACGCGTCCGCCCGGGTCGTGCTCAACGACCACTGGCCGGACATGGCGTCGGGGGGCTTCGTGTCGAACCGGGTGTTCGACGTGCTCGCGTCCGGGGGCGTCGTCGTCACCGACCCCGTCGACGGACTCGAGGACGTGCTCGACGTCCCGACGCTCGCGGTGGCACGGTCGCGCGACGACCTCGCCGCTCTGCTCGACCCGGCACGCTCCTGGCCGACGGCGGCGGAGCGCACGGCGATCGCTGCCCGCGTCGCCGCCGAGCACTCCTTCGATGCCCGAGCCCGCGTGCTGCTCGACGCCGCGCGTGCCGGACGCGCCCGCCTCCGGGCCTGAGACCGCGGGCTACCTGCGGGTGACCCAGCGCGCGCGGACCGCCAAGCCGACGCGCAGGACGAGCCGGAGCGGCGACAGCCACCACGCCCGGTACTTGCGTGACAGGAACCGGTACGCGCTCCGGTGGTGCTCGATCTCCATCCGCCGCCGGTTCGACGACGTCGAGTGCGCCCCGGTGTGCGTGACCACGGCGGTCGGCACGTACACGTTCGTGCGCCCGGCGAGCCCGACGCGCTGCCCGAGGTCGACGTCCTCGAAGTACATGAAGTACGACTCGTCGAAGCCCTCGAGCTGCCGGAACAGGTCGGTCCGGATGAGGAAGCACGCGCCGGAGAGCCACCCGGCCTCGCGCTCGACGACCTGTGTCGTGGACCAGTACCGCTGGCTCCACGGGTTCGCGGGCCAGAAGCGCGAGAACGCCGCGTGGCCGAGGCCCGTGCGGAGCGAGGGGAGCCGTCGCGCGGACGGGTAGGTCTCGCCCTGCTCGTCGAGGATCCGCGGGCCGAACGACCCGCCGCCCGGCAGCCGGTCCGCCGCGGCCACGAGTTCGTCGATCGACCCCGGCGCGAGGACGACGTCCGGGTTGGTGACGAGCAGGAACTCGGGTCGGACGTCGGGCAGGACGTCGTCGAGCGCGGCGAGGGCTGCGTCGATGCCGCCGCCGTAGCCACGGTTGCCACCGGAGGACACCACGACGGCACCGTAGGACTCGCCGATCGCCCGGAGCGCGTCGAGGTCGGCCGAGCCGTTGTCGGCGATCACCACGGCGACGGGCGACGCCGACGCAGCCTCGGTGCTCGCGAGGAACGGCCGGATCGTGTCACCCGTGTTGTAGGTGACCGTGAGCACGGCGACCCGGATCACCGTGCGCTCCCGGCGACCGACTCGTACGCGGCGACGTGCACCGCGGCGGTCGCGTCCCACGTGAACCCGTCGGCACGCTCGAGCGCAGGGGCCCGGTGCGCCGTGACGAGGGCGGGGTCGTCGAGGAGCTCCGCCATCGCGGCGGCGAGGTCCCCGGCTGCGGGCTCCGAGTAGACCGCGGCGTCGCCACCGACCTCGGGGAGCGACAGACGCCGGGTGGTGAGCACGCACGCGCCGGTCGCCATCGCCTCGACCACGGGCAGGCCGAAGCCCTCGCCGAGCGACGGGTAGACGACGAACTCCGCGCCGCCGAGGAAGCCGGAGAGGTCCTCGAGCGGCAGGTACCCGGCCTCGACCACGTGGTCGGCGTCCTGCAGGGCGTCCAACCGCTCGACGGCGGCGTGGTCCCAGCCACGTGCTCCGGAGAGCACGAGCCACGGCGTCGACGAGCCGGTCGCGTCACGTGCGCCCCGGACGGCGGCGTACGCGTCGAGCAGGGCCGTGACGTTCTTGCGGGGTTCGATCGTGCCGAGGAACGCGATCCACCGCGCGCCGTCGGGCAGGCCCGCGGCGATGCGGGCGTCCTCGACCTCGGCCGTGGTCGGCTCGTGGAACCGGGCGCGGTCGACCCCGAGCGGGGCGACCCGGACGTCCGCGCGGATGCCGGTGACGACCCGCGCGGCCTCGGTCGCCGTCGCGGCGCTCGGCACGACCACCACCGGACGGGTGCGGAGGGAACGCCGACTCCACCAGGTGAAGAACGTGCGCTTGAGGCGCGAGTGCCACTCCGGGTTCGAGAAGAAGGTGGCGTCGTGCAGCGTGACGACCGAGCCGCGGCGCCAGAGCAGCGGGAACGTGTAGTGGGGCGAGTGCAGCACGGTCGCCCCCAGGCGGCGGCCGAGCGCCGGCAGGCCCGTCTGCTCCCACACCAGACGCAGCGGCACCCGGTCGGTCCACGACGGCGCGGTGTGCAGCGTCACGTGCGGCGCGACGGCGCGGAAGTGCGCCGCGTGGCCGGGGCGGACCACGAGGTGGACGTCGAGCTCGGACGCGGTGAGGTGCGAGACGACCCCCTCGAGGTAGCGGCCCACGCCGCCGAGGTCCTGCGGTACCGCGGTCCCGTCGACGAGGACGGTGAGCTGCGGCACGCGGGGTCCCTTCTGGGCGGGGGCGCCGCGGTCGGGACCGGCGGCGGGGGAGTGACCAGGATAGCCCGACCCGTTCATGCGCTCGGGTCCACCGCTCCGCGCGGGACGGACGCGACCCGCTGCTGGCGGACGCGGTGCGCGAGGTGCGCGGGGAGGTGCCCGAGCACGTCGGCCAGTGCTGCCAGGACGAGCCGCGCCTCCCGTCGGACCGGTCCGCGGACGAGCCCGCGGAGGCCGCGGCCGAGGGTGCGGACCGCGGCGCGGGCCACCGTCGGCCACGGTGCGTGCCACAGGGCGACGACGAGGCGGTTGCGGGCGTTCCGGAAGACGAACAGGTCGCTCTGCACGCCGGACGAGGCGGAGTGGTCGTGGACGACGACGGCGTCCGCGGCGTACTCGACCCGCCACCCGCGCCGCCGGAGGCGCCAGGCGAGTTCGGTGTCCTCGTAGTACATGAAGAGGGACTCGTCGAGCAGGCCGACGTCGTCGAGGGCGGTCCGGCGCAGTGCGGCCGCGCCGCCGGAGAAGCCGAACACGGCGGTGTCGGCCACGCGGTCCGCCGGCGCGAACCAGTCGCGGTCGGTGCCGTTGCCGTCACGGTCGACGCGGACCCCGGTGGAGTTGAGCCGGACCTCGCCGTCCGGGGACGGCACCCAGAGCCGGCCGTCGTGGTCGCGCAACGCACGCTGGTCGGCGGCGGGCCCGGTACCGACCGGGAGGCGCGACCAGCGTCCGGCGAGGACGATGCGTCCCGTGACCGCCGCGACGGCCGCAGGGGCGGCGACCAGGTGGTCACGGAGGGCCGCGACGAACCCCGGAGCGGGTTCGGCGTCGTTGTTGAGGAGCACCACGACCTCGGCGTCGGTGTGCCGGATGCCGGCGTTCGCGCCGACGGCGAACCCGCCGTTCGTCGCGAGCGCGAGGACGGTCGCCTCCGGCAGGACGCGGCGGAGGACGGCGACCGAGTCGTCGGTGGAGCCGTTGTCGACGATGACCACCTGGTCGGCCGCGCCGTCGGCGAGGACGGCGCGCACCGCACGCGTCGTGAGGTCGGCGTTGTTCCAGTTGACGACGACGACCGCGGTGCGGGTGGCGTCGCCGGTCGGGGTCAGTCGAGCTCCTCGATCGAGGGCTTCGCGTAGACGCTGCCGACGGCGTCGCCGAACGAGGGCACCTCGAACGAGTCACACTCGGGCAGGTCGTGGAGGTGCCGGCCCGCGGAGTCCATCATCGACACGTTGATGAAGTACTTGCCGGTCCCGAAGTTCGTGTCCGCGATGCGGAGTCGGAGCTTGCGGCGACCGTGCAGGGGATCGAGGTGGATGCCCATGATCCCGGTCGTCGTGCCGTACACGACCTGGCCGGCGGTGTTGTTGATCTGCACCGCCGCCTCCCAGTCCTCGACGCGGTCCAGGTGCTCGAACTCCATGTCGACGATGAGGTCGTCGCCGGGCACGACGCGATCGCGGTGCTGCTTGCCCTCGGCGTGCACGGTCGCGCCGAGCACGGTGCCGCGGCCGACCGCCACGTCGGCGCTGAGCTCGCCGGAGCGGCGCTCCTCGAGCACGTCGCGGAACTTGCTGACGGCCTGGACGGCGTCGCCGTCGTGCAGGACCTTGCCCTTGTTCAGGAGGACCACGCGGTCGCACATCTCCTGCACCTGGCTGAGGGAGTGCGTGACGATGATGATCGTCTTCCCCTGCTCCTGGAAGGAGCGGATGCGGTCGAGGCACTTCCGCTGGAACGCCTCGTCGCCGACGGCGAGGACCTCGTCGACGAGCAGCACGTCGGGGTCGGTGTGCACGGCCACCGCGAAGGCGAGCCGCACGTACATGCCGGACGAGTAGAACTTCACCTGGGTGTCGATGAAGTCGCCGATGCCGGAGAACGCGAGGATGTCGTCGAACCGCTCCTCGGTCTCCTTGCGGCTGAGGCCGAGCAGGCTCGCGTTGAGGAAGACGTTCTCGCGGCCGGACAGGTCCGGGTGGAAGCCGGCGCCGAGCTCGAGCAGCGCGGCGAGGCGCCCACGGCGGGACACGGTGCCGGACGTCGGCTGGATGATGCCGCCGATCGCCTTGAGCAGCGTCGACTTGCCGGAGCCGTTCTGGCCGATGAGCCCGACGGTGGTGCCGGCCTGGATCGACACGGAGACGTCGTCGAGTGCCCAGAAGTCCTGCCGGTGCTTGCGTCCGGCGCGGCCGAGGGTGACGATCCGCTCGCGGATGGTGTTGTCCTTGCGGACGACGAACCGCTTGCGGACGTGGTCGATGACGATGACGTCGGGACGGTCCGCGACGGGTCCGGACGTCGTCGGTGCGACGGGGGTGCTGATGGCCATGGTCTAGAGCTCCTGCGCGAAGTTGCCCTGCAGGCGGGAGAACACACGCTGCGCCCCGAGCAGGCAGAACAGGCCGATGACGAAGGCGATGCCGAGCCGCAGCATGAGGTGGTCGGGGTAGACCACCTTCGTCGGGTCGTGGATCCAGATCGCGTTCTGCAGGCCGAGGACGGACAGGGTCAGCGGGTTGTTCGTGTACACGGTCAGGAGCCAGCCCACCTTGAGGTTCGCGAGCACCATCGAGTACGAGTACACGATCGGCGAAGCCCAGAGCAGGACCATCAGACCGACGTCGATGACGAACTGCACGTCCCGCAGGTACACGTTGAGCGCGCTGAGCACGAGTCCGATCGCCGCGCCGTAGACCAGGATCACCAGCAGCGAGGGGATGAGGTACACCAGGCCCCCGTGCCAGGGGAACGCCCCGAGCACGACGGTGAAGACCAGCAGGATCGCGAACTGGATGGCGAAGTTCACCAGGGCGGCGCCGACGCTCGCGAGCGGGAAGACCTCGCGCGGGACGTAGACCTTCTTGATCAACCCGCTGTTGCCGACGATCGAGCTGGTCGACCCCGCCACGATCTCGCTGAACAGCGTGTAGGCGCTCAGCCCGGTGAAGACGTAGATGGCGAAGTTGTCGATGCCGTGGGCGGCGCCGAGCACCTTGCCGATCACGAAGTAGTAGATGAGGAGCTGGGTCAGCGGACGCACCAGCGTCCACACGAACCCGAGCGCCGAGTCCTTGTACCGCGCCTTGAGGTCGCGGCGGATGAGCATCCCGAGCATCTCGCGCTGCCGGAAGACGTCGCGCAGCTCGCGCCAGGTTCCTCGGATCGCGCTCGTCGGAGCGCCGACGACGACGAGGGGTTCCTGCGCGAGCGCCGCCATGCGGGCTTGATCGACCATGCGTCTCTTCGTTCGTGGGGGAGGGACCGGAACAGCATACTCACGGGCCTCCCCGACTGCCTGGGCGGACCGGGAGTCCGTGGAACGCTGCACGACAGCCGTCGTGCACCCCGAGTGGGGGGGAATGTCCGCGGATTCAACCCTCAACCTTCACTTTGGGGTTACCGTTGTCGCAACCCGGACCCTTGTCAACTCCCACAGGACGGCCCGTCAGCATGCAGCACGTTCCACGGCCGATCGCTGCGCTCGCGGCGGTCGGTGCTCTCAGTCTCCTCGCGGCGGGGTGTTCCGCCGGTGGTGACGACCCCGCACCCTCGCCCACGCGCAGTGCGTCCGCGACCCCCTCGACCACCCCGTCGCCCACCGCGACGGAGACGGCGTCGGCAGCCCCCACCCAGGGCACCGACGACGACTCCGGCACCGGCTCGGGCGACACCGACGACGCCGGCGACGTCCCCACCGCCTTCCCCGGCAGCGGCGAGACGAACCAGCCGGACACGGCGCCGTCGGAGTACCCGGCCACCGCGCTGGTCACCTTCGCCGCCTGGGACGGCGGTTCGCGGACGCTCCAGGCGGGCGGCCTCGTCTCCGGCACCACCGATGCGTCCGGCACCTGCACGTTCACCGCGACGCGGAGCGGCGTCTCCCGCACCCTCACCAGCACGGCCCAGACGAGCGCCTCGTCGGTCAACTGCGCCCAGGTGTCCTTCCCCGCCAGCCAGGTGTCGACCGGTACCTGGTCGGTCACCCTGAAGTACTCGGTCGGGTCGAAGTCGACCACGTCCGACCCGATGACGGCGGAGGTGCCGTGATGCGATCCATCCAGACCAGCAGCGGCCGTCGTCGTCCCCTGCGATCGACGCTCGGCATGGTCGCCGCGCTCGCGATCGCCGTGAGCGGCCTGACCTTCGGCACCCTCGTGTCCGAGGCGACGACCACCGAGTCGGCGTCGGCCGCGACCGCGGCGGGCTTCGACCCGGGCAACATCATCAGCGACGCGAACTTCTACAACGGGTCCGCGATGAGCGGTTCGAGCGTGCAGTCGTTCCTCAACAGCGTCGCGCCGAACTGCCGGCAGCAGTCCGGCGGCCCCGCCTGCCTGAAGAACTTCACGCAGAACGTCAGCGCGATCCGTGCGGTGTCCGGTCGGTGCTCCGCCATCGCCGGCGGCAACAAGTCCGCCGCGACGATCATCGCGCAGGTCGGATCGGCCTGCGGCGTGAGCCAGAAGGTGCTCCTCGTCCTGCTGCAGAAGGAGCAGGCCATCGTCGCGACGAACGCTCCGACGAACTACATGTACCAGCACGCCACCGGGTTCGCCTGCCCGGACACCGCGCCGTGCGACCCGGCCTACCGCGGGTTCGCCCAGCAGGTCTACGCCGCCGCGCTGCAGTTCAAGCGCTACCAGGCGTCCCCGACGTCGTGGGCCTACCAGGCCGGCCGGAACAACGCGATCCTCTACAACCCGAACGCGAAGTGCGGCACGAAGACCGTCTACATCAAGAACCAGGCGACCGCCGGGCTGTACATCTACACGCCGTACGTCCCCAACGCGGCCGCCATGGCGAACCTCTACGGCACGGGTGACAGCTGCTCGGCCTACGGCAACCGCAACTTCTGGCGCATGTACACCGACTGGTTCGGCTCGCCGACCGGTGGGTCGTCGCCGATCGGCAGCCTCGACTCGCTCACCCCGGGCTTCCGTCAGGTGACGGTCCGCGGGTGGACGGCCGACCCGGACACCACCGCAGCCATCAAGGCGCAGTTCTACGTCGACGGCGTCGGCAAGGCGTCGGTCATGGCGAACGCGAACCGGACGGACCTGGCCGCGCGCCTCGGCTCGAACAACACCGCCCACGGGTACTCCGCGACGCTCTCCGGCCTGACCGCCGGCAAGCACAACGTCTGCGTCTTCGGGATCAACACCGGCCCCGGTTCGAACACCCTCCTCGAGTGCCGCGACGTCAGCATCTCGGGTGGCACCCCGACCGGTGTCATCGACGGGGCCTCGGCCGTGGCCGGCACGCTGACCATCCGCGGGTGGGCCATCGACCGCGACACGACGTCGGCGACCCAGGTGCAGGTCCGCGCCGGCAACAAGACGCTCGGCACCCTGTCGGCCAACCAGAAGAAGGCCGGTCTCAACGCGGCGAAGCCGGGCTACGGCGACAACCACGGGTACTCGGGGTCGCTGAAGGGCTTCCCGGGCGGCACCCAGACCGTGCGCGTCTACGCGAAGGACCTGTCGAGCGGCAGCTGGACGCAGGTCGCCACGACGTCGGTGAAGCAGCCGACCGGCTACCCCTGGCTCGCGGTCGACGAGGTCGCGTCCAAGGCGCCGGGCAGCTTCCTCGCCCGCGGGTGGGCGATCGACCCGGACACGACCGGGACGATCCGCGTGCACTTCTACCTCGACGGCAAGGGGGTCGCCAACATCGCGGCGGACCAGCTCAAGTCGGGCCTGAACAGCGCGAAGCCCGGGTACGGTGACCAGCACGGCTACCGACTCGAGAAGTCCGGCATCTCCGCGGGCAAGCACAACCTGTGCATCATCGCGATCAACGCCGGTCCGAAGAACTCGAACGCGAGCATCTGCAAGTCGTTCTCGACGCCGACCGGTTCGCCGAAGGTGACCGTCGGTCAGGCGTCGGCGGCCGGACTCGGGGCGATGACGGTGAGCGGGACGGCCTTCGACCCGGACACCGTGTCGGCGGTCGCGCTGCGGTACACCGTCGACGGCAAGCAGGTCGCGACCGGGACGGCGAACCAGGCCGCGAAGGGCTTCGACACCGCGCACCCCGGCTACGGCGCCGCCCACGGCTACCAGCAGAAGCTCACCGGCATCGGTCCGGGCTCGCACACGGTCTGCGTCGTCGCGAAGAACACCGGCGGCGGCTCGGACACGAGCTCCTGCACGAAGGTGGCGGCGGCCAGCGGCAACCCGACCCTCCTGCTCGACGAGGTCTCCTCGCCGAGCGCGGACACGGTCCGGGTCCGCGGCTGGGCGATCGACCCGGACACGAAGGCGTCCATCCGCGTCCACGTCTACTTCGACGGTGCGAGCGGCAAGTCGATCGCGGCCGACCAGGCGAAGGCGTCGCTCGCCACGGCCTACGCCGGCTTCGGCGGGAACCACCAGTTCGACGCGACCTTCACCGGTCGACCCTCGGGAGCGACCAACGTGTGCGTCTTCGCCATCAACCAGGGCGCAGGGCAGAACACGGAGATCTGCCGGTCGCTGACGGTCAAGTAGGACGTCACCTGCGGACGACGGGAGGCGCGGTGCCAGCTGGCACCGCGCCTCCCGTCGTCCGTCGGGGCGGTCAGCCGCGCCGACGGAGCGTGCGCGCGACGCCACCGAGCCGGTCGAGCACCCGGAACTCGGCGGAGTGGGTGAGGGCGTCGTACCGCGTCGCGATCGCGTCGCGTTCCGCCTCGGCGTCCTTGCGGGCCTGGTCGATGACGGCGACCGCCTCCTCGGAGACGATGAGCCGGCGGTTGATGTCCTCGACACCGGCACGGTGGACGTCGCGCTCCTGCTCGGTCGCACGCAGCAGCTCCCGCTGCTGGGCCGCCCAGCGGAGCAGCGGGTCGCGCGCACCGGAGCGCGTCGCCGCCCGTGCGACCGCCGCACCGAGCGACGGGCCGACCTGGGCGGCGCGCGCCGCGTAGGAGTGCCGCTCGACGACGACCGAGCGGAGCCGCTCGACGACCGCCTCGCGTTCGGCGGCCGGCATCGCGAGCGCACGCTCGAGCGACGCGGCGTCGGTGAACACCGGCACCTCCGCGAGCCCCAGCTCGTCGAGGCCGAGCGCCGTCGTGGTGACCGGCAGCGCCCCGCAGGCGAGCGATTCGTACAGCCTCGAGTTGAGCGTCCCGAACTCGGCCGCCGGCGCGATGACGTCGTCGACGACGAACGCGGCGGCCCGGTAGACCTCCGGCAGGGCGAAGTACGGCACCGCGGGACGGAGTTCGACCCCGGGGGCGGCGTCCACGTGCTCGACGTTCGCGGCGAACCAGACGATCGGCTCGGCGGGGGAGACCTCCTGCAGGACGTCCTGGACACCGCGGCGGGCGCCCCAGAAGTTGACGGTGGCGACCGCGCGGTCGGTGCGCGTGGTGGCGGGGCCGTCGACGTCGGTGGTGAAGAGGTCGAGGTCGACGCCGATCGGGACGACGTCCACGGGGTGACCGACGGCGCGGGCGAGCTCGTCCGCGGCGATCGACGACGACGCCCACACGGCGTCGTACTCGCCGAGGTACGGCAGGGACGCCCACTGCGCCGTCCAGTTGCGCACCCACGCGACCGTCGCGGTACCGGCGGGGACGAGCCCGGGGACGAAGGACTCGATCATGCTCACGAGCACCGTGGTGTCCGCCGGGACGTCCTCGGTCCAGCGTCGGATCGGCCACACGTCGACGCCCCAGCCCTCGGCGCGCAGCGCACGTGCCAGGCCGAGCGCGACGAACAGGTCGCCCTTCCCCTCGGCCGGGTCGTCGGTCGACACGGCGAAGCGGACGGTGCCCGCCGTGCCGCTGGCGTGGTCGCCGCGCGCGATCGCCTCGTACTCGGCGGCGAGGGGGGAGGGTGCGGGGGCGAGCGGGATCGAGGGCTGGGTCACGGGTGCTCCGGGTCTGGGGAGGAGGCCGTCGTGGCGGTCGCGGGGACGCACGGCGGTCGTGGCGGCCGGGTGGGGGCCGTGTGCCATTGTGCCCGAACCGGTCCCGATCACAGGGGAGCGCCGTGCTCCGCCTTGTAGGGTGATGTCGGCCGCGGGGCGTCCCCGTCGGTCGCACCACCGATGACCCACGCCGCGAGTGCGGCACCTGCTGGAGGAACTCGCCGTGACAGAGCGCAAGCCAGGAGTCGTCTCCGTCGTCCTCGTGAACTACAAGGGCACCGACGACACACTGACGAGCATCGCCGAGCTGCGCAAGCAGGACTGGCCCCAGGACCGGCTCGAGGTCATCGTCGTCGACAACGGCTCCGGTGCGGAGCACGTCGGCCGGCTCAAGGCCTCCGACCTCGACTTCACCTTCGTCGACTCCGGGCAGAACCTCGGGTTCACCGGCGGCTGCAACCTCGGCGTCGAGCACTCCACCGGCGAGATCGTCGCGTTCCTGAACAACGACGCGCGCCCCGACACCGGCTGGGTCCGCGAGGCCATGGCCACCTTCGCCGCCGGCGCCGACATCGGCGCGGTCGCGTCCAAGGTGCTCGACTGGGAAGGCGTCAACGTCGACTTCACCGAGGCCGCGATGACCTGGTACGGCATGGGCTACAAGCCGTTCGCCGGGTCACCGGACACGGGCCGCTGGGAGTCCGAGACGGACGTCCTCTTCGGCACCGGCGCGGCGATGTTCATCCGTGCGGAGCTCTTCGAGCAGCTCGGTGGCTTCGACGACCGCTACTTCATGTTCTACGAGGACGTCGACCTCGGCTGGCGGCTCAACCTGCTCGGCTGGCGCTTCCGCTACCAGCCGAAGTCCGTCGCGTTCCACAAGCACCACGCGTCGATGAACAAGTTCGGCGACTTCCGCGAGACCTACCTGCTCGAGCGCAACGCCCTCTTCACGCTGTACAAGAACCTCGGCGACGAGCAGCTCGCCGCTGCCCTGCCCGGGTCCCTCGCCCTCGCCGTCCGGCGCGCCGTGGGCCGCGGCGAGCTCGACTCCACGGAGCTCGACCTGCGCAACCCCGGCGACGACAGCGTCCCCACGATCCCGGTCCCGAAGACGAGCATGGCCGGCATCTACGGGGTCGACCAGTTCGTCGAGCAGCTCCCGTCGATGACCGAGTCCCGCCGCGAGATCCAGGCGACCCGCGTCCGCAGCGACCGCGAGCTCCTCCGCCTGTTCGGCAACCGCGACGAGCCCGCGTACCCGATCGAGAACTACCTCGCCGGCTACGACAAGATCGTGCACTCCCTCGGCGTCCTCGAGGTCGGCACGCGGCGGCGGATCCTGATCATCACGGGCGACTCCATCGGCGAGAAGATGGCCGGCCCGGCCATCCGTGCGACCCAGATGGCGAAGCAGCTCGCGGGCGAGCACGACGTCCGCGTCATCAGCCTCACCCGGTCCACGCCGATCGACCCCTCCTACGAGGTCGTCACGGTGCCGCACCGCCACCCGCGCCAGATGGTCGAGCACGAGGCCTGGGCGGACGTCATCGTCGTGCAGGGGCACGCGCTCCGCCTGTTCCCGGTCCTCGAGTCGACCCGGAAGATCCTGGTGGTCGACGTGTACGACCCGCTGCACCTCGAGCAGCTCGAACAGGGCCGCAGCGACGACGTCGACCAGTGGAACCGCCAGATCCTCGACGCATCGGACACGCTCAACCACCAGCTCGAGCTCGGCGACTACTTCATCTGCGCCTCGGAGCGGCAGCGCATGTTCTGGCTCGGGCAGCTCGCCGGGTCCGGCCGCGTGAACGCCCGCACCTACTCACGTGACGCCGACCTCCGGTCGCTCATCGGCGTCGTGCCGTTCGGCCTGTCCTCGACCCCGCCGGTGCACGACCAGCAGCGCGTCAAGGGCGTCGTCCCGGGCATCGGCAAGAACGACAAGCTCGTCGTCTGGGGCGGCGGCATCTACGACTGGTTCGACCCGATCACCCTGGTGCGCTCGATCGGGCAGCTCGCCGAGCGCCGTCCGAGCGTCAAGCTCTTCTTCATGGGCGTGCAGCACCCGAACCCCGACGTGCCCGAGATGGACATCGTCGCGAAGGTGCGCGCCGAGGCCGACGCGCTCGGGCTCACGGGCAAGAACGTGTTCTTCAACGACTCGTGGATCCCCTACGAGGAGCGCGGTGCGTACCTGCTCGAGGCCGACGCCGGTGTGTCGACCCACTACGAGCACCTCGAGACCACGTTCTCGTTCCGCACGCGCATCCTCGACTACCTCTGGGCACGCCTGCCGATCGTGACGACCGCCGGGGACTCGTTCGGCGACCTCGTCGCCGAGGAGAAGCTCGGCGTCGCCGTGCACGAGCAGGACGTCGACGGCCTCGCCGCCGCGCTCGAGACGGCGCTCTTCGACAAGAAGGCGCGCGCCGAGTTCATCGGCAACGTCGACCGCGTCCGCGAGCGCTTCACGTGGGAGAACGTCCTCGCCCCGCTCGTCGAGTTCTGCCGCAACCCGGTCCGCGCCGCCGACAAGTCCGTCCGCGAGACGTCGGCGCAGCTCGAGGCCCACCAGATGCGCGTCCGGGTGCCCGAGCGGAAGAAGCTCTACGGCGTCCGGCACGACCTCGGGCGTGCGGTGCACTACTTCCGCACCGAGGGCCCACGCAGTGTCGCGGGCAAGATCAAGCGGCGCCTGACGAACCGGTGACCCAGGGGAACGCCACGGCGCTCGTCATCGTGCCCACGTACGACGAGGCCGAGAACGTCCGCGCCGTCACCGCGGCCGTGCTCGACGCCGTGCCGACGGCGCACCTGCTCGTCGTGGACGACGGCAGCCCGGACGGCACCGCCGACATCGTGCGGGAGATCGCCAGGGCGGACCCCCGCGTGCACCTGCTGGAGCGGAGCGGCAAGCTCGGGCTCGGCACGGCGTACGTCGCCGGCTTCCGCTGGGGGCTCGACCGCGGCTACCCGTTGCTCGTCGAGATGGACGCTGACGGCTCGCACCCCGCCGACCGGCTCCCGGCGCTCGTCGCCGCGGTGCGGGACGACCAGGACGTGGCGCTCGCGATCGGTTCCCGGTGGGTGCCCGGCGGCTCCGTCGTCGACTGGCCGCTCCGCCGCCAGGCCCTCAGCCGGGGCGCGAACACGTACGCGCGGCTCGTGCTCGGGATCGACGTGCGGGACATCACCGCCGGCTTCCGCGTCTACCGGGCCGACACGGTCGCGCGGATGGACCTCGACTCGGTCGACTCGAAGGGCTACTGCTTCCAGGTCGACATGACGCTCCGGGTCGACGACCTCGGTGGCCGGATCGTGGAGGTCCCGATCCGGTTCCGCGACCGGGTGCACGGCGTCTCCAAGATGAGTCGGTCCATCGTCGTCGAGGCGATGCTCCGCGTCACGCAGTGGGGGGTCGAGCGGCGGTTCCGTCGGCGCTGACGCCCGGCGCTCACGCCCAGCGCCGATGCGCCGGCACCGACGCCGAGCGCGGCTGACGCTCGGTGACACGGACCCCCGACCGCGCCGCGGTGTGCCGTCAGACGCAGGTGACGTTGCGGTCCTGTGCGCCGACGACGTACTGCGCCATCTGCACACGGCTGCCCGTCGTCAAGCCACCCGCCGTGCAGGCCCGTTGCGCTGCTGCGACGCCGTCGGTCCCGACGGCGATCCAGCTCGGCAGGCCGGTGAGCGGCGAGGAGGACGGCACCGTGCCGACGATCGTGGCGAACTGCGACTTCGTCGAGTAGATGCCGACGGTGCTGACCTTCGCCGCCTTCAGCGCCGCGACCATCCCCTCGATGTCCGCGCGGTTCTGGGTCTGGTAGTCCTTGGCATCGGCAGGCTTCAGCCACGACAGGCCGGTCTCGACGTCGATCCACCAGCGGTAGGCCGACGGGGTCGGGACGCCCCTGGTGTGCGTCGCCTCGTAGGCGCGTGTGTACCCGTACACGTACGAGCACCCGGCGTTGTACGCACCGGTGCACGTGCCGAACTGGCTCGGGATCGGGATCTGCTTCCCGGTGCCGGCAGGATCGGCGCCGTTCTTCGGCCACACCGATGCCGCCCTGCCAGGGTTCGCCGCGAGCGCGTACACCTGCGCCTTCGGCTGGTTCGTCCCTCCGGTGCTGGCCGCCGCCCACTTGAGCTGCTGCGCCACGCACGCGTTGTCTTGGTTCGGGAGGGACCCGTTCGCGCCCACGATCCCGAAGGCCTGACCGGTCGGGAGCGTCGCCCCGCACTGCGGCCACGAGACGTCCGCCCCGAAGCCCGACCCGCTCGCCCCGCTCATGAAGTACCCGGCCACGTCGACCGTCAGCGTCGCCGTCCCCACGGACACCTTGGCCTGCGCCCGCCGGTCCACGGTCGACCCGACGAGCTTCGTCATCACGGCGTTGCTGAGGGTCTGTCCGGCGCCGAGCACCTGCGTGGCGACCTGCGGATCCTGTCCGGCCGGGGTGAAGCGCAGGTAGCTGGCCACCGTGGTCCGCGAGGTGGTGGCGGTGGCGACGACGGCGGTGGCGGTCCCGGGGACGCCGGCGGTCCCCGAGAGCCGGATCGTGCGCGGCGTGGTCGTCAGGGTGGTCGATGCGGCCCGCACCGGGTCGACCGGCACGAAGACGGAGCCGGTCGAGGTGTTCGCGTAGTAGCCGGCGACGTCCATGAAGATCGTCGCGGTCCCGCTCGAGACCTTCACCTGCGCGGCACCACCCGCGAGCTTGACGATCACGAGGTTCGAGATCGTGGTGCCCTTGGTGTAGACCTGCGCCGCCACGCGCGCGTCCTTGCCGGCCGGCGTGACGCGGACGTACCCGTTGGCGTTCGGCGTCCCGACCTCGGTGTTGAGTGCCACGGCGGTCGCGTTCGTGGGGATGCCGGCACGACCGGAGAGCGGCACGCGGGTGGGCGTGGTGCCGACCCGCTTGCTGAAGACACGCGCGGCGTTGAGCGGCGTGAAGGTCGCACCGGAGCCGTTCGCGTAGTAACCGGAGACGTCGAGGTAGACCGTGCCGGTGCCGGCGGTGAGCTGGACCTGCACCTTGCCACCGACCAGCCGCACCGTCTGGAGCGCCGACACCGTCTGCCCCCGGCGGAACGCCTGCGTGGTGGTGCTCGCGGCCACCCCGGCCGGGGTGACCCGTGCGGAACCGGCCGCGGTGGGCTTCTCGACCTCGACGTTCACCACGACCGCGGTCGCACCGGAGGGCACCCCCGTCCGGCCACCGAGCTGCACGGTCGTCGCTCGGGTGCCGACGGTGCCGGACCACGAGCGGACGGTGTCGAGGGGTGTGAACCGTCCGGTCGTCGGCGCAGCGGCCTCGGCCGCGGTGACGGGGCCGACGACGACGGCGGCGACGGCGACGGCGACGGCCGAGAGGACGATCGAGATCCGGTGGGCCAGGCGCATGGAGGTCCTTCTCGTGCGGGGGCCGTCCCCCTGACGGCCGATCGCAGTCTAGGGGGAGCCGCCGACGACGTCGACCGTGCCTGAGCGGACGTACGTCCCCGGACACACGGGGTGGTGACCCGTCGGGTGGTGCCCGGCGAGGCGGTGGTGGGGCGCGCCTCCCGGCCGGGGTGTGGGACGCGGTGCGCGGGGCGGGTGCCCGTCGGGACGGGCTAGGTGCGCGGCAGGTGCCGCCGCCACGACCGCCGTCGGGCGGCGATGACGAGCACGGCGACGAAGACCATCAGCCCGGCTCCGTGCAGCAGGTAGCTCTCCGCGGTGCTCGTGACGCCGAGCAGCACGAGGACGGCGGCCGGCCACACGTACGCGACCCCGGGGAAGGTCGTCGCGGTCACCCAGGCGCGCGCGAAGGCGAGGAGCGCGGTGACGCCGAGGATGATCGTGCCGGCGAGGCCGATCTGCAGCCACGCGTCGACGAACGCGTTCAGGCCGGAGGTGAACGGTCGTCCGGCCGGGTCGATGAACGTGACGTAGGGCACGACCGGCTCGTGCGGCCAGGTGCCGACCCAGCCCCAGCCCTGGATCGGGTACTGCGCGACGAACACGCGGATCTGCGTCCAGAGGTCGAGCCGCGTGGCGGTGCCGCCGGCCGCGCCGATCTCCGCCAGCACCCGGTGTCGGCCGATCACCCCGACCACGATCATCAGGAGCACCACCCCGCCGAGCACCCCGT
The DNA here is from genome assembly GCF_048755855.1 of Curtobacterium sp. L1-20. Lineage (GTDB taxonomy): Bacteria > Actinomycetota > Actinomycetes > Actinomycetales > Microbacteriaceae > Curtobacterium. The sequence continues at coordinate 2,929,297 of NZ_CP151473.1, read as the reverse complement.
TCACGACCGGCCGCGTCGTCGGCCTGGCGTGCCGGAGCGACCAGATCGCGAGTGCCGCGACGGCGAGGGCGATCATGGCGAGACCGGTGATGGGGGACTGGACGAGCATCAGCGCGATGACGGCCAGGGCGGTGGACCCGATCGCACGCCACATCGTCACCGAGCGGGTGAGGAACTCGACGACGAAGGTGACGAGCGCCATCGCCGCGATGAACCCCATGAAGTTGCGGGTGCCGCCGATGCCCTGGATCGGACCGCCGTACGCGATGTTCTCCTGGATGCCGAACGCGGGGATCGGCAGGTCGAGGACCAGGCCGGACAGGACCTCGAGCCCCAGGGCGGCGACGAGGAGGATCCGGAACGCGTCGCCGGAGGCCCGGATGACCTGCACGAGGTCGCGGCCGAGCGCCAGGTACAGCCCGAGCCCGATGAAGCACACGGTGCCGACGAGGCCGCGCAGCGCCACCCAGGAGTACTCGCTCCAGAGCACGCTCAGCGCGCAGTAGCCGACGAAGGCCAGCAGGGACAGCGGGAGGACCCCGTGCCACTCGATCCGGTAGCGCTGGCCGAGGAGGCTCAGGCCGGCGAGGACGAACAGTGTCACCAGGACGGCCCAGACGCCGGCGCGACCGACGAGCGCGGCGACCGTCGGTTGCCCGAAGGCGAAGAGGACGATGACGGTCGCGAGCGCCTGGCTGAAGCGGCCGCCGGCCGAGAACCCGATCCAGGCGGAGAGGTAGCGCCTGGCGAGCATGCGCTTCGTCAGCCGTCCGTCCGTCACCCGTCCATCTTGGCGTACGGACCTCGGTGCGCGGCACGTTCCCGGGAGCCGGCAGCGCAACCGGGGTATCGCGGAGCGTCAATATGCGCGATCCGCGATGTTCCGGCTAGCGTCGGCGGACGATGGAGTCCGCAGCGAGCAGGCACGGGCGACGCGGCGTCGTCGGACCCGGGAGCGCCGCCGTGCTCGTCGGTCTCGTGACCGCGGCCCTCGCCTGGTGGCGGCTCGGTCCGGTCAGCCGCGGCACGGTGTGGGCCGAGGACGGCGGGATCTTCCTCCGCGAGCGGATCGCCCTCGGACCGGTCGACTCGCTGCTGCACCCCTACGCCGGCTACCTGCACCTCGTCCCGCGCCTGCTCGTCGACCTGGCCTGGACGCTGCCGGTGGTCGACTACGCCCGAGCGCTCTCGGCGGGCGCGTGCCTCGTCGTCGGCGTCCTCGCGGCAGCGGTCTTCCTGTGCTCCCGCGACGTCGTGCCGGCCTGGCCGTTCCGGGCGCTGCTCGCCGCGCTGCCGGCACTGCTGCCGCTCGCGCCCTACGAGATCAGCGGGAACGCCGCGAACCTGCACTGGTTCATGCTGTTCACCGCGCCGTGGCTGTTCGCCCACCGCGCCCGGTCCTGGTGGGGCGCCGGGGCCGTCGCCCTGCTCACCGCGTTCGTCGTCCTCACCGAACTGCAGACGGTGCTGTTCCTGCCGCTGCTGCTCCTGGCGTGGCTGCCGGGCCGCGCTCGCACCGCCACGCTCGGCACCGGTGTCCGTCGCGTGTGGCCGCGCGCCGTGCCGGTCACGGTCGTCGCGCTCGCCGGGGGGACCGCGCAGGTGGTGACGGCGTCCACCGACCCCCGCACCGGTGCACCCGGGGCACCACCACCGTTCACGGACGTCGTCGCCGGGTGGCTGGTGTAGCCGGTGGCCGGCCTGTGGAACCCGGACGTCGGGGCCGCCGTCCGGGTCGTCGTCGCCCACGGGTGGGCACCGGTGCTCGTCCCCGTGGCGTTCCTGCTCGTCGTGCTCGGCGCGGCGGTCGTCGTCGGCCACTGGCGGGCACGATGGATGGTCGTCGCGTTGACCGCGGCCTCGGGTGGGGTCTGGTGGGCGGCCCTCCTCGCGAACGGCAGTGCGGCCCAGCCCTGGGCGCACCCGGTCATCGCGCTCGCCGCCGTCCCGCCGCAGCGGTACGCGGCGGCGTCGGGCATGCTGCTCCTGGCCGCCGCGGTGGTCGCGGCGAGCGTCCTCACCGCGCGGTGGTCCGTCGACCACCCGGTCGCCGGTGCGGACATCCGGTCGGGAGGCGCGACCCGCCTCGTCGGAGCGCTCGCCGGCTGGTGCGTGGTCGCCCTGGTGGTCGTGGCGACCGTCGGCAACGTCGCCCCCGGCGCGACGCGGCGGAGCGACGGACCGGTGTGGGCGACGCAGGTGCCCGCCGCGGTGGCGGCGTGCGCGGGGGACCGGTCCAGGACCGTCGACCTCCGCAAGGCGCCGTGGACGGCGCAGGTGCCGTGCGCGCGGTTGCTCGACCGCTGACGGGACGCGGGCGGCGCGCTGACCGGCGCGTGGTGCCCGCCGAGCGGGCCCGGGTCAGCGCGCGCTGGGCTGGCGGAACTCGCGCCGTGCGGGCGGCGTCCGCGGGCCGTCCCCGGTGGACAGCGGCTCCTCGCCGACGAGCACGATGCGCGTCTTGATCGCGACGAGCGCGAACAGCACCCAGTTGCCCTGGTAGAGCAGCCGCGACTCGGCGACGGACTGCACGAGCAACGCGACGACGACGAGCAGCGGCAGCAGCGACACCGGGTCGAACGGGCGCGCGTGGAGACGGGCGTCGTACCCGATCCGGGTGGCCGACGACCACGAGCGGTTCAGCGTCGTGACGACGTAGATGCCGAACAGGACGAGTCCGATGAGACCGGTCTGCATCCACACGTCGAGGTAGGCGTCGTGGGCCTGGAGGTACGTGACGCCCTTGCGGTGCGCGAGGTCCGCCAGCGTCGGGATGCTCGGCCACCAGTACCCGATCCAGCCCCAGCCGAGGACGGGGTGCTGGTCGACGAGTCCGAGCACCCGCTCCCAGATGACACCGCGCCCGGTCGCGTCCGCGCCCTTGCCGAGCAGTTCGGAGACGGTGCCCCTGGCCAGGAACGCCACGACCGCGACGACCGCAGCTCCGACGAGCACCACGAGGTAGCGGGGCGTCCGCCGCTCGGTCGGGACGCGGCGGATCCAGAGGGCGACGAACAGCGCGACCGCGACGACGAGCGCGGCCGCGAGGACCGTGGACGACCGGGTGAGCGCGAGCACGAGCGCGGCGACGACGAGCCACCCGATCGTGCGGTTCCGGCTGATGCGTCCCTCGGCGTACTGCACCGCCACGACGATCGCGGCGAGGAGGGCGACCATGGCGAGCAGGTTCGCGTTGCCGGGGAGCCCCTGGATGCGGCCGCCGGTGAAGAGCTCGGCGCGGGAGAAGTAGAACGCGTCGGGGATCGGGCGGTCGCCGTAGTCGGTCCAGATCGGGGCGATCGGGTGTCGGACCACCACCGCGACGACGGCCTCGAAGAGCAGCGACAGCATGAGCACCCAGCGGAACGCGAGACTCATGGCGTCGAGGATGCGGCGCCAGGTCAGCGTCGAGGCGACCGCGAACGCCATCGCGGCGCAGATGACCTGCACGACGATGCTCGGGATCGTGGCCTGCCGCCAGTCCGACCAGACCACGGAGACCAGGCACCAGGCCAGGAAGAACCACAGCGAGCGCGGCGTGCGGGTGATCGGGGGCCGGGCACGGACGAGCACCGTGACGCCCCACGTGGCGACGAGCGCCCAGAGGATGCCCGCGCCGACCCACGTGAGCGAGTTCGGGACGGCGTCGCCGGCGAAGAGGACGAACAGCATCGTGGCGCCGAAGGCGAACGCCTCGCGCTCGGGTACGGAGCCGCGGGCGATCGGCCAGGTGTTCGTCACGGTGCCAGGGTACGTGCTCTTGATCGCGGGCTACTTCCGGAAGGACGCCAGTGCGCGGGCGATCTGGTCGCCGAGCTCGGGCGCGAGGGTCTCGGCGAACGTGTTGGTCAGGTGCGTGCGGTCACGGTGCACGAGCACGCCGCCGATGACGGCCGGACAGATGGTGGCGGTGCAGTAGGAGTCGGTCAGGTCGATGAGCCGTGCCCGGCCGGGCATCCGGGCGACCGCTTCGGCCGACCCGTCGAACAACCCGAGCCCGACCGACCGGCTCGAGTCGCACTCCGAGGTGGTCGGACCGGTCATCTGCGCGACGCAGGCGACGACGTCCGGACGCGCCGTCGGGTTGTCGCGCAGGGCGATCACGGGGATGCCGACGTCCGTGGCCGCCCCCCAGGCCTGCACCAGCCCGTCGACGACGGCTCGGTCCGCGTCCTGTCCTGGGCCGGGTCGGACCGCCATGTTGCCGGTCGAGTGCGTGGCGATCACGCCGTCGAGGTCCGGGTGGGAGCGGAGGTACGCCATCGCCTCGCGCTTCCAGTCCTCGCACCACACGCGCTGCTGCTCGGTGTCCGCGGGCTGGTGCGCCGTCGTCAGGTAGCAGCTCTGGTGCCCGGCGACGTCGATGCGCCAGTCGTGCTCCCGCGCGATCCGTTCGTAGGTGTCGATGAAGACGTTGTTGTGCGAGTCGCCGATCGCGATGAGGTGCTTCGTGTACCCGGTCTTCGGGCCGAGGGCGCACACGTTGAAGGCACTCGACGTGCTCGACCAGCACGCGGGCCGGTTCGAGTCGTCCTCGACGGCGTTCGCGGGCGCCGGTACCCGGACGTCGGCGAGGGCTGGGTTGACGCAGGGACGCGGCGACGAGATGTCCGCAGCCGCGCCGAAGCACCGGACGTCGCCCCGGCTGAGCTGCTGCGCGAACTCCGCCGCCTGCACCTGCTGGACGTGCAGCGCCGTGAGCGACGCGGCGCCGAGCGCGATCACGAGGACGGTGCTCAGGGCGCCGTAGAGGGCCACCCGGCGAGGGCGGAGCGCTCGCACCCACCCCGAGAAGCGCAGCGGTTCCTCGATGCAGAGCGTGGTGACCGACGCCACGACGACCGACCCGACGGCGATCGCGACCTTGTCCTTCAGCGTGAGCTCGTGGCGGAGGGCGATCGGCAGGATGACGACGGCGGGCCAGTGCCACAGGTAGACCGCGTAGGAGATGCGGCCGAGGAAGGCGACGGGTGCGATCCGCCCGATCCGCTGCAGGCCGGAGTGGCCGCCGAACAGGACCACCAGGCCGGCCGACACGACCGGCAGCGCGGCTGCGACGCCCGGGAACGGGGTGCTCCCGGTGATCGTGACGAGCGACAGGAGGAGGCCGGCGACGCCCAGCCAGGCGCCGACGACCCGGACCGCGCGGGCGGGCGTCGTCCGCGGCGCCGTGAGCGGGAGCGTTGCGGCGAGCCCGCCGAGCGCGAACTCCCAGGCGCGCGTCGCCGTCGAGAAGTACGCCACACCCGGTGCCGTGTGCGTCTGCACGATGCTCCAGGCCAGCGACAGGACGACGACGGACCCGAGCACGACCTGCGCGACGGCGACCGGCCGGACCCCGGAACGGCGCAGGCGGCGTGCCGCCCAGATCGCGCCGAGCAGGACGAGCGGCAGGGCGATGTAGAACTGCTCCTCGACCGACAGCGACCAGAAGTGCTGGAACGGCGAGGCCTGGTTGCCCTGCGCCAGGTAGTCGACGGCGTCGGCGGCGAGCTGCCAGTTCTGCACGTAGACGGTCGAGGCGATGAGCTCGCGACCGTACTGCCCCCAGAGCGCGCTCGGGACCCAGAGCAGCACGGCGGTGCCGGTGGCGAGGACGGTGAGGAACGCCCCGGGGAGCAGGCGCTTCGCGCGCCGCGACCAGAAGGCCGCGAGTCCGATCCGGCCGGTCGTCGTGACCTCGCGGAGGAGGTGTCCGGTGATCAGGAAGCCGGAGATGACGAAGAAGACGTCGACGCCCACGAAGCCGCCGGGCAGTCGGGCCGGCCACAGGTGGTAGAGCACCACCGACAGCACCGCGAAGGCCCGGAGGCCCTGGATGTCCCACCGGGTCGGGTCCGACGGACGGGGGGAGGCGGTGCGGACGGATCGTCTGGTGGGCGACTCCACCCTGCTTGCAGCCATCGCGGGTGATTCTAGTGTCGGCTCGGGTGCCGGAGGCTGCGCCGGTAGGCTCGGCCCATGTTCCTCGGCATCACGAACACGCCCCGCGACTACGCGTGGGGGTCCGTCACCCTGATCCCCGAGCTCCTCGGACGGACCGTCACCGGCGCGCCCCAGGCGGAGCTGTGGCTCGGCGCGCACCCGGGCAGCCCGAGCGTCGTGGTGAACCCGGCGATGGTCGGCGGCGCGGACACGCTCCGCGACTGGATCGAGGCCGAGCCGGAGACGGCCCTCGGCGGGGAGCGCACCGGACTGCCGTTCCTGCTCAAGGTGCTGGCCGCCGCGGCGCCGCTGTCGCTGCAGGCCCACCCGACCCCGGAGCAGGCGCGGGAGGGCTTCGCACGCGAGGACGCCGCGGGCGTCGCGATCGACGACCCTTCCCGGAACTACAAGGACCCGTTCCCGAAGCCCGAGCTCGTCGTCGCGCTCAGCGACCGGTTCGAGGCGCTGAGCGGCTTCCGTCCGGTCGACGAGACCCTGGCCGAGGTGGACGCGCTCGACGCCGGCACCGGACGGCTCGGCCCCCTGCACGTCCACCTGCAGCACGGACTCGAGGACACGGTGCGGTGGCTCGAGACGGCGGACCCGTCGGCGCTCGCCGTGGTGCAGGCCGCGAGCGACCTCGCGGCGGCCCTGCCGGAGGACGCCCTGACGCCGAACACCGCGACCGTGCGGGACCTCGCGCGGTCGTACCCGGGCGACCCCGGGATCGTGGTGTCACTGCTCATGCACCGCGTCACCCTGGCCGCGGGCGAGGCGATGTACCTGCCGGCGGGCAACATCCACGCGTACCTCGACGGGCTCGGCATCGAGCTGATGGCCCCGTCGGACAACGTGCTGCGCGGCGGCCTCACCCCGAAGCACGTCGACGTCACGGAGCTCCTGCGCGTGCTCGACTTCACCGCCCACCCGGCACCGGTCCTCGACCCGGTGCCCGACGGAGCGGGCGTCGACCGCTTCGCGCCGGAGGGCGTGGGCTTCGCGCTCCTGCGCATCACCGGCGACGGTCGACCCGTCGGGCTGGGCTCGGGCGGCGTCGCCCACCTCGACGGACCGTCGATCGCGATCTGCACGGCCGGCGTGGTGACGCTGGTGGGCGCGACCTCGGCGACGCTGCTGCGACAGGGCGAGGCCTGCTACATCACCCCGGACGAGGGCGACGTCACCGTCGAGGCCGACTCCACCGACGGCGTCACGTCGACGGTCTTCATCGCCACCGGCGCCTGAGCAGGGACGCCGCCGGCGACCGTGCCGTCGGTCGCACGCGCTCCCGGTTCCGCTAGCGTGGCCAGCATGAGTTGGCTGGTCACCGGCGGTGCCGGGTACATCGGGTCCCACGTCGTCCGAGCACTGCGCACGGCGGGCATCGACACCGTCGCGCTGGACGACCTGTCGAGCGGGTTCCGGGCGTTCGTGCCCGACGACGTGCCCTTCGTCGAGGGCTCGATCCTCGACGGCGCGCTGGTCGGACGGACCCTGCGCGAGCACGACGTCACCGGTGTCGTGCACGTGGCCGGCTTCAAGTACGCGGGCGTCTCGGTCGAGCGCCCGCTGCACACCTACGAGCAGAACGTGACGGGCATGTCGACGCTGCTCCGCGCGATGGCCGAGAACGGGGTCACGAAGGCGGTCTTCTCGTCGAGCGCCGCCGTGTACGGCACCCCGGACGTCGAGACCGTCGTCGAGGACACCCCGAAGGCCCCCGAGTCGCCCTACGGCGAGTCCAAGCTCATCGGGGAGTGGTTGCTGCGGGACATGGAGGTCGCCGCCGGCTTCACGACGACGTCGCTCCGGTACTTCAACGTGGTCGGCTCGGGGGAGCCGGACCTCTACGACGCCAGCCCGCACAACCTCTTCCCGCTCGTCTTCGACGCCCTGCTCGCCGGTCGGACCCCGCGGATCAACGGCGACGACTACGACACGCCCGACGGCACGTGCGTCCGCGACTACGTCCACGTCGCCGACCTCGCGCGGTCGCACGCGGTGGCCGCCCAGAAGCTCGAGGCGGGGGAGCCGCTCGACCGCGCCTACAACCTGGGCAGCGGCGACGGCGTCAGCGTCCGGCAGATCATGGACGCCATGGCGGCGGGCACCGGGATCGCCTTCGAACCCGAGGTCGCCCCGCGTCGTCCGGGCGACCCGGCCCGGATCGTGGCGACCGGCGAGGCCGCAGCGCGCGACCTCGACTGGGCCATGCGGCACACCCTCGACGAGATGGTGACCAGCGCGTGGGAGGCACGCCGCCGCGTCGCGTGAGGCGCGGCCCGGCGTCCCGTTGTCCCCCGAAGCCCGGACAGACCGGGCGCGACACGCCCGTACGGGGGACATGACACGCCGGATCGGTCAGTGCCTTCTATGATCCGCGACTTGACTCCGGGGAATGACACCGCTGTAATTACAGGCACGACAGCAATCGTTGTGGTCCCGTTATCGAGACGTCAGGGGTGATCAGGGTGAACGGTTCCGACTTCCACGCCGGAGTACCGGAGGACTGGCACGTCGACCCCGTCGCGCTCGGCGTCCCGGGTGTCCGCCGTCCGGAGACCGACGAGGAGGAGAACCCCCTCGCCTGGCAGGTGGACTCGCTCTGCGCGCAGACCGACCCGGAGGCGTTCTTCCCCGAGAAGGGTGGCTCGACGCGCGAGGCCAAGAAGATCTGCATGTCGTGCGAGGTCCGGTCGCAGTGCCTCGAGTACGCACTCGAGAACGACGAGCGCTTCGGCATCTGGGGTGGCCTGTCCGAGCGCGAGCGCCGCAAGCTGCGGAAGCGGGCGTAGCCGCGCACCCGAGCGGTCACGGCGCGCCAGCGTCGTGCGAGGCTGCGCCGAGGAGCCCGCGACGAGGACGCCGGACCCAGCCACCTCCGCCAGTCCTCCCCAGGGCGGTGATGGCTCCCACAGGTTCACGGCACGCCGTCCCACGCAGCCGGTACCGCGCCTCCAGACCGTAGAGTGACGCCCGTCATGCAGCCCAGTTCCGCTCAGCCCCGGGTCACCGCGATCCTCGTCGCCGCCAACGGGGCGGACCACCTCGACCGGACCCTGGACGCCCTCGCGGCCCAGACCCGGCACCCCGAGAACCTGGTCGTCGTCGACGTCGGGTCCACCGACGGCTCGACCGCGGACCTGTCCTTCGGCGGCTCCGCCGAACTCCTCCGGCTGCCCGCCGGTCGCCCGTTCGGCGAAGCCGTCGCCCGTGGCGAGCGCGAGGCGCCCCCGGTCGTCGCGGACGAGCCGGTGGACGAGTGGCTGTGGCTGCTCGGGCACGACAACGCGCCGTCGCCGACCGCACTCGCCGACCTGTTGTCCGCGGTCGAGATCGCACCGTCGGTCGTCGTCGCGGGCCCGAAGTCCGTCGACGTCGACGACCCCTCGGTGATCCGCGCCTTCGGCGAGAGCATGACGCGCTTCGGCCGCTCGCTCGTCCTCGTGCAGGACGAGCTCGACCAGGGGCAGCACGACCGGCACACCGACGTGCTCGCCGTCGCCGCCGGTGGCATGCTCGTCCGACGGTCGGTCTGGAACGAACTGGGCGGCTTCGACCCGGCACTGCCGAACGTCGACGCCGCCCTCGACTTCTGCGTCCGCGTGCGCCTCGCCGGCCACCGTGTCGCCCTGGTGCCCGAGGCTCGGGTCACCACCGCCGGGCCGATCGAGGAGTTCGGTCGTCGACGCGTCTCCGAGGGACGCCGCGTCCGCATGCACCGGCAGGCGCAGCTGCACCGCCGGATGACCTACGCGCCCGTCGGGGTGCTCTGGATCCACTGGCTGACGCTCGTGCCGTTCGCGATCGGTCGGGCCATCGGGCACCTCGTCGCGAAGCACCCGGCGGCCGTCGGCGCCGAGCTCTCGGCCGCCTTCGCGGTCGCCTTCGGTGGCGGCGTCGGACGGGCTCGCCGGGTGCTCGCGCGGAACAAGAAGCTCGGGTGGGCGGCCGTCGAGCCGCTGCGGGTGAGCTGGCGACGCGTGCACGAGCACCGCACCACCTCACGCGACGTCGAACTCGCCCGCGTCGAGGACGCCCCGATCGCCCGTGCGTCGTTCCTCGGCGACGGTGGCATCTGGGTCGTCCTCGCCGCCGCCGTCCTCAGCGTCGTGACGCTCTACCCGCTCCTCGGCTCACCCGCGCTGACCGGCGGCGGACTGCTGCCGCTGAGCACGGACGTCGGCCGGCTGTGGCAGAACGTCGGGTACGGCTGGCACTCGATCGGCACGGGCTTCACCGGGCCGTCCGACCCGTTCGCTGCCGTCGTCGCCGTGCTCGGGTCGATCACCTTCTGGTCACCGTCGACCTCGGTGGTCCTGGTCATGCTGGTCGCGTTCCCGGTCGCCGCCCTCGGCTCCTGGTTCGCCGTCCGCAAGGTCACGACCCACACGTGGGTGCCCGTCATCGGCGCGGTGCTCTACACGATCGCGCCGACGCTCGTCGGGGCCGTCACGAGCGGGCACCTCGGCGCCGTCATCGCGCACGTGCTCCTGCCGTGGCTGTTCCTCGCCGTGCTCGAGGCGCACCGGTCCTGGGCGTGGGCCTCCGGCGCGTCGCTGCTGTTCGCCGTGGTGGCGGCGTCGGCACCGTCCCTGCTGCCGGTGCTGCTCGTGGCGTGGCTCGTCTCGCTCGTCGTGGGGTGGCGACGCGCACACCGTCGGGTCTTCATCCCCGTGCCCGCCGCGGTGCTCTTCCTGCCCCTCGTGCTCGCCCAGCTGGCCCGTGGCAACGTGCTGGCGGTCTTCGCCGACCCCGGCGCGCCCTCGGCGACCCGGGCTCCGTCCGCCTTCCAGCTCGCCATCGGGCAACCGGTGCCGGACTGGAGCGGCTGGCTCCCCACGACGGCCGGTCTCGCGACGCTGACCGCGATCCTGCCCGTGCTCATGGCCGTGCTCGCGCTGCCGATCGCCGCCGCGGCGATCGGTGCGATGCTCGGGCACCGCTGGGCGGTCGCCGGGGCGTCCCTCGTCGTCGCCCTGCTCGGCTTCGCCACGGCGTTCGCCGCCACCCACGTCACCGTCACGGGCGTCGGCTCCACGACGACGATCGTCTGGCCCGGCAGCGGACTCTCCGTCTACTGGCTCGCGATCGTCGCGGCCGCGTGCATCGGCATCGACGTGCTGCCGCGGCTCGCCCCGGTCACCGGGCTCGTCGCGACCGTCCTCGCCGGCGTCGCCGTGGCCCCGGCGTTCGCCGCCTTCTACCTGGGCAACGCGGTCATCCAGCCGACGACCGGCCGGGTCCTCAGCGCGTACGTGAACGCCGAGGCGCAGGCGAACCCGGACGTCGGCACCCTCGTCGTCCAGCCGCAGACCGACGGCTCCCTCGCGGTGTCGCTCGAGCGCGGCCAGGGCTCGACGCTCGACGACCAGACCACGCTCGACTCGACCGCCCTCACGCTGAGCCGGTCCGGCGCCCGGCTGGCGACCCTCGCGGGGAACCTCGCGAGCCGCAGCGGTTACGACCCGGAACCGGCGCTCCGCGAGCTCGGCGTGAGCTTCGTGCTCCTCGACGACGTGTCGGACGCGGCTGACGGGTCCGACGACGCGCGCGCCACGAGCGGCACCGCTGCGCAGGACGTCCACGACCGCGCTGCGGGGGCGATCGGTCAGAACGCGCTCTTCACGAGCATCGGCGAGACGACGAACGGCCAGCTCTTCCACTACGAGGGGGACGTCGACCGCACGCCCACCGGTTCCGCGGGCGCCCAGGCCACGCACGTCCTCTACCTCGTCGTGCTCGGCGTCGTCTTCGGCGCCGCTGCCCTGCTCGCCGTGCCGACCGCGCCGCGCCGTCGCCGTGCGACGTCGAACGTGATCGAGGCCGAGGAACCCGCCACCACCTTCGACGAGGAGCGCGACGAATGAGCACCAGGCCCGCCTCCGTCCGCCGCTGGCTCGTCCGGGGGACCGCCACCGCGGTCGCCGTCGTCGTGGCCGCAGGCGCCGTCACGGCCGCGCACGCCCTCGGCACCGAGTCCGACCCGGGTCGACCGGCCGGCAAGACCGTCGTGCCGGTGCCCGCCGACGCGGAGCGCGTCTGCGCCGGCAGCGCGCTGCGGCTGTCCGACGACGCCGGGAACGACGCCACCAAGGCGAGCCCCGTCGGCTCCGCCACGGTCGCCACGGCGACCACCGGTTCGACCGTCGACCGGTCGTCGCTCGGCTCGTCGACCACCGGCGGCAGCGACCCCCGTCTGCTCACCGCCCCGGCGGGGACGTCGACGCCGCAGGTCGCCGGCAGCAGCTACCAGAGCGTCGCGAGCGGTGACCTCGTCGGTGTCGGTGCGGCGTCGTGCGACGACCCCAGCCAGTCGACCTGGCTCGTCGGCGGCTCCACCGAGACCGGTCGCACGAGCCTCGTGACGCTGTCGAACCCCACCGACGTCAACGCCACGGTGGACCTGTCGATCTACGACGACTCCGGGACGGTCAGCGCGCCCGGCACGACCGGCATCGTCGTCGCGCCGAACACGCAGAAGGTCGTCCCCCTGTCCGGGTTCGTCTCGGACCAGGGCTCCACCGTCGTGCACGTCACGTCCTCCGGCGGACAGATCGTCGCGCACATGCAGGAGTCGATCGTCCGGACGCTCACCCCCGGCGGGTTCGACATCGTCTCGGGCGGCGCCGCGCCGGCCCGGACCCAGATCATCCCGGCGGTCGTGCTCAAGGGCGCGCAGGAGGCCCAGCGCGGGGACGACACCGCCGACGCCGCGCCCGTGGTCCGTCTGTTCGTCCCCGGCTCCACGGCCGCGCGCGTCACGCTCGGCATCACGACCGCGGACGGCGGCGGGTCGACGGTGAACGCCACCGCCGAGCCCGGCGTGGTCACGGACGTCGCCCTCGACGACTTCCCGGACGGGCGCTACTCGTTCACGGTCACCTCGACGCAGCCGATCGTCGCGGGTGCCCGGACGACGACCCCGACCGACGACGGGCGCACCGACCTCGGCTGGTTCGCGTCGGCCGAGCCGCTCGGGAAGTCGACGATCACCGCCCTGGCCCCCGGGGACAACCAGCGCCTGACGCTGGTGAACCCGACGCGCAGCGACGCACGGGTGACGATCCGCACCGGCGACGAGGAGCAGCAGCTCGACGTGGTCGCCGGTGGCACGAGCACCGTGATCGTGTCCCTGTCGAAGCAGCTCACGCTGACCGGCACGAAGGGGCTCGTCGCCGGGGTGACCTACATGGGGAGCGACGGCATCGCCGGGTTCCCGGTGCGCGCAGCGACCGAGGTGTCGACGCCGGTGCGCGTCTACCCCTGACGTCCGACGCGCTCCGGTCGGGCCGGCGAGGCTCGGGCACGCGCTGGTCGGACCGGCGCGGTCAGGTCCGCTCTGGTCGGGCCCCCGCGCCGGGTGCCGCGTTCACCAGTGGCGGTAGCGGTCGGGTGCCAGGTCCCACGGGTCCTTGTCGATGAGCTCGCCGACCGCACGGAACACCGCGGTCTCGATGACGATCCGCTTGTCGGTGTCGTCCTTCTCCGGGCTCCGGGTGACGCGTTCGACGGGGATGCGGAAGAGCGTGACGCGGCGCCCCTCGCGGTCCACGCGCCACCGCGGCATGTGGTCCGGGAGCGCGGCGTCGGTCGGCATGTCCGCCACCTGGAAGACGACGCCGGCGAGTTCGTCCGGCCACAGCCCGATCAGGTAGTGCGCGGTGTCGCCGACGATCCGGTCGAACGTCTCGGCCCGGGTGATCACCGGTGCGAGGTCGGGTCCGGTCACGCTGGAGCGGCCGCCCCGACCGTGCCGGGACCGGCCGCGGCCTCGTTCGACCGGGGTGACGAGCGGTGTCCTGCGGCGCATCCCCACATCGTACGCGCGCGGCGGTCCCCGCCCGCCCTCGGCTAGGGTCGGTACCGGTATGGACGTACGGATCTGCAGCAAGGTCGCCTGTGGCGCGAGCGCTGCGTCGACCCTGACGTACGACTACGGCGACTCGATGGTCGTCGTCGGTCCGCTCTCGACGCGGGTCGAACCCCACGGCTACGACCTCTGCGCACGCCACGCGGCCACCCTGCGGGTGCCCCGCGGGTGGCAGGTGGTGCGGCGGGAGCAGCTCCGGCGCGAGGCGGACTGACGGCTCGCGTCGCCGCCGGCGCGCGGGTGGTGGCCCGGGAGGCGCGCCCACCGTCACCGACGTCGTCCGGCGACCCGTGCCTCCCGGCCGGTCCGCCGCCCCCTGACGATCCGCGCACCCCGGCGTGGAAGGATGTGGACATGTCCACCGAAGCCCGCACCGAAGCTCCGTTCCGCGTCGCCGACCTCTCGCTCGCCGAGGCGGGCCGCCACCAGATCCGCCTCGCCGAGAACGAGATGCCGGGGCTGATGTCCCTGCGCGAGGAGTTCGGCGCGTCCCAGCCGCTCGCCGGCGCGCGGATCGCCGGTTCGCTCCACATGACGGTGCAGACCGCCGTGCTCATCGAGACCCTCGTCGCGCTCGGCGCGCAGGTCCGCTGGGCGAGCTGCAACATCTTCTCCACGCAGGACGAGGCGGCTGCCGCGGTCGCGGTCGGGCCGACCGGCACCCCGGATGCTCCGGCGGGCGTCCCGGTGTTCGCGTGGAAGGGCGAGACGCTCGAGGAGTACTGGTGGTGCACCAACCGCATCTTCGACTGGACGGCCGAGGCCGCCGAGGCCGGTGCCGACTGGGCGGGACCGAACCTCATCCTGGACGACGGCGGTGACGCCACCATGCTGGTGCACACCGGCGCCGACGCCGAGGCCGCCGGGCGCGCGCCCGAGGCCGGTGCCGACGCGAGTGCCGAGTGGCGGATCGTCCTCGACACCGTCGCTGCCTCGCTGCAGGAGTCGACCGACCGCTGGACCCGCATCGCCGCCGACATCGAGGGCGTGACCGAGGAGACGACGACGGGCGTCCACCGCCTGTACGAGCTGTCCCGCGACGGCAAGCTGAAGTTCCCCGCGATCAACGTCAACGACTCCGTCACGAAGTCGAAGTTCGACAACAAGTACGGCATCCGCCACTCCCTGCCGGACGGCCTGAACCGGGCGACCGACGTGCTCATCGGCGGCAAGGTCGCCTTCGTCGTGGGCTACGGCGACGTGGGCAAGGGCGCGGCGGAGGCGCTCCGCGGCCAGGGCGCGCGCGTGATCGTCTCCGAGGTCGACCCGATCTGCGCGCTCCAGGCAGCGATGGACGGCTACCAGGTCGCGCGGCTGGCGGACGTCGCCGACCAGGTCGACATGGTCATCACCTGCACGGGCAACCTCGGGGTCGTCGGCGTCGACGAGATGCTGACGCTGAAGCACCTCGCGATCGTCGCGAACGTCGGACACTTCGACAACGAGATCGACATGGCCGGCCTCGAGGCACTGCCCGGTGTCGAGAAGGTCGAGATCAAGCCGCAGGTGCACGAGTGGCGCCTGCCCACCGGTCGCTCGATCCTGGTGCTGTCCGAGGGCCGACTGATGAACCTCGGCAACGCGACCGGGCACCCCTCCTTCGTGATGAGCAACTCGTTCACGAACCAGGTCCTCGCCCAGATCGAGCTCCACACCCGGCGCGACGAGTACCCGACCGGCGTGTACGTGCTGCCGAAGCACCTCGACGAGAAGGTGGCGCGACTCCACCTCGACGCGCTCGGCGTCGCGCTCACCGAGCTCCGGCCGGAGCAGGCCGCGTACATCGGCGTGCCCGTCGAGGGCCCGTACAAGCCGGAGCACTACCGGTACTGAGGCGCGGCCGCAGCTGCTGCGCGCCAGCGCGGACGGCCGACGGCGTCGAACCACGGAACCGACGTCGAACCAGGCCGCGGCCCTGGTTCGACGTCGGAAGCCTGGTTCGATGCGCATCTCTGGCGAGCGCGCCGCACGCCGCGCCGGTGAGCGCGCCCCTCGCAACTCGCGCGCAACGCAAATCACCCGGAACCACGCGGACGCATGGTTCCGGGTGACTTGCGTTGTGCGCCGGTGCCGGTGCCGGTGCCGGCGCGCCCCGCGCGCCCCGCGCGCCCCGCGCGCCCCGCGCGCCGCGCGCCCCGCGCGAGCGACCTGCGAGCGCCGCGCGCGCTCAGCGCGGGAAGCCCGGCGGCCGCGCCGTCGCCACCACCGCTGCCCGGTCGAGCACCTCGGCGCGCGACCGCAGCGCCCGCCGGTCCCGCTCGCGCCGCAGCACGACGACCCCGGCGAGGAAGACCTCCGGGTGCACCGGCGGCACCGGGCGCGCGTACTCCGCCACCGCGGCGGCGAGCGAGCGGGCGGTGGCCTCGCGCGCCTCGGGCCGGAGGTCCGCCGCCCCGCGGAAGAAGGCACCGAGGCGGTTCTCGAGCCGCTGCGGCAACGCCGACACGTCGGCCACCGACGCCCACTGCGCGAGCTCGATCGGCAGCAGCACCTCGGGGTCGCGGTGCTTCGCGGCCCGCTCGTGCTGGACGAAGGTGCCGGCGAGCAGGTCCCCGAGCCGCCGTGGCCGCGTGCCGAACAACGCCACGAGCAGCGCGACCGACCCGAGCGTCATCCACAGTTCGAAGAGGCCGACGAGCGCCCGCGCGAAGGGGTGCCGGAAGCCGATCGCCCCGCCGTCGAGCCGGACGACCCGGGTACCCGTGGCGTAGCGGCCGACGCTCTTGCCCCGCGTGACGGTCTCGACGGCGGCGGGCACGAGCACGAGGACGACGACGAACACGCCGATGCTGAGCGCAGCGGCCCAGGCGTCGTCGAGGCCGCTCGGCCACACCCGGGAGAGCCCGGTCATCAGCATCAGGTACAGCGCGAGGAGGCACACCGCGTCGAGGAGCGCGGCCGCCAGCCGGAGCGCGATGCCGGCCGGCTGGACGTCGAGCGCCACCGCCTCGCCGACGACGAGCTCGTCGCCGGGGTCGTCGAGCGCGCGGACGAACCGGGAGTCGGCGAGGTCACGCGGCGCGCGGGTCTTCGGCATGGGATCATTCTGACGGACACCGTCGCCGCCCGGCCAGACCCGGGGCGTCCGGCGGGCCGACGGACGAGCGGGGGAGACGCGTGGACCTGGACGCCTACAGCGAGGTGCACCGCGAGCGGTGGCAGGAACTCGACCGGCTGGCCCGTGCCCGGCACCGTTCGGGCGCCGACGTCGACCGGCTCGTGTCCGGCTACCAGGAGGCGGCGACCGACCTCGCCCGGATCCGCCGCGCGGCACCGCGCACCGCCGTCGGGGACCGCCTGTCGCTGACGCTCTTCCGCGCCCGCCTGCGGTTCACCGGCACGCCGGTCGACCCGCTCACCGCGATCACGTCGTTCTTCGTCCTGCAGCTGCCGGCCGCGTTGTACCGGATCCGCTGGGTGACGATCGGCGTCGCACTCGCGACGGCGACGATCGCGGCGGTCGTCGCGGTCTGGATCAGCACGACCCCGGGCGCCACGGCGACCTTCGGCACGCCCGAAGCGCTCCGCCGGTACGCGACGCACGACTTCCAGTCGTACTACTCGGACCACGGGCTCGGGGCGTTCACGGCGCAGGTGTGGACGAACAACGCCTACATCGCTGCGTCGATGGTGGCGTTCGGCATCACGGGGCTGTTCGTCCCGTACTCGATCGGCCAGAACGCGGTCAGCCTCGGCGTCTCCGCGGCGATCATGCACTCCCAGGGACGCCTCGGGGACTTCTTCCGGTACATCGCCCCGCACGGTCAGCTCGAGCTGTACTCGGTGTTCCTGGCGGCGGCGGCCGGCCTGATGATCTTCTGGTCGTGGGTGGCGCCGGGCGCGCGCTCGCGGGCGCAGGCACTCGCCGAGGACGGCCGCGCGCTCATCACCATCGCGATCGGCCTCACCCTGACGCTGCTGCTGTCCGGCATCGTCGAGGGCACCGTAACGCGGCAGGACTGGCCGTGGCCGGTCAAGATCGGCATCGGGACGGTCGCGCTGCTGGCGGTGCTCTGGTACCAGTGGGTGCTCGGCGGCCGCGCCCACCGTGCCGGGGAGCGCGGCGACCTCGAGGAGTTCGAGCGGGGCACGACGACGCTGGTCGCCGGCTGACGTCGCGCCGCTACAGGCGCCCCGTCGCCTTCGCCCGGATGTAGGCGTCGGCGACGAGCGGTGGGAGCGCGTCCGGCATGGCCCGGACCACCTCGGCGCCCGTCCGACGGGCGACGTCCGCGATGCCGTCCGCGTCGAGCAGGGTCCGTTCCGCTGCTGCCCGCCGGTACAGGTCGCGTCCGGCACGGGCCGGGAGGGACGGCGCGCGTCCGCCGCGCGTGCCCGGTCCGGGGGCGGTCGGCGTCAGGGCCCCGCTCGCCATCCGCTGGACGCTCGGGTCGGTGACGCTCGTGACGACGACGGCGTGCCGCCGCGTCAGCCGGGGGAGGACCGCGAGCAGGTCGCCGGACGCGCCGACCGAGTCGAGGCTCGACACGAGCACGACGAGCGCCCGCGAGGTGGTGATCGCGTCGACGACGGCCGGCACCGCGGTCCAGTCGGTCGCGGCGAGGCCGGGTTCGGCCAGCGCCAGGGTCTCGCCGAACCGCTGCACGACGTCGGTGCGGGTCGCGCCGTGCACCCGGCCGCGGACGGCGTCGTCGAGCACGACGAGGTCGACCCGGTCGCCGGCGGCCGCCGCGAGGGCCCCGAGGAGGAGCGCGGACTCGATGAACGTGTCGAGCCGCGGTTCGTCGTCGACGCGGCCGGCGCCGGCGCGCCCCGCGTCCACCACGACGACCACGCGCCGGTCGCGTTCGGGGCGCCAGGTCCGGACCACGAGGTCCTGCCGTCGGGCGGTCGCGCGCCAGTCGATCGAGCGTACGTCGTCCCCGCGCACGTAGTCCCGCAGGGAGTCGAACTCGGTGCCGTGGCCGCGGAGTTGCAGGGTCGTCTCGCCGTCGAGTTCGCGCAGCCGTGCGAGCCGCGACGGCAGGTGACGGCGGGACCGGAACGGCGGGGTGACGACGAGTTCCGCCGGCGCCGCGAGGACCCGCTGGCGGGCCGCGAGCCCGAGCGGACCGAAGGCCCGGACGGCGACGCCGGTGGTGGTGCGGCGACCGCGACGGAACGGGGCGAAGCGCACCCGCGCGGTCCGGCGTTCCCCGGCCGGGACCTGCAGTCGCGTGCGCCCGGGGGTGTGCCCGGCCGACGGCTCCCACATGTCCCGCACTAGTGCGCGGAGGGGCCGGCAACCGTCGTTCGCCAGCACGAGCGTGCCGTCCGCCGTGGTGTCCCGACGTGCCAGGCGCGGCATCCGTCGCTCGACGCGCACGCTGCGGAGGTCGGCGGCGAGCAGCACGTCGAGCGCGCCGGCAGCGACGACCACGGCTGCCCACGCCGCACCCGCCCACCCGGTGCCGAGCAGCACGGTGGGCACGACCGCGACGGCGAGGAGCGCCACGAACCGGCCGGAGATCGCCACTAGATCGGCACCCGGACCTGCTCGAGCACCTGCTGCAGGACACCGTCGGCGCCGACGCCCTCGAGCTCGGCGTCCGCGGCGACCCGGAGGCGGTGCCGCCAGACCGGCAGCAGCATCGCCTGCACGTGGTCCGGAGTGATCGCGTCGTAGCCGGTCAGCCACGCCCACGCCTTCGCGGCCGCGAGCAGTGCGGTGGCGCCGCGGGGACTCACACCGACCCGGACGGACGGCGCCTGTCGGGTCGCCCGGGCGAGGTCCACCATGTAGGCGAGTACGTCGTCGCGGGCGCCGACCGTGCGGACGGCCCGCTGCGCGGCCCTGACCTCGTCGACGCCGAGCACCGGGGTGATGCCGGCGGACCGGACGTCTCGCGGCACGAAGCCGTCTGCGTGGCGACGGAGCACCTGCCACTCCACGTCCCGCGGGGGCACGTCGAGGGTGAGCTTCACGAGGAAGCGGTCGAGCTGCGCCTCGGGCAGCGTGTAGGTGCCCTCGAACTCGATCGGGTTCATGGTCGCGGCGACGAAGAACGGGTCGGGCAGCGGGCGGGCGTCGCCGTCCACGCTGACCTGTCGCTCCTCCATCGCCTCGAGGAGCGCGGACTGCGTCTTCGGCGGTGTGCGGTTCACCTCGTCGGCGAGGAGCACGTTGGTGAAGACAGGACCCTCGCGGAACGGGAACGTGCCCGTCGACGCGTCGTACACGAGCGAACCGGTGACGTCGCCGGGCATCAGGTCCGGGGTGAACTGGATGCGCTTCGTGTCGAGCGACATCGCCGCGGCGAGGCTCCGGACCAGGAGGGTCTTCGCGACGCCGGGGACGCCCTCGAGGAGGACGTGCCCCTGCGCGAGGATGCCGACGATCATCCCGGACACGGCGCCCTCCTGGCCGACGACGGCCTTGCCGACCTCGGCCCGGAGTCGTCCGAAGGCGTCGCGCAACGGATCGCCCGCCGCCTGCTGCGACGGGGTCTGGATGAGGGACGGATCGGTCACGGACGTGCTCCTCGGTGGTCGTGGTCGGTCGTGTTCGTGCCGGCGGTCGCTGCCGCGACGGCGCGTTCGAGTTCGTCGAGTGCGGCCGCACCGGCGACCAGGGCCGGGTCGTCCGCGGCGGGGCCGCCGACGAGCACGGCGCCGACGCGCCCGTCGGGGGTGCCGGTGGCGCGGGCGGCGGCGCGCACGACCTCGTCGACGTGGGCGGAACGTGGGAGGCCGAGTCGTCGACCGATCCGACGGACCGCCGCGATCCGCAGGGTGTCGAGGGCGTGCGTTCGGTCCCGTGTCCGCGCGGCGAGGCGGGCGCGGCCCTCGGTGGTCTCCGCCGCGCGGACCACGACGGGCATCCGCTCGACGACGAGCGGTCCGAGCCGCCGACCCCGCCAGACGCCCGCCGCGACCGCGACGAGGCCGAGCAGCAGCAGGACGGCCGGGACCCACGGCGGTGCGAGGGTGCCGAGGGTCGGCGCCGCGTCGGGTGTCCCCGGGGTCGGGGTGTACCAGGTCAGGGTGTCGTCCGCGCCGAGCAGACCGAGCGCGAGCGCCGCGTCCCCGGCGGTCGTGATCGTGTCGTTGCGGAACGCCGAGGTCGTGCCGACGAGGGTGACGTCGCCGCCGCGGGTCGCCGCGCGGACGATGCCGTACGCGCGGTCGTCCCCGCTGCCGGTGGGGGCGCAGAACGTGGTGCCGGCGCGGGCGGTCCCGCCGTCGGGCACCCGGTAGGCGACCCCGCCGGTGGTTACGCGACGTGCGGCGGCGACCGCCGGGACGTCGCAGCGGCGGGTGGACACGGTGTCGGTGCCGTCGACCTGCGCGGCGGGCTCGACGTCCAGGTCGAACGCGTCCAGCACGGCACTCCCGGTGGAGACGAGGACGACGTGGGACGCCTCGCGTCCGATCCGTCGGGCGACGGCGGGGTTGAGCACGCCCTGCGCGTCGTCGACGAACACGGTGCCACCGGTGACGTCGTCCGCACGGTCGACGACGCGGACGTCGGTCCCCTGCTGCTCGAGGACCCGGACGAGGGCCTTCGAACCGCTCGCGGCGGCCGACGTCGGGTCCAGCTCTGCTCGTGCCGGCCCGTCGCCGCCGCGCACGACGGCGGTGAGCACGGCGAGGAGCAGCCCGACCAGGACGACCGCGACCCAGAAGCCGGCGCGACGACGGCGGGCACCGTGCCCAGGTGTGTCGGCGACCGCGGGTGCCGACGTGGTGGCGGTCACGCGGGCACCGCCGAGGACGTCGTGCGGGCGGGGCGTGCGGTCCGGACCGCCTGCTCGGTGTCGAGGACGTCGCGCGCGGCGGCCTCGGTGGCGTCGAGCCCGAGGTAGCGGACGTCGTCGAAGGTCACGGCGGCGCGGTCGAGACGCTCCGCCTCGGCCGGGAAGACCGCGGCGGCGCGTGCGGCGATGGCCCGCGCCGTCGCTCCCGGCACGTCGGGGACGAGGTCGCGTTCGCCGAGGCCTCGGGCGATGGCCCGGTACCCGTCGAGCACCGCGCGCGACCAGTCGCCGGACCGCAGTGCCGCACGCGCTTCGTCGGCGATCGCGCGCGCGGGCCGGAGGTCGTCGTCGTCGAACACTCCGCCGAGGTCGGAACCGGCGGTTCGGGCACGACGGCGGGGGAACCCGCGGGCGACGACCACGAGGACCACCACGGCGACGAGCGCGACGACGGCGACCGCGAGCAGCGTGTGTGCGACGGCGGGCGAGCCGAGGCCGTCCGCCCGGAACGACCCGAGCCAGTCGAGCACCGCGCGCGAGGCACGGTCCCACCACGTCACGTGCGCGCCGTCGTACTCGGAGCGCTCGAGCTCGCGCTGCAGGAGGCGTCGGGCCTCGTCCGGGTCGACCGTCATGCGCGGTCGTCCGGCGGGAACCGGCCGGGTGCGCCACCCCACTGCTGCGGTGCCTGCTGCTGGCCGGGCCACGGCTGCTGTGGCGCCTGCTGCTGGCCTGGCCACGGCTGTGGTGCCTGCTGATGCGGACCGGGCCACGGCTGTGGTGCCTGCCCCGGCCACTGCTGCCCGGACCACGGCTGCCCCGGCCACTGCTGCGCACCGGGCCACGGCGGACGCACCACCTGCGGTGCCGGTGCGAACGGGTCGGTCGGCTGCCCGGTCTCGAGGTGGGACGCGATCCGCTGGTCGAGCGCCTCGGTCCGGATGCGCCGGTCGATCGCCAGGAACGTGGTCACCGACGCGCTGAGCACGTCCGTGATGCACTGCACGGCGATGCCGAGCAGGCTGCCGACGACGACCGCGACCACCCCGGCCACCCCGACGCCGGTCGCCGCGTCGGTCTGCCCGAGCGGGTCGAAGGTCCCGCCGACCAGCGCCGCGCCGATGGTGAGCGGGAAGGACGCGATCGAGACGGCGAACCCGAACATCGCGTGCACGAGCAGCAGGATGCCGAACGTGCGCCAGAACGCTCCGCGGGTCAGTCGCCAGGACTGCGCGGCGGCGGCGAACACCGAGCGACCCTCCAGGGCGATGGTCGGGACGGTCAGGACGAACTTCGTGCCGAGCCACGCCAGCAGGACGCCGAGTCCGGCGCCGAGCCCGAGGATCGCGGCGACGTAGCCCCACGCGTTCGACCGGCCGGCCGCGAGCGAGGCGACGAACCCGACGAGCAGCAGGACGAACACGATCCCGATGACGAGCCCGGCCGCGAGCTGCAGCAGGATCCAGGCGACGACGGACCAGCGCCGTCCCGCCAGGAGCGCCCAGAGCCCGCGGAACGTCGCCCGACGGCCGAGCACGCGCTGCCCGGTGTCCGCGGCGACCGGCGCGACGAGGAAGCCCCGCCCGAGGTACGCGAGGAAGGGCAGGCCCGTGGACAGCACCAGCCAGAGCGTGAACGAGCCCGCCATGATCGACGCACTGCCGCTGCCGCCGTCCACCGCGGAGAGCATGCGCGACTGGAGGGCCCGCTGACCGAAGGTGCTGACGAGGGTCGACAGCAGGCCGAGGACGCCGCTCAGCAGGACGCTCCACGCCAGGAGCACGCGGGCATTCCGACGGAACACCGTGAACGCGCCGGCCAGGACGTCACCGAGCCCGAGCGGACGGAGCGGGACGACCGGTCGGGAGCCCGCCGGCGGACGCAGCGGGGGCTGCGGGCCCTGCTGCGACCCGGGACCGGGCCACCCACCGGACGGCTGCTGTCCGCCGGGCTGCTGCGCGCCTCCAGGACCGAACGCGCCGGGCCCGGACCCCTCGGGCCCGCCAGGGCCGCCGGATGCACGCGGCCCACCGGATGCACCCGGCCCGCCGGATCCAGCCGGCCCACCGGACCCACCCGGTACCTGCCAATCGGACATCGCCGCCCCCTCGTCGTCCTCGACCGCGCAGCGAGAGCCCGGTCGACTCCCATCCTGTCGGAAAACGCCGGTCGACGGGGCCTCGGCTATCGTGAGGGATCAGGTGCGACCCGGCACCACCGCACGTCACACGGAGTCCACATCACATGACACCGCGCATCCTCGTCGTCGACGACGACCAGGCCCTCGCCGAGATGATCGGCATCGTCCTCCGCTCCGAGGGCTACGAGCCAGAGTTCAGCGCTGACGGCAACGACGCCGTCGACGCGTTCCACAGCACGAAGCCCGACCTGGTGCTCCTCGACGTCATGCTCCCGGGCATCGACGGCATCGAGGTGTGCAAGCGCATCCGCGCCGAGAGCGGGACGCCGATCATCATGCTCACGGCCCGGGGAGACACCGCCGACGTGGTCGCCGGCCTCGAGAACGGCGCCGACGACTACGTGGTGAAGCCGTTCAACCCGAAGGAGCTCGTCGCCCGCATCCGGACGCGGCTCCGGCCCTCGGCGACCGACGCGACGGTGCTGCACGTCGGCGACCTCACGGTCGACGTCGCCGGGCACGAGGTCCGCCGCGGCGACGCGGTGATCGCGCTCACGCCGCTCGAGTTCGACCTGCTGCGCGCGCTCTCCGAGAAGCCGAACCAGGTCTTCACGCGCGAGATGCTCCTCGAGCAGGTCTGGGGCTACCACTACAAGGCGGACACCCGCCTGGTGAACGTGCACGTGCAGCGCCTCCGCGCGAAGATCGAGCACGACCCCGACAACCCGAAGATCGTCACCACGGTGCGCGGCGTCGGGTACCGGGCCGGCGGGGCCTGAGCACCGTGCCGTCCGGAGCGGGGACGGCCGCGACCGGAGCGGCCACCACGGCGTCCGGCCCGGTGACGACCGCGTCCGGGCGCGGGGCCTCCGGCCGCGGGGGATCGGGTCGGGTCCGCCGACGGCTCCGTCGCTGGCTCCGCCGCGGCTGGCGCCCGGTCGCGTACCTGTGGCGCCGGTCCCTGATGTTCCGGTCCGTCGCGATCACGGTGATGACCACCGGCCTCGCGATCGCGATCATCGGCACGGCCGTCATGATCAGCATCTCGAACAACGTCTACGCGCAGCGCCGCGACCAGATCGAGGCCGAGTCGGCACGGGCCACGATCGTGGCGCAGGGGATCTTCGACGCCGCGACCGCCGGCGAGGACACGAACCAGACCGAGCTCGAGACGTTGCAGAACGAGGCGCAGCAGGCGATCCTGTCGAACACGACGAGCCCGGGGGGCACGAGCCTCGCCATCGAGCGCAGCCCCGACCAGACCGCCCCGCAGTCGCTGCAGACGGTGGCCACACCGGACTTCCCGGACGCCGCGATCAGTGACGCCCTCCGCAAGGCGGTCGGCAAGGACACCGGCAAGGTGAGCCTGCAGCCCGTCCGGATCGAGAAGGACGGCCGCACCGAGCCCGGTCTCGCGGTCGGCTCGACGCTGCAGATCCCGAGCGCCGGACAGTACGAGCTCTACCTCGTCTACGACCTCTCCGACGCGCAGCAGACCCTCGACTTCGTGTCGCAGACACTGTCGATCGGCGGCGTCGCGCTGATGGTCCTCATCGCCCTGGTGACCTCCCTCGTCGTGCGCCTGGTCGTCGTGCCGATCCGCGGCGCCGCCGAGACGAGCCGGAAGATCGCGGCCGGGCGGCTCGACGAGCGCATCCCGGTGCGCGGGAACGACGACATCGCCACGCTGGCGCGGAGCTTCAACGGCATGGCGGACGCCGTGAGCCGGCAGATCACCCAGCTCGCCGAGCTCTCCCGCGTGCAGCAGCGCTTCGTCTCCGACGTGTCGCACGAGCTCCGCACCCCGCTCACGACGATCCGGCTCGCCGGCGACATGCTGTACGACTCCCGGCACGCCTTCGAGCCGTCCGTCGGCCGGTCCGCCGAGCTGCTGCACACCCAGGTCGAACGCTTCGAGCTCCTGCTCGCCGACCTCCTCGAGATCTCCCGCTTCGACGCGCAGGCCGTGCAGCTCGACCCCGAACCCGTCATCCCGGCGGCGCTCGCCACCGACATCGTCGACGAGTTCCGGCCGCTGGCGGAACGGGCGGGCATCGACCTGCAGCTAGTCACCCCCGGCGGCCACACCACGATGCAGCTCGACGCGAAGCGCGTCCGGCGCATCCTCCGCAACCTCGTCGGGAACGCGATCGAGCACGGCGACGCCCGACCCGTGCAGGTCGTCGTCGACAGCGACGCCCGGAGCGTCGCCATCGCCGTGCGCGACCAGGGCATCGGCATGCCGCCGGAGGACGCCGCACGGGTGTTCGACCGGTTCTGGCGTGCGGACCCGAGCCGGAAGCGCACCATCGGCGGCACCGGGCTCGGACTCGCGATCTCGCTCGGCGACGCGAACCTGCACGGCGGCCGGATCGACGTCTGGTCCCGTCCCGGCGAGGGGTCCACGTTCGTGCTGACCCTCCCGCGCAACGAGCGCGTCGAGGTCACGACCTCCGCCATCCCGCTGCCCGAACTCGACGAGTCGTACGACGGCCCCCGCGCCGTCCGGGAGGACGACTGATGCGCGCCCGACTCCGACTCCGACACGTCCTGGCCGTGGCGCTCGCCGCGGTGACCCTCGTCGCCCTCTCCGCCTGCGCGGCGATCCCCACCGACGGCCCGGTCCGGTCCGGGCAGACCATCAAGGACGAGTCCGTCTCCGGCATCGACTACCGGCCGTACAAGCCGGTCCCCGGTTCCGACCAGACCGCGATCCTCCGCGGGTTCATCGCAGCCGGCACCGGCGCTGCCGACGACTACGCCGTGGCGCGGCAGTTCCTGGCGTCCGGCTTCTCCGAGAAGTGGAACCCGCGCCGGGGCGTGACGATCCGCGACGGCAACGCCACGGTCGAGCGCGTGGGCGACGGGGAGCTCAGCTACACGCTCACCGCGAGCGCGGCGGTCGACGCGGACGGCGAGTACACGCAGGCCGTGCGCCCGACCACGACGACGTTGACCTTCCAGTTCACGCGGGAGCACGGGGAGTGGCGCATCGCCTACGCGCCGGACGGGATCATCCTGTCGCCGGTCAACTTCGAGTCGATCTTCCAGCAGCACGCCCTGTACTTCTTCGACCCCACCTACCGGTTCCTCGTGCCGGACGAGCGGTGGTTCCTCGCGCGGTCGTCGACGAGCACCCGGATCGCGAGCGCGTTGCTCGCCGGCCCCGCCGACTGGCTCAAGGGCGCCGTCGTCTCGTCCTTCCCGGAGGGGACGCAGCTCTCGCTGAACACCGTGACGATCGACGACGGCACCGCGCTCGTCGACCTGTCGACCGATGCGCTCCGGGCGAGCAGTCAGGACAAGGTGCGGATGCGGGAGCAGCTCAGCCGGTCGCTGGCGTCCGTCGCCACCGTGTCCTCCGTCGCGATCACCGCCGAGGGTGCGCCCTTCTCGGTGCCCGACGCGAGCGGGTCCGGTGCCCAGGTGAACCCGGACATCGACGCGCGCCCGCTCGTCGCCCGCGGACAGTCGGTCGGGTACGCCGCCCCGGCGTCCGACAAGATCGCCGAGCTCGGCAACGGCCTGGGGGACGAGATCGCCGGTCTCGACCCGTCCTCGTTCGCCCTGTCCGCGTCCGGCACCGCCGCGGTCGTCGGCAACGACGACGGCGTCTTCGTGGTCCGGTCGCAGCAACACCTGCGGGTGGACGCGACCGACCGACTCGTCCCGCCGTCGATCGACGACCTGGGCTTCGCCTGGGTCGGGTCCTCGACCGACACCCGGAAGGTCACCGCCTACGGTCTCCGCGGCGATCCGCACACGGTCTCGACCACCCTGCCGAAGGGCGAGCTGGTGTCGTTCCAGGTCTCCCGCGACTCGACGCGGGCGCTCGCCCTCATCCAGACGAACGACGGCCCCAGCCTGTACGTGATGGGGATCGTCCGCGCCTCCGACCGCACGCCGACCGGGCTCGGTCCGCCGGTCCGGGTGCAGGCGGCGACCGGGGACGCCGTCGGCGCGGCGTGGATCAACGACTCCGACATCGCGTCGGTCGGGCAGACGGCCAACGGGTCGGACGTGGTGCGGACGACCGTCGGTGGGCAGTCGAGCACGCTGCCGAAGCCGGACGGCCGCGCGACCGCGATCGCCGGTGGCAGCGCCGGGTCCATGCTGCTCCGGACCTCGGACGGCTCGGTCCTGCAGTCCAGCGGCGGCGGGTGGCAGACCACGGGCGTCACGGCGGACGTGCTCGGCGTCCAGCGCTGACGCCGGCTCCTCCACAGGGCGTCGGCCGGGAGGCGCGTCCACCGACGAGCGGACCGGCTCGGTCCGGCAGCGGGGTCGCCCCCACCCTGGTGGTCGTGACGACGAGCGACCGACCGTGGCAGGACGCCGCCCTCGCCGTGCTCGGGATCGTGCTGCCGGTCGCCTGCGCGGGGTGCGGGGCACCCGACCGTGCCCTGTGCCGCGCGTGCCGGGCCGTCCTCGACGCGGAACCCCGTCGCGTGCGCCTCGTGGCCGGGGTGCGGATGGACGCGGCGTTCGAGTACGGCGGCCTCGTCCGCACGCTGCTCCTCGAGCTGAAGCTCCGCGGTCGCGTCGACCTCGCACGCCCGCTCGCCCTGCGGTTCGGTGCCCTGGTGCGACGGGCGCTCGCCGAGGCCCCGCCGGGCACGGTCGTGCTCCGGGTCCCGCCGTCCCCGCGCGGAGCCCGGCGGCGCGGCTTCGACCCGGTGGTCCTGCTGCTCGCCCGTGGCGGCGTCGTGCGACCGCGGGCGCTGCGCCGGGTGACCGCGCGGGTCGGGTGGTGGCCTGCGGCCGTGGTCGGATCGTGGTGGGCTCCTGCTGCGGGCGGTGGCGCCGGGCCTGTGCCGGACCGGGCGGGGCGGGGCCAGAAGGAGCGTTCGGCCGTCGAGCGCGTCGCGGCGACCGTCGGCTCGCTGCGCGCGGTGGGCGTCGCCGACCGGACCGTGGTGGTGGTCGACGACGTCGTGACGACCGGGGTGACGATGGCCGAGGCCGTCCGCGCGGTGCGGGCCGCGGGCGGGCGGGTGGTGCGGTGCGTCGCGGTGGCGAGCGTGGACGAGTGAGCCGGGCCGGGGCCGGGGCCGGGGCCGTCGGTGCCGTCCGTCGCGCCGTCCGGCGGCGGGGATCGGTGAACGCTCGGTGACCACTGTGTGTCCGGTGGGTGTCCGGGCCGACTCACCCGGAACGCGTGACGCCGGGCTCCGGTCGGGTCTAGCCTCGCGGCAAGGCGTTCGGGATCGCCGGATGGAGGCGACGCGCTGAGTCTGGATGGGAGCCGCCACATGGACGTGACGATCACGGGCCGGAACGTCGGGGTCACCGACCGATTCCGCACCTACGTCGAACAGAAGTCCGAGAAGATCGACGTGCTCGCCGACCGCGCCCTCGCCTTCGAGGTGCGCATCAGCCGCCACCACGAGAAGTCGGGCGGCTCCGGGGGCGAGGACCGCGTCGAGCTCACGTTGATCGGCCCCGGACCGCTCGTGCGGGCGGAGTCCGCGGCCTCGGACAAGTACGCCGCCTTCGACCTGGCCTTCGCGCGCATCACGGAACGCCTCCGCCGGGCGCGGGACCGCCGCAAGGTGCACCGCGGGCGCCACAGCCCGACGTCGGTCGCCGAGGCGTCCGGCACCGGGTTCGAGCGGATGGGGATCGTCCCCGCCGACGGCAAGCTCATCGAGGACGTCGCCACCGGCGCGGTGCCGGTCGTCGACGACCAGAACGACGACGACACCGAGGTGTACAGCCCCGTGGTCATCCGCCACAAGGTGTTCGAGGCCGCCCCCATGACGGTCGACGACGCGCTCTACTTCATGGAGCTCGTCGGGCACGACTTCTACCTCTTCGTCGACGCGGAGACGCGGCGGCCGAGCGTGGTCTACCGCCGGAAGGGCTGGGACTACGGCGTCATCGGCATCGACGACGCGACGACGGGCGGAGCCGGAGCCGGAGCGGCGGCGCGGTCCGAGACCGAACCGGCCGCGGCGATCGCCTGACCCTCGCCCGACCACCGATCCGGGTGTGCGCGGTCCGTTCGCGGGCCGCGCACACCCGTGCCGCTCCCAGCACCCGGCTCGACCGGGTTGCTAGCATGACTGGCTGTTCGCATCGCGCAGGTCGCGCGTGACGATCTCGTAAGGAGCTCACGTGGCAAACGTGCTGGAGAAGGTCCTCCGCATCGGTGAAGGACGCACCCTCCGCCGGCTGAAGGCGTACGCCTCGGCCATCAACGACCTCGAGGACGACTTCGCGAGTCTCAGCGACGACGAGCTCCAGGACGAGACCAAGGAGCTCCGCGAGCGGTACGCCAACGGAGAGACCCTCGACGACCTCCTGCCCGAGGCGTTCGCCGCCGTGCGCGAGGCCGCCAAGCGGACCCTCGGCATGCGGCACTTCGACGTGCAGCTCATGGGTGGCGCGGCGCTCCACCTCGGCAACATCGCCGAGATGAAGACCGGTGAGGGCAAGACCCTCGTCGCCACGACCGCCGCCTACCTCAACGCGATCCCGTCGCGCGGCGTGCACGTCATCACCGTGAACGACTTCCTCGCGTCGTACCAGTCCGAGATCATGGGCCGCGTCTTCCGCGCCCTGGGCATGTCGACCGGCTGCATCATCGCGAACCAGTCGCCGGCCGAGCGCCGCGAGCAGTACGCCGCGGACATCACGTACGGCACGAACAACGAGTTCGGGTTCGACTACCTCCGCGACAACATGGCCTGGCAGTCCTCTGACATGGTCCAGCGTGGTCACTACTTCGCCATCGTCGACGAGGTCGACTCGATCCTCATCGACGAGGCCCGCACGCCGCTCATCATCTCCGGCCCCTCCTCGGGCGAGGCGAACCGCTGGTTCACGGAGTTCGCCTCCATCGCCACCCGTCTCACCCCGGGCGAGGACTACGAGGTCGACGAGAAGAAGCGCACCGTCGGCGTGCTCGAGCCCGGCATCGAGAAGGTCGAGGACTACCTCGGCATCGACAACCTCTACGAGTCGGCGAACACGCCGCTCATCTCGTTCCTCAACAACTCCATCAAGGCCGTCGCCCTGTTCAAGAAGGACAAGGACTACGTCGTGATGAACGGCGAGGTCCTCATCGTCGACGAGCACACCGGCCGCATCCTGATGGGCCGCCGCTACAACGAGGGCATCCACCAGGCGATCGAGGCGAAGGAGGGTGTCGAGGTCAAAGCCGAGAACCAGACCCTCGCCACCGTGACCCTGCAGAACTACTTCCGCCTCTACCAGAAGCTCTCCGGCATGACGGGTACCGCCGAGACCGAGGCGGCCGAGTTCATGTCGACGTACAAGCTCGGCGTCGTCCCGATCCCGACGAACAAGCCGATGCAGCGCATCGACCAGACCGACCTCGTCTACAAGAACGAGAAGGCGAAGTTCGAGCAGGTCGCCGAGGACATCGCCGAGCGGCACGAGAAGGGCCAGCCGGTCCTCGTCGGCACCACGAGCGTCGAGAAGTCCGAGTACCTGTCGAAGCTCCTCGCCAAGAAGGGCGTGAAGCACGAGGTCCTAAACGCGAAGAACCACGCCCGCGAAGCGGCGATCGTCGCGCAGGCGGGTCGCCTCGGCGCCGTGACGGTCGCGACGAACATGGCCGGCCGTGGCACCGACATCATGCTCGGCGGCAACTCCGAGTTCCTCGCCGTGCAGGAGATGCACGCCAAGGGGCTCTCACCGACGGAGACGCCGGAGGAGTACGAGGCCGAGTGGGACGACGTGTTCGCCCGCGTCAAGGCCGAGATCAAGGAAGAGGGCGACAAGGTCCGCGAAGCCGGCGGCCTGTACGTCCTCGGCACCGAGCGGCACGAGTCGCGCCGCATCGACAACCAGCTGCGCGGTCGTTCCGGCCGTCAGGGCGACCCGGGCGAGAGCCGCTTCTACCTGTCGCTGACCGACGACCTCATGCGTCTGTTCAACTCCGGTGCCGCCGAGAGCCTGATGGGCCGCTCGAACGTCCCCGACGACCTGGCGATCGAGAACAAGCTCGTCGGGCGCGCGATCCGCTCGGCGCAGGCGCAGGTCGAGGGCCGGAACGCCGAGATCCGCAAGAACGTCCTCAAGTACGACGACGTCCTGAACCGCCAGCGCGAGGCCATCTACAGCGACCGCCGCCACATCCTCGAGGGCGACGACATCAACGACCGCGCGCAGGCGTTCCTCAAGAGCGTGGTCGACGACGTCATCGACTCGCACACCGGCGAGGGCAACGCGGACGACTGGGACCTCGACGCGATGTGGACGGAGCTCGGCACGCTGTTCCCGATCTCCATCTCCATCGACGAGGTCATCACCGAGGCCGGTTCCAAGGGCAAGGCGACGCGCGAGTTCCTCGGCCGCGAGATCCTGTCGGACGCCCAGCTCGCCTACCAGAAGCGCGAGGAGCTCCTCGGCGACGAGGCGATGCGCGAGCTCGAGCGCCGCGTGGTGCTCTCCGTCATCGACCGCCGGTGGCGCGACCACCTCTACGAGATGGACTACCTCAAGGACGGCATCGGCCTCCGGGCGATGGCGCAGCGCGACCCGCTGGTCGAGTACCAGCGCGAGGGCTACGCCCTGTTCCAGAGCATGATGGGGCAGATCCGCGAAGAGTCGGTCGGGTACCTCTTCAACCTCGAGGTCCAGGTGCAGTCCGACGGCGAGAACGCGGTCATCGAGGCCAAGGGCCTCGGCGAGGACGAGGTCTCCGGACTCGAGTACTCCGCACCGTCGATCGACGGCGAGGTCGAGGTCCGCGACGAGCGGGGCCGCCTCGAGCAGGCCGCCACGGCCCGCGCCCAGAAGGCCCAGGCCGAAGCAGAGGCCGAGGCGGCAGCGGGTCCCGAGCAGGGTTCCGCGTTCGGCAACGCGGCGACCGCCTCCGGTCAGGCCGCGGCGAGCAACCGCGCAGAGCGTCGGCAGGCCGCGAAGAAGGGCTGACCCCGGCACCTCCACAGAGACAGGTGCGTCACCGTTCCACGGTGACGCACCTGTTTCGTTTCCGGGGGTCGGGACGCCGGGCGCCCGGAGTGCGGGCGCAGGTTGCCCGGGGCGCAGGTCGGTGGTGGCCGCTGGTCCCTAGAGGACGCCGATCGCCGTCGCCCGCCAGCGCCCCTGCCGTTCCTCGAGCCGCATCGCGACCGCCCGTGCGTGGCTCCGGGTGTGCACGACGACAGCGGCCTCGGCGACGCCGTCCGCCGGCCGGCACACGACGACGCTGCCCACCCGCAGGAGCGCCCGTGCCCGGGATCGACCGCCGAGCTGCCGGGCGCGAGCAGCCACCGCAGCGCGCTGTTGCAGGTGTCGGTGCACGTCGTCCGTGATCCACCGCGCGATGCTGTCGACCTCACGCGCGCCGGTCAGGATCTCCGCCACGCACAGCCCCAGCGCCCGGGCGGTGTCGTGCGCGTCCGTCGGCTGGGGGACCACGGTGAGTCTCGCGGTCGTCCTCGTCTCGGCGTCGGCGATGCGACGTGCTTCCTCGGCCACGCTGCCCCTTTCCTCAGGGTGAGCGTAGAGGGAGTGCAACATGAGAAATATGACAGCGTCAGGGCTGTGGACGGCGCGACGTTCTCCACAGCGCCTCGCACCTAGACTGTCGAGGTGTCGACCCTCAGTGACCTCGTCCTCGCACAAGGCCGTTCCTCCGAAGCCGACGTCGAATGGCTGCACCTGCTCGTCGGTGACTGGCAGCTGCTCGCCGACCTGTCCTTCGCCGACATGGTGCTGTGGGTACCGACGGCCGAGGACGGCTCGTTCGTCGCCGTCGCGCACGCCCGGCCGAGCTCGGCGGCGACGCTGTTCTACCGCGACATCGTCGGGCAGGAGATCCGCGAGGAGTGGCGCGAGCAGGTCACCGAGTGCTTCGCCGGAGCGAAGGTCGTCGACTCCGCCGAGCCGGACTGGTACGAGGACACCCCGACCCGTGTGCGCGCGATCCCGGTGCTCCGCCGCCTCAGCGCGAACAGCGCCCAGACCACGGAGCGCCCGATCGCCGTCGTCACCCGACACTCGAACCAGGACGAGATGCGGACCCCGAGCCGCCAGGAGCTCAACTTCACCGCGAGCGCGAACGATCTGTTCGGCATGATCGCGACCGGCGACTTCCCGGACATCGGTGCCCCCGCCGGCCCCCGCCGTGGTGCCCCGCGCGCGAGCGACGGACTGCTGCGCCTCGACACGAACGGCATCGTCACGTTCGCGAGCCCGAACGGACTCAGCGCGTTCAACCGGATGGGGTTCGAGGGGGAGCTCGAGCGGAAGTCCCTCGCCGAGGTCACCACCGAGCTCATCGGGTCGCAGCTCGAGGTCGACGAGTCCCTGCCGCTCGTCGTCACCGGACGGGCCCCGTGGCGCGCCGACATCGAGTCGAAGGGCGTGACGGTGTCGCTCCGCTCGATCCCGCTGCGCGACCACGGCGACCGCATCGGCGCGATCGTGCTGTGCCGCGACGTCTCGGAGCTCCGGCACCAGGAGCGTGAGCTCATCACGAAGGACGCGACGATCCGCGAGATCCACCACCGCGTCAAGAACAACCTGCAGACCGTCGCGTCGCTGCTCCGCATCCAGGCACGGCGGACGCACTCGGACGAGGCACGCACGTCACTGCAGAACGCCATGCGCCGGGTCGCGGCGATCGCCGTCGTGCACGACACGCTGTCGAGCGGACTGAGCCAGAACGTCGACTTCGACGAGGTGTTCGACTCCGTGCTCAAGCTCGTCACCGAGGTCGCGGCGTCCCACAACACGACCGTGCGGCCGAAGAAGACCGGGGAGTTCGGCGTCCTGCCCTCCGAGGCGGCCACCCCGCTCGCGCTCGGGCTCACCGAGCTCGTCACGAACGCCGTCGAGCACGGTCTGGACGGGCGCGACGGCGAGGTCGAGATCGTCGCCGAGCGCTTCGACGACCACCTCGACATCCAGGTCCGCGACAACGGCGTGGGCTTGCCCGAGGGCAAGGTCGGGTCGGGCCTCGGCACGCAGATCGTCCGCACACTCATCCAGGGCGAGCTCGGCGGCACGATCGACTGGCACACCCTGACCGGCAGCGGCACCGAGGTGACGATCACCATCCCGTTCCGCTGGCTGACGGCCGCCGGCGCCGCCTAACCGCACGCTCGACGACGACGTCGATCCACGGATCCGACGTGGAACCAGGCTGACGTCCTGGTTCCACGTCGGACCCGTGGTTCGACTCGGCTCGACCGCTCGACCGCTCGACCGCTCGACCGCTCGACCGCGCGCACGGCGCCGGTGCCCGCACACGACGACGCCCGTCGCTCCCCGGGGGAGCGACGGGCGTCGGATGCGTCAGGCGAGCAGCGTCAGGAGGCGCGGCGGGCGCGGGCGGCGCGACGCTTCAGCGCGCGACGCTCGTCCTCGCTGAGACCACCCCAGACACCGGAGTCCTGGTTGTTCTCGAGGGCGTACTGCAGGCACATCTCGGTGACCGTGCACCGCGCGCACACGGACTTGGCCTTCTCGATCTGGTCGACGGCCGGTCCGGTGTTCCCGACGGGGAAGAAGAGCTCGGGGTCCGCGGTGAGGCAGGCTGCCTGGTCACGCCAGTCCAT
The DNA here is from genome assembly GCF_048755855.1 of Curtobacterium sp. L1-20. Taxonomy (GTDB): domain Bacteria; phylum Actinomycetota; class Actinomycetes; order Actinomycetales; family Microbacteriaceae; genus Curtobacterium. Next base: position 2,894,125 of record NZ_CP151473.1, on the reverse strand, counting down.
GTGTGGTGCTCCTTGAAATCGATGCTCGAACGGCAGGCCGGGGCCGCGGCTCGGGGATCGGAACGCTGGGCATGCGCGAGGCACGAGGGGACACCCGTGGGGGAGGAATCCGCTGGAAGCGAGTCTGACGCCCGCGAACGCTCGGGGGAGGAGCGTCGAACCACGGGAGACGCACACCACATCGTGCCGTCCAAACGACCTCCAATATCGTTCCATACTGGTAGAGCCAAATCAAGGGTTCCGACGCTGGAGGAATGCTGTGCCCGACACCACCCCGAACGAGTCCGGACCCGCCGAGCGGAGGTCTCCGGCGCTCGTGGCGCTCCTCGTGGTCGTCGGCCTGGAGTTCGCCGCCCTCGTCGTCGTGACCGTCGTCCTGCTCGTCGAACTCGTCGTCGCCCCGGCCTCGAGCATCGCGTCCGGCATCGCGCTGACGATCCTCGCGGCCATCGCGGCGCTCTGGCTCGGGGCCCTGTGGATCGGGCTCCGCAACCGTCGCCCGTGGGTGCGCTCCGGGATCATCGTCTGGCAGGTCCTGCAGGGGGCGCTCGCGATCGGCGCCTTCCAGGGCGTGTTCCGCGTGCCGGCCGTCGGCTGGCTGCTGCTGATCCCGGCCCTGCTCGGGATCACGCTGGTGCTGTCCCGTCCGGTGACCGAGGCGCTCGCCCGTCCGGTGGAGTGACGCGCGCTCCGCGCAGACGGGAGGCGCGGTGCCAGCTGGCACCGCGCCTCCCGTCTGCAGGGTGGGCCGGTCGTCAGACCAGGCCCAGCTTCTTCCGCAGGCTCGCCACGTGCCCCGTGGCCTTCACGTTGTAGAGCGGCAGCTGGACGGTGCCGTCCTCGTCGACGACGATCGTCGACCGGATCGTGCCGGTGACGATCTTGCCGTAGTTGTTCTTCTCGCCCCAGGCGGCGTACGCCTTGTGCACGGCGAGGTCGGGGTCGCTCAGCAGCGGGAAGGTCAGCGCCTGCTCGTGCTGGAACTCCTTGAGCGCCGGCAGGTCGTCCTTCGAGACGCCGAGGACCTCGTAGCCGGCCGCCTGCAGCGACGACATGTTGTCGCGGAAGTCGCACGCCTCGGTGGTGCAGCCCGGGGTGGACGCCGCCGGGTAGAAGTACACGATGACCTTCTTGCCGCGGAGGGCCGCGAGCGAGTGCTCGGTGCCGTCCTGGTCGGGGAGGGTGAAGTCGGGGGCGGTGTCGCCGGCGGCGAGACGGTCGGTCATGGTGCTCCTGTTCACGTTCGGTGCCCCGAGTGGTCGAGAGCACGCGAAACCCATGCTATTGTTGTTTCCCGTTGCAGCACGCGAGTGCGGCAGCGACAGACAACTGCACACCATGCGCCTCTAGCTCAATTGGCAGAGCAACTGACTCTTAATCAGTGGGTTCTCGGTTCAAGTCCGAGGGGGCGCACCACCAGAACCCCATCCTCCATCCGGAGGGTGGGGTTCTTCGTCGTGTCCGCTGTCGTCGTCGGCCGACACGCCCGGGTGCCGCGGGGGAGGCGATCTGGATCGGGTGCCGTCGGTCGTCCACGGCTTGCACTGCCCGAAGTCGGGCCCGAGAACACGGGAGCACCAAGCCGCGGTGCAGTCAGAGCGCAGCGCACCGTTCCGCTGGGCCGTCGCCTCCGGGACCGGTCTGTGGCTGCGACCGGGCGCGGTGGTGTCGAGAACAGGTTCTTGCAGGCGGACGCGGAGCACGCGTCACTGATCGGAACCGCGCGTGACGATGAACGCGTCGAACAGTGCTCGCTCGGAGGTGTCGTTGGTGGTCGCGGTGAGCGTGATGCCGTCGCGGCCCTTCGGCACCTCGATGGGGATGCGGGTCGTCGCTCCGCAGTGGATGTTCGCTTCGCCGATGAGCGAGTCGGTGTCGAACGAGACGCCGTACTTGTCCTGCGTGGTCGTGATGTCGTGGATGGCGAGGTGCACCGTCTTCGTGGACCGGCAGACCGCGAGCACGTCGTACGGGCCCGCGAGCTGCGTCTGCAGTGTGACCTCTGCGCGGGCCTGCTCCGAGTTCTCCTCGTCGATGAGCAGCTGCCCGCCACCGCCCGCGTCGTCGCCAGCAAGCTGGGATGACATCTGGCGGAGCCAGTCCTGCCCGTAGTCCTTCGGCAGCCCGTTCCCGCTGCCGTGACTCGTGCAGCCCGTGAGGAGGAGCGCCGCGCCGATGGTCTGGATTGCGACGGTCGATCGGCGGTAGGTGTTCAGCACCTGTCGAGCATGCCCGTGATGAAGCGGTGCGGCCAACCCGTCATCGTGCAGTCGTGCCTCCGACTAGGGCTTCGCCCCGTTCCCGAACGACCCGTGCAGCGTGGTCCCGGCGAACGCGGTTCCGTCGATCACCCCGTGTACCCGCGCGAGCGTGGCGTCGTCGGCCGGGGAGACCCCGATCGTCAGCGAGCCGTAGTCGACGCGCATGGTCTGTGGGATGCTCGCCTCGAGTCCGGTCACGCCGGGCGTGGCTGCGAGCGTCGCCAATCCGGACGCGACACCGAGGGCGGTTCCGTCAGGGATCTGCTGGTCGAACGTGCCCGAGTAGGTGACGGTGGAGCGAACGTGTCCCGGCCCGGCCGGCACCTGCAGCGTGAGGGTGACACCGGTCCAGGCGATCCGCTCCGCCATTGCGACCGGAACCGCGGACGCTTCCGACGGGGTCGCGTCCGGCTCCATCGTGACCACGAAGGCGCTCGAGAACGAGTGCATCTCGGTCGCACCGGCCGGGGGCGCGGGACGGGCCGAGGGCGTGGGTACCGGCGGGAGCCCGGGATCATCCGGTGAGACACCGCCGATCGGCGGCGGTGCGGCCGGGCCGGCGTCGCGGTTGTTCCATGCGTCGAGGCCAGGGGGCGTGACGTCCGTTCCGTCGGCGGCGGTGTAGCGCTGGTGCAGCTCGATCCGGTTCGTCGCGCTCGCGACACCGGGGCTCGCCTGAACGGCGCGGAGTGCGTCGTCGAGCGTGGACGCGACCTGCGGGTCCAGCTGCGGAACCGCCGCCGACGTGGCGGAGGAGGCCGCGCCTCCCGGCCCTGCGGCGCACCCCGTGACCGAGACGAGCGTGATCACGAGGGCTGCGGTGACGGCGGCAGTTCGCTGGAGCATCTTCCGACCGTACGGGCACCGGCGACCCCACGCATCGACCATCCGGCACAACCCGTGGGACGGTCGACCAGCAACGGTCCGCGCTCGGGACCGGCGGGGTGAGGGCCGTGACGGCTCTGGCCACCGATGATGCTCCGCTCTCGGACGGTTGGTCTCGGGAGCGGAGCTGATGGTCAGCGGTCGGGGTGGGCTTGTCGGTTGATGCAGCGGTAGACGGTCGCTCGTCCGATGCCGAACAGCTCGGCGAGTTCCGCGACCGAGTGCGTGCCAGCTTCGTGGACCTCGAGGAGGTGACGTTGTTGCGCGGTGCTGAGCTTGGGTTGCCGGTCGCGGAGGTGGCCTTTCGCTTTCGCGATCTGCATGCCCTCGCGGGTGCGAGCTCGGATGAGGTCGGACTCGAACTCGGCAACCATCGCGAGGACGTTGAACAGCAGGCGGCCGACGGGGTCGTTGGGGTCGTGAACGGAACCGCCGATGTTGAGCTTGACGTTCTTGGCGGTGAGCTCGTCGACAATGTCTTCCGCGTCTCGAAAGCTTCTCGCGAGCCGGTCGAGCTTCGCGATGACGAGTGTGTCGCCGTCACGGCAGGAAGCGAGTGCTGCACGAAGTCCGGGTCGCGATCGGTTCGTGCCGGTCAGGCCGTGATCAGTGTGGATGTTGGGCGGGAGGACTCCGAGGCGCTCGAGCGCGACGCGTTGAGCGGTGAGGTCCTGTTCGTGGGTTGAGACGCGGGCGTACCCGATCAGTAGAGCGTTCATGGCGCGAGGATCCGCTGGGCGCCCCAAAGTCGCGTCGTCTCGCAACCCGATCCTCTTCAGGACAAGATCGTGAGGAGCCGGTTTCCGAAGAGTGCTGCGTAGCGTCCCTGCCTCCCCAGAATCTGCTGCACGTGGTCGGCAGTCCGTGGGAGTCGTTGAGCGAATCGGTCGAAGCCGGCGAGAATCAGGACGAGGCCAGTCTCGGTCGCGTCCCACCCGTAGTCCGCCTCGGCGACGTCTGACATGCAGTCGTTGAGCGCGTCCAGGTTCTTCCCGAAGTGGCTGGGGAACTGGAGGGCGATCGCGAAGGCGATGTGCATCTGCATGGCTTCTCTCCATGCCCCGGCGTCCAGCTCGATGACCCGATAGCCCTCGCGCCGAAGCCACGTCTCGGCGTTGCGCAACGCAGCATCACCTTGCAGCCTGCCCACGAATCCATCGCGGGCAATCTCGAAGTCCAGCCTGTTGCCGAGGATGTCGTCGGTGGAGAACGCGGGCACGCTCGAACCGTAGTACGTGAGGTCAGAGTACGGCCGCGACCGATATCGAAGAACGAGCCTTCGCTGCTCATCAACGTCCCCGATCGGGATCCTGATGGCCGTTCGATAGCCGATCCGCTCTCGAGACACGCAATCCGGACCGAGTGGACTCCGCGAAGCACCGTTACTCTCTTCACGTGCCCACGAACGACAAGCACCACACCGACGCGGACAATCTGACGCCCGCTACTGCAGAAGCCATCGATGCCTCCGTGCCCGGAGCCGCAAGTTCTTCCAGCGCCGAGTTTCTACCGGACGTTGATGTCCCATCCGACGTTGTGCACGAGCAGGGTTCCGCGACGGGTTCACTCGCTACTTGATCGCCTTCCGGGCGTCAGCCCGGAGTCAGCGGACGGTGATCACGATCTTTCCGCTGCCGTTCTCGGCCGCGGTGTGCGCGTCGACGATGTCCTCGAAGATGAACTCGCGATCGACGTTCGGCGTCCATCCACCGGCGGCACCGAGGTCGGCGCCCTGACGGAGCAGAACGGAATCGTTGCGGGCGTTCGCCTGTAGGGCACCCAGGCGAGTAGCGCCTTGGTGGTCAACGACGGTCACAACGCGGGAGGCGTCGCCGACGATCGCGACGAGGTCCTCGAGCGAGTTCGACGGGGCCGAGTGTACGGCGGCGTCAACTCCGCCCGGTGCGAGTGCCGAGACGCGGCTGGCGAGCCCGTCTCCGTACGTGGTCGGGACGACGCCGATGGCTCGGAGAGCGTCATGGCTGGGCTCGCGCCCGGTCCCGATGACGGTCGCACCCGCGGCCACCGCAAACGCGGCGACAGCGGAGCCGACGGCACCGGAAGCGCCTTCGACCAGGAGCGTCGAGCCTCTGAGGTCGCCGAGTTCCTGGAGGGCTGCCGCGGCGGTCGCGCCGGCGAGACCCGCTGCGGCGGCCTGCGCGGTGGTCCACTGCTCGGGAACATGCGCCCAAGCGGTGAGGACGGCGAACTCGGCGGTGGTGTCACTGACGCCGCCGAGGCCGAAGACGACGTCGCCGACCTCCGCGTCGGTCACCCCGGGGCCGACCTCGTCGATGACGCCGACGGCGTCGCGGCCCGGGGTCGCGGGCAGGTCGAGCGGCAGGAACTCGGCGAGCTGACCGGCGCGCAGGAGGACGTCGATCGGGTTGACGCTCACGGCCCGGACCGCGATCCGGACCGCGTCGTCGCCGGCATGGGGCTCGGGAGCATCCTCGACCGCCAGGACGTCGGGGGATCCGTAGGAGTGGAAGCGGGCAGCGCGCATGAACGTGGTTCTCTCTGTGAGCCGACGCGGCGACGAATTCTTGCCACGGAAAGGAACGCTAGCGCGGTTTCCTTTCCGTAGCAAGCGAACTAAGCTGCCACCGTGACCGACGACCGCCTCTCCCTGCAGGAGGACCGCACCTGGGCTCTGCTGGTCGGCGTGATGATGTGGCTTCCCGCGGAACTCGACACCTGGCTCGAGGATGCTGCCGATCTGAGTCACGCGGAGTTCGGCGTGCTGCGATGCCTGTCGACGAGCGAGGACCGCGAGATTCACATGAGCCGTCTCGCCGCGACCGCGAGTGTCACCCCGTCGCACCTTTCCCGCATCGTCGGCCGGTTGGAGCGTCGCGGGCTCCTGTTGCGCAGCACAGACCCAGCGGACGCACGGCGAACCCTGGCGCGTTTGAGCAAGTCCGGGGCGACGCTGGTCGACGCGGTCGAGCCCGGCTATGTGACCCAGGTGCGTGAACGTGTCTTCGGACTCCTCAGCCCCAGTCAGGCCGACCAGCTCGAGGACCTGGCAGAGGCGATACTCACCCCGCTCCGCGGTGAGTGCATCGCCGTCTTACCTCCTCGCGCATCGCGCCCGTAGACCCTCGGCCGGCAGATCGTTGATCGTTGAGCATGAAACTCGTGCCGAATCAGGGGTCACCGTCCGTATCGATAGCGGATCGGCTATCGAGACGCCTCTGTCGTCCTCGATTCGATCGATGCCGGCGTCCTCTGTACCGCTATCGGCGGATTTCGATGAGGAGGATCCAGCCGTAGTAGACGGCGACGATGATGCCGGTGATGCCCTGTACGAGGAGCCAGTAGAGGCCGCCGCCGACGTCGGCGAGGAGGGAGGCTCCGGCGACGACGGCGGGGAGGGAGCCGATAATCGCAAGTGCGATGAGGCTGACTCGCCACTGCGCTTGGTCGGCACCGCCGATGTTGCGGATGGTGGTGGTGAGCACGATGGCGGCGAGGGCGACCCCGATCCCGAGAACCTCCGCACCGAGTAGAACTCGCGACTGCCCAGGTGCGAGGCAGACCAGGCTGAGGAGGACCAGACCGATGAGGATGCTCAACGTGCGTGCGGCGAGAGCTGGCAGAGCGGCGATTTCGAGGATCGCTTCGTGGTTGAGGGACACGGCGACGAAGATCAGTCCGGCGAGTGCTGCTGCTGCGCCCCCGGTCATGACGAATAGGTCGTGCCACGCTTCGACGTCGTAGGCGGTCAACTGATCCTCCGGTGTTCTTCGGGGCTGAGAGGCTGGTGCGCCGTCGTCGAGTGGACGGTGGTTCCGCTCGACGACGGTGCGGTGTCTGGTCCAGTGTTAGCGGTGGACGCGGCGGTGTTCGAGGACGGCCGAGATGGCGTTCACCACCAGCGCGACGGCAGCTACGTAGGTCTGTGGTCCCAGTCGGCTCGTCTTCGCCGGTGGGTCTGCCATCGAGACGCCCGGGTACGCCGATGCACTGAGTTGTGTGCCCCAGTACAAGGACGCGGCAATTGCGGCAACGGTGAGTCGATTCCGATTCCAGCGTCCGTTGCCCCAGATCGCAGTCAGCGCGGCGGCGGACAGTGCCGCGCCGAGGCTCATGGTCTGCGCGTTGTGAAACTTCGCGTGGGGCGGCCAGTCGGGGTTGTGGATGTGCGTCCTATTCCAGTCGAACACGAACGGTCCAGCGCCGGCGTAGACGGCCGTGACGGTGAGGAGGATCTTCCCGAGCGATGCTTCCGACATGAGGGTGACCTTCCGGTGTCAGAAGTCCGAGGCGTGGTCAGCGGCCCACACGTCGAACCCGATCGCCGGCCGGTCGAGCACGTCGGCGATGGTGGTCGTCGCAGGGGAGTTGCCGGCCGCGGCATCGTCGAGGAACTGCAGCACCGCGTCGGCTTCCTGAGCGGGCATGAACCGGACGAACTGCGCTGCCGCCTCGTCACGACTGAGTTCCGTGACTTCGATGCTCTTCCCGGTCGCCGCTGCGATCTCGGCGACCTGTTCCCGTTGCGAGATGCGCATGGGCCCGGTGAGCAGGTCGCTCACTTCCGGCTTCCTGGTACCGGTCAGAGCGGCGACCGTGACGGCGGCGATGTCCTTCTCATGAATCGGTGCCGTGAGAGCGTCCGGCCGGTACAGCGCGACCGAGGAAGAGGCCTTGATAGGCCAGGACCAGCCGAGCGCATTGGTCGCGAGCACCAACGGCCGGATCGGCACGACGTTGAGGTCGTCTGCTGCGGCGAACGCGTCTTCGACCTCGCGGTGCTCCTCTGTGATCGCGTTGCCCGCCGAGGTGCGGTGGATGACGCTGCCGGAAGACATGAGCACGATCCGGCTAAGCCCGGCGTTCCGTGCGGCGTCGATTACGCCGGCGACGCCGGCGTGGTTGGCGTAGAGGAACACCTGACCGATGCCGGCGAATGCGGCATCGAGACTGGTGCGATCGGTGAGGTCCGCGGCGACGACGTCGACATTCGCGGGGAACTGGTCCGGTTCAGGCTTCCGGGCTGAGGCGCGCACCGGGACGCTTTGCGCGATGAGAGCGTCGAGGACGTGACGGCCGACGCTGCCGCGGGCACCCATCACGAGAGTGGGCTTGATAACGGGGGTGTGCATGAGGACTCCGAAGACGCAGGATCTGCGCGCCATGGGAGCCAAGAGGCACGGGGCGTTCCGACGCTTCACCCCGACGTGCGCGAGGTTACACCTTCAGGAAACGAGAGTCGACTTGCTGTCAGGAACGCATCGGTAGGGGATCGTTGAACGAACGGTTCAACTTTCGCTAGTGACGGTAGCCGTCGTCATCAATGCCGGGGGTCGCTGTCGAACTCCTGCCGGTTGTCAACGATCGTGTGCTGGTGCTCTCTGACCCAGTCAGCGAGGGCGAGAGCCACATACTGCAACGAACGCCCGAGGTCGGTGAGCTCGTACTCGACGCGGGGCGGCGCTTGCGCGTAGACCGTCCGCGACACGAGCCCATCGCGCTCGAGTGCGCGCAAGGTGACGGTCAGCATCCGGCGCGAGATGCCAGGGATGACCTCGGAGAGCTCGGTGAACCGGCGCCGTTCGTCGCCGAGCACCCCGATCACTAGCAGCGTCCACTTGTCACCCATGCGTGTCAGCAGCGACCGGAAGAGTTCCGGATCCTCGCTCGTGCACAGCTCGGCCATCGTGGGCATGGTCTGGTCGAGCCTGTCCTGCAACGTCTTCAGTGCCATCTGTTCCGTCATGTGGTCTCCCGTGGTCACTGCCGGGTAACAGGGGCTCGTTTGCGGTAACGGGAACCCGGCGGGCAGGGTTACCGATCGTAACTGTTGTTCAGGTCGACGGCCTGGAAGCGATCGAAGGAGTGCCATGAACCTGTTCCGCCTCGATGCCAGCATCCGTACCGAGGGCTCTACCAGCCGAGCGCTCGGCGACATCGTCGAGACCGAGTGGAGCGCCGAGCACCCGAGCTCGACGGTGACTCGCCGGCACATCGGTGTCGAACCCCTGCCCGCTGACGCGTGGGCCAACGCCGTCGCAGCGTCGGCAACGCCCGACTCCGAGCGCACGCCCGCCCAGGTCGCAGCGGCCGCCCTGGCAAGCGAGCTGACCAACGAAATCGCCAGAGCCGACGCGTTGCTGTTCGCCGTCCCGCTGTACAACTGGGGCGTCTCGCAGCACTTCAAGTCCTACGTTGACCTCGTGCTGACCGACCCACGCATGACGCCCGGCGTCGTTCCCATCACCGCCGGCAAGCCGGCCGTTCTTGTCACTGTGCAGGGAGGCAACTACTCCGCTGGAACGCCGCGGGAAGGTTGGGACCACGCCACATCGTGGATGCGGCGCGTCCTCGCCGAGGTCTGGCAGCTCGACCTCGACGTGGTGAAGCGCGAGTTCACCCTCGTCGGGGTGAACCCGGCCCTCGACCAGTTCACGGCCCTGGCTGACGAGTTGCGGAGCCACGCCGAACAGGAAGCAGCCCGCCACGGCCGCACGTTGGCCGCCAAGCCGGCGCTCGCACCAGCCGAATCACCCAATCCGTCTCGATAGCCGATCGGCTACTGAGACGGACCCATGCCACGATTGCGTGCATGGAGACCTCCGCGGAGCGCACCCCTGAACCGCTCGTTGACGCGTTCGCCCGAGAGCATCGACGGCGACTCCCAGGACTCCTTGGGTCGCTCGTGCTGACCGGTTCGGCCATGCTCGATGACTGGCGTCCGGGGATCAGCGACATCGACCTCGTGCTGATCACGACTCGTCCGGTTGCAGCGGACGACTTACCCGTCATCGCTGAGCTTCACGCAGTGCCCGAGGCGGGAACGCAAATTGACGGTGTCTACCTCACCGAGTCTCAGCTTGCCGCGGGCCCGGACGCGATCGAGGTCGCGCCCCAGGTCATCGGCGGTGAGTTGATCCCCGCGGGGGAGGGCGGGGAGTTGACTTGGGTGACTTGGTGCGAGATCGAGAACGGCGCCGAGGCGACGGTCTCCGACGGTGGAGCATCAGCTTGGCGGCCATCGGCACGACGTTTCCCAGGAGCACTGGACGGTGCGAGGGCGTTCTCTCGAACGAACCTCTCCACGTATTGGGCGCGGCTCGGATCCGAGACACGGGAAAAGCTCGCGGGTCGCTTGGAGACGGCGAATGTGAACCCCGTGGCGATGCGCTGGATCGTGTTGGGGCCGGCTCGGCTGGTTGCAACGGTCGAGCGCGGGCTGATTCTGTCCAAGACCGATGCTGGGCGCTTCGCTGCGCGGAGATGGCCGGAGTTCGAGGACCTGCTTTCCCGTGCCGTGGCATCGCGAGCTGGCAAGGACGTCGAGTTCACCGTGCATGACGCCCGGCGCGCGATCGCCCTCCTGGAACGCTGCGTCACGGCCGCAGCCGTGGACGACCGATAGGCGATCGGCTATCGGACGTGTCTCTGCTCCCGTTTTCAGACGTCGTGGCTAGCGAGCTCGCCGCCGTCAGCGAGGTGCAGGAGGAGAGTACGAGCGCGCTCTGCTGACGATGGCGGTTCATCGCCGTACGCGACGGCGGCAGCGATCCCTTCCGCCGCGCGTCGGACGACGAGGATCCGATCCGCGGACAAGCCATCAGCTGCAAGGTTTTCGTTCCACCAGCGCGTGTCAGCGGCCGTGATCTCGCTGACCTTCGGGATCTGGTAGATCCCGGCCCATGATGGCGCCGCCGTGAAGTACTGCAGCGTCGCATCGGCCCCTGACGTCATCGCGCGGACGTAGGCACGGAGGAGCTTGCCCGGGCGGTTCTCGGTGAGGTCCAGATGCTGGAGCACGCTGTCTCGAAGCTGTTGTTGCGCGTCGTCGACGAGCGCGACGATCAAGGCTTCCCGATTCGGGAAGTGGTGGAGCAGACCGCCTTTCGAGACGCCGGCGTGCTTGGCGATGTAGTCGAGTGAAACGCCCGTGCCGCGGTCGGTCATGGCTTCCGCCGCCGCCGCGAGCACCGCTGCTCGGGTGCGCTCGGAGTTACGCGTCGATCGCTCCGGCGACTGGTCGTACTCCGGCATGGCCTGCTCCTTGTCGTCGGGGGAAGATCCTCGTCCATCTGATCAGGAAAGGAGCGCCGAAGCTGCTCATCTCCTGACAACAGTCTACATGCGTTCTACAGCCGACCATTTGGTCGGTACGGTGATGCTTGTGACTTCGACGACTTCCGCTCCGGTGACCGCGCGCAGCTGGGCCGCGCTCGGGATCCTGACCTTGGCCGTGCTCCTGCTCGCGATCGACGGCACCGTGCTCGCACTAGCGGTGCCGGCCCTGTCTGCGGATCTCAACCCGACCGCTACGCAGCTGCTCTGGATCGGCGACATCTACTCGTTCGCGCTGGCCGGACTGCTGGTCACGATGGGCAACCTCGCCGACCGCATCGGCCGGAAGCGACTGCTGCTGATCGGCTCGCTCGGATTCGGGCTGTCATCGCTGCTCGCCGCGTTCGCCACGAGCCCGGAGATGCTGATCGCCGCCCGCGCGATCCTGGGTATCAGCGGCGCGACGATCATGCCGTCGACCCTCGCGCTGGTGCGCAACATCTTCACCGACCCGGCACAGCGCACCCGCGCGATCGCCGTGTGGGCCGCCGGGGCGACGGCGGGCGCGGCGGTCGGCCCGATCGTGGGCGGCGCGCTGCTGGAGCACTTCCACTGGGGCAGCGTGTTCCTCATCAACGTGCCGATCATGGTGCTGGTCCTGATCGGTGGCGTCTTCTTGCTGCCGGAGTCGCGCGATCCACGCGGCGCACGCGTCGACCTCCTGTCAGCGCTGTCGTCCTTCGTTGCGATCGTCGCGATCGTCTACGCCATCAAGCACGTCTTCGCGGAGGGGTTCGACTGGAGCGTCGCCGTCGCTGTCCTGGTGGGGGGCGCTGCCGGATGGTGGTTCCTGCGCCGTCAGCATCGACTGACCCGGCCCCTGATCGACGTGTCCCTGTTCCGGTCGCCGGCGTTCAGCGGCGCGGTGATGGCGAACACGGTGTCGATCTTCGCGTTCGTCGGGCTGCTGTTCTTCTTCTCCCAGTACCTCCAACTCGTGCGGGGACTGAACCCCTTGCAGGCGGGGCTGTCGGAGCTGTCGGCGACCGTCGCGTCGATCATCGTGATCGGCTTGGCCGGGTTCATGGTCGGCAAGCTCGGACGAGGCCGCGCCATCAGCGTCGGTCTGGGGCTCGGCGCCATCGGTCTCGGCGTCCTCGCTCTCGCTGAGGGACTCGACGGGCTGGCCGGGATCATCATCGGCTTCGCGATCGTCGGGTTCGGTGCGGGGCTGGCGATGACGCTCACCACGGACGCCGTGGTCGGCGCCGCCCCGCGGGACCGTGCCGGCGCGGCATCCTCGATCGCCGAGACCGCGTACGAGCTCGGAGCGGCCCTGGGCATCGCCGTTCTCGGTTCAGTGCAGCTCGCGTTCTACCGAGCCCACCTGCCCGCCATCAGCAACCCCGACATCGAGCAGTCGATGCGGGAGTCCCTCGCCACGGGCCTGACGCAGCTGGACCGCACGGCGCCGGATGTCGCCGCCGTCATCGAACAGGCAAAGCACGCCTTCACCGTCGGCATGCAGTGGACATCCGTGATCGCCGCGGTGCTGCTCATCGTCGCGGCGGCGATCGCGTGGCGGGCCATCCCGTCCCGCGCCGAGACCCCCGTCGAGCACTGAGCGACCAAGGAAGGCACTCCCCATGAAGATCCTCGTTGTCGGAGCCGGCATCGCTGGTAGCGGTGTCGCGCTCATGCTCACCCACGACGGACACGACGTCCGCGTCGTCGACGCCATCACCGAGCCCTACCGGGGCGGGTACCAGATCCTGTTCGACCGGACCGCGATGCGCATGGTGCAGCGCATCGGCGTCCTGCCGGAGATCGAAGCGCTCAGCACGCCGACCGCGACGATCACCGTCACCCGCAAGGGCAAGGACCTCGCTCGGATGCGCACGGACGGGTACCGGTCCGCCCGCCGTGGTGACTTGGTCGCGACGATCGCTCGCCACGCGGAACGTCGGGTGCCGTTCCAGTACGGCGTCGAGCTCGTCGGCATCGAGCACACCCTCACCGGCGTCGTCGCCCGCTTCGCGGACGGCAGCGCTGAGAAGTTCGACCTGATCATCGGCGCCGACGGCCTGAACTCCACCGTGCGACGACTCGCGGTCGAAGACGGCCGGTCGGCGATCTACGAGAACGGCCGCCACCACCTCTGGGTGAACGTGCCCGGACGGATGGCCGGCACGACCGAAGCGGCAATCCTGCTCGGGGACCGTGCAGGCGCGCAAGTGTTCCCGTACACGGACCACGACGAGACCCTCGTGCTGACCTCCATCAACCTCGGCCGCGGCCGGCAGCACGGACCCGACCTCCTCCCGATCGCAGCCAAACTGCTCGCCACCGCCAGCGAACGGTTCGCCCCGTTCGTCGACCAGGTGCGCACCGCCGCACCGGACCGGATCCGCGTCACGAAGTTCGCACAGGTCCGGGCGCCGCGATGGCACGCCAGGAACGTCGTCCTCATAGGCGATGCCGCGCACTGCATCGACCCGCTCTCCGGAGCCGGCGCGCACGGAGGACTCGTCGGCGGAGCGATCTTCGCCGACGAGCTCCGCCGCACCCCCGACAACATCGCCGCCGCAGCGCTGCGCTACCGGCGGCGGCTGCTGCCGTTCGTCCGATCCGCACAGCTGCTGACCGCGGGCTTGGTCGAACACGCAACCGCCGGGAACCTCCGGCAGCGGCTCACCGCTGACCGCTCCCTCATCGGCGCCGCCCTCGCGGTCCGCCGCGCTGACGTGCCTCACCGCACCTTCACCACGGCCGCCCGCGCCGCATCCCGCCCGGTGCCCGCACCCGCCAACTGACCCCGGCCCACCGCCGCGAAGAACGGAGAACACCCATGACCACCGTTGCCCGATCCGTCGACGTCGTGATCGTCGGCGCTGGCCTCGCCGGCCTGTCCGCCGCTGACCAACTCACCCACGACGGCTACAAGGTCCTCGTCCTCGAGGGCCGCGACCGCGTCGGCGGCCGCATCCACACCACCTCCGTCGCCGGGGTCCCCGTCGACGCCGGCGCGACCTGGGTCGCACCGGACCACACGGCCATGCACGAGCTCATCGACCGGCTCGGCGGCCTCACCGTCCCGCAGTTCCACGACGGCAAGGGGCTGATCTCCTTCCGAGGTCGCCGACGGGCCGAAAGCGCGCTGGCGCTTGCCCCATGGGTGGTCCTCGACCTCACCCGGATCATGGGAGCGCTGCAGAAGATCGTCGACCAGCTGCCGACCGAGGACGCCCACACGCACCCGCGCGCAGCGGAGTACGACGCGCTCTCGCTCGGTGCATGGCTGACGCGGAAGCGCGCACTGCAGGACACCCGGAAGTTCATTGACATGATCAGCAAGGTGCACTGGGGTGCCCCTGCCGGCGACATCTCCCTGTTCAACGCGTTGCGATACATCAAGACCCTCGGCGGCCTCGAGCACATGATGGCCGTCGAGGGCGGAGATCAACAGGACCGCATCTTCGGCACCGTGCACACCCTCGTCGCCCGGTTCGCTGACACGCTCAGCCCCCGCGTCATCGTGAACGCACCCGTGCACCGGATCACGACGCACGGCGACACGGTCACCGTCGACGCCGAGGGCGTGACCGTCGACGCTCGCTACGTCATCGTCGCCACCGCACCGACCCACCGGGCAGCGATCACGTTCGAGCCGGCCCTGCCCGAACAGCACCGCGGCCTGTCACGCACCTGGCGGCTCGGCGCACTCAGCAAAGCGTTCGTCGCGTACGACCGTCCGTTCTGGCGCGACCGGGGACTCTCCGGCGAGGGTGTCTCCGACGATGACACCGTGTTCCTCACCTTCGACGTTAGCCCCGGCGCGGACGGCCCCGGCATCCTCATGGTGTTCTGCGACCCTCGCGGCTTCGACGCGTACGACCGCGACGAACGATCCAAGCGGGTCCTCGCACACCTGGTGCACCTGTACGGGGCCGAAGCGCTGAAACTGATCGACTACCAGGACTTCTCCTGGGGCAACGACACCTTCGCCCCGGGAGGCCCCAACCCCGCCGTCGCACCGAAGGCATGGACCACGTTCGGACGATTCCTCCGCGAACCGGTGGGACGCGTGCACTGGGCCGGCACCGAGACCGCCGATGAGACCTCCGGAACCATGAACGGCGCCATCCTCTCCGGCCACCGAGCCGCCACCGACGTCGCGCAGCTACTGGCCGCCACCACGCAGCCGGCAACCCCCACCCCGTCAGCACGCTGACCCACGCGATGGCGGGTGCAGGCCCAACTCGGCCTGCACCCGCATCCCGCCATCGACCACTGAACAGAGAAACCGGCCATGAACACCACCCCTCGGACCGCTGAGCCGCGCACGACGCTGCCGACACCGGTCAGCCTCGCCGCCGCATGGTCGAAGGCGTTCCTCCTCATCGCGATCGCCGTTGCAGTGATCCTCGTCGTCGTCGTGCAACTCAGGATCATCGTCATCCCGGTCCTGGTCGCACTGATCCTGGCAGCGCTCCTGGTGCCGTTCTCCGAGTGGCTGCAGCGACACCGGTGGCCGAAGTGGGCAGCGGTCACCGTCAGCGAAGTCGGCGTCATCGGCGTCTCCGGCGGCCTCGCAGCGCTGGTCATCTGGCAGCTGCGAGCAGGTCTCCCAGCCCTCCGCACCGCGATCGTGCACCAACTCGACCAGGTATCCGCATGGCTGCACGAGCCACCCATCTCCCTCACCGACGCGGACATCACCGGCGCGCTGACCAGCGCCGTCAACGCCCTTCAGGACAACGCGCAATCCCTGATCACAGGCGCCCTGAACGCCGGAAGCGTCATCGGGACTCTGCTTGCCGGCGCACTGCTGGTCCTGTTCACCACACTGTTCGTCCTCATCGACGGCCGCGGCATCTTCGCGTGGACTGTTCGCCTCTTCCCCCGACGGGCACGCGAAGCAGCGCGCGGTGCCGGTCGCGCCGGCTGGGCAACGCTCACCGCATTCGCCCGCGTCCAGATCCTCGTCGCCCTCGTCGACGCGATCGGCATCGGCGTCGGCGCCTTCATCATCGGTCTGTTCTTCGACGGGTTCCCGTTCCTGGTACCGATCGTCATCGCCGTGTTCCTCGGCTCATTCGTCCCCATCATCGGCGCGATCGCCAGCGGCGTCCTCGCCGTCGTCGTCGCGCTGGTGTTCCTCGGACCCGTGCCCGCCGTGATCATGCTCGCCGTCGTCCTCATCGTGCAGCAGGTCGAAGGTCACGTCCTCCAGCCGTTGATCATGGGCGCCGCCGTCAACGTCCACCCCCTCGCCGTCGTCCTCGCCGTCGCCGCTGGCGGGTTCCTCGCAGGCATCCCCGGAACCCTGTTCGCCGTGCCGCTCGTCGCCGTCGCCAACTCCATCGCACACCACCTCGCTCGAGCTCCGTGGCGCCCCAGAGCATCCGAGGTCCGCCCAGAAGACCTGACATCGTCGCTGTCCCGACCGCCTGCAATGTGAGCGCACTTGACCTTCAGCAGTCGTGCCGGGTGCGGTCAGTTCCGGATGACCTGCTGCAACACCTGGAACGCGACCGCGACGACGAGCGCGTTGTAGAAGAAGCTCAAGATGCTGTGCAGCATCACCACCCTTCGGACACCAAGGCTCTCGACCTGCGCGTCCGAGGTCGCGAACGCGGTCCCGATAGTGAACGAAAAGTAGAGGTAGTCGATCAGTGCGGGTGTGCGCTTCCCCGGGAAGCGCACACCACGGCGCCGACCACCACCGTCAGCCGCCCAGTAGGTGTGTGCGAACCCGACCTGCAGCAACGTCCACGACAGCACGACACCGATCGATGCCGTGACGGCGAACGGCAGTGCGCCGCCGCCACCGTCTGCCTGAGCTACCAGCGCCACGACTGCCGAGTAGGCACCGGTCGCGCTCGCGACCAACGGCAACAGCCATGACCACCGCTTGAACTCCTGGAGTGCGCTCTTGCTCTCATCCGTACGGCGCCCGGACCACACCGCTAACAGACCACCGAGCAAGTACGCCAGTGTGACGGCCTCCCACAGCACCAGCGTCCAGAACTGCCCAACGAATAGATATGCGACGCTGCTGAGCAAAATGGCCGTCTCCGTCGCGGCGACCAAAAACCGCCGCCCCCCACGGCTGTGTGGGCTGCGATGCGGTGCTCTGGTGCAAGTGGCCCTCCCGTCCGACACCTGCGCGCGCGTCCATCAGACGACCGCCGCTTGGACAAGCATCCCCGAACCGTCAGGGGAAACTCTGATGAAGGACCAGGCCCAGCTCCATCAAGCAGCGAACTAGGCCACCGATGCGAACACTGAGCCTTCGGCAAGGTCATCGCACCAACATCCAGAAGGAACCGCTCCATGCTTCCTACCGTGGTCGAACACCTGTGAATGAGGAGCCCGTTGGTCAACCACGCGCGCATGGCAGAACTCGCCAAGGAGCCGCTCATCGTCGTCGGGGCACGGAGCAGCGCCTTCAGGGGGACCTGGCGAGAACTTCGCGCCATCCTCCGACAGCGCGAGATGCTCGGGATGCTCATCCGCCGCGACCTCAAAGCGCGGTACAAGGACTCAGCACTCGGCTTCGTGTGGACGCTGGTGCGGCCACTGACTCAACTGCTCATCTACTACTTCGTGATGGGGACGATCCTCGGTTCAGCACGCTCGATCGACAACTTCGCCATCTACGTCTTCACCGGGCTGACCGCCTACACGCTCTTCAGCGAAGTCGTCGCCGGCGCAACCGGCTCCATCGTGGGCAACAGCGGGCTGATCAAGAAGGTGTACGTGCCACGCGAAGTGTTCCCGCTCGCAAGCATCGGCGCAGCGCTGGTGAACTTCCTGATCCAGTTCACGATCCTGATCGCGGCGACAGTCACCCTACGGGCGTTCCCCTGGCACGAGGGGTTGATCTTCCTCGTTCCCTCACTGCTCGTGATCCTCGTCTACAGCGCAGCGATCGGGCTCGTGCTCGCTGCGCTCAATGTCTATCTCCGAGACGTGCAGTTCATCATCGACGTCGGACTGATGGTTCTCCTCTGGGCATCCCCGATTGTGTACTCGTACTCGATGGTGCTGCAGCGTCTGAAGGTCGACTGGCTCCTGGCCGTTTACACGAACAACCCCCTCACGCTCTCGATCCTCGGACTGCAACGAGCGATCTGGGCTCACGGCGCAGCCACAGAGCCCGCTTGGCCTGCGGAACACCTCGTCAGGCTCTGCATTGCTCTCCTCGTCGGTACCGTGCTCCTCATCGCAGCACAGCGAGTGTTCTCACGACTCCAGGGCAACTTCGCCCAGGCACTCTGAGCTCATCAATCCGGGATGCAACGTCCGGTTCCCCATCGGCTAACGAGACGTTGAACTCGCCCCGGTGCAGACACAGCAAAGAGGCACGCCCCTAGGGGGCGTGCCTCTTCTTGCCCGCTCGACTAGGAGCGGTTTGCCGCGCGCTGGGCGCGGCGCTCGCGTGCCTCAGCGTCCTGTCGCAGCTGTGTGGGGCTCTTCTTCGAGGAGCCCCACACGGCGGTTCCGATGAGGGCGAACGTGACGATGAGCACGATCGGGATGAAGCCCGGGATCAGCAGCATGTGTTCTCCTCGCGGATATCGGTGAAGCTGAGACGATCCTACGCTTCGGCTAATGAGACGCCGCAGGTGCACCGATGAGGGCCTAACTCGTGAGTCGCTGAGTGCGTGTGCACGGGGTTGGTCGTTGGTTGGTGGGTATGAAGTACATCCACTACAACGGGCAGCCGACGATGGTCGCGGATGATGTCGCGGATGCAGTGATCGAGTACGCCGCTGTCCTCGGTTCGAACGACAAGACCGACACGGTCGATGTCCCCACGTTCGATGAGGCTGGGCAGCCCTCGATCGAGACGGTGCTGATCGGGCCGGCGAGTCAGATCACGTTGAGTCCGGCGCCGGAGGACGAACTCGAGTTCCAGAGCGATCATGAGGACTTCGTCCGGCACCTGCGGGATCTTGCTGCCGCAGCGGGGCCGGCGCGGCCGGTGCACGAGGACCGGAACCTCGACGCGAGCAGCCCGACACGGTAGGGCCCGGCGTCGGTTAGCGTTCAGGTCTACTGGAGTGGGCGCGGACGCTGCGGGCGGTGCGTTGGTCCTCGTCGCTGATCCTGCGGCAGGCGACACAAGCAGGTGTGGGCCGCTCCGATGAATCGGAACGGCCCACAGTCACTCAGGTGCCAGTTGAGGGTGCGCGAGCGTCTGCTCGCGGGCACGCCATCGGCCAGCGCCGGGGCGTTTGGTGCGCTGAGCTCAGTTCGAGCGCCCGTTGACGTTGTGGCGGTCGTCGTCGTTCCAGTCGGGCTTGCGCACGCCGGCCTTCGCGATCCCGCGGCTGACGACGTAGGCGGCCGTCACGATCGCGACGTACAACCAGGCCTGATCGGCGCCGAAGCCGGTGTGGCCCTCGTCGGCGTTGTCGACGACGGCCGACGCGATGAGGATCGCGATCGACACGACCAGCCAGGCGTAGAACTCGGTGGTCTTGAGCGCGGACTTGGTCTCGTTCCAGGTGGCACGGACGACTGAGTCGTGTCGTGCGGGGCTTCCTGCCGTGTTCGACATGGTGACTCCTTCTGATCTCCGCCACCGAAGATCGGTGGCGTCGTGACCGCAACAGTTGTCTTACCTGGCTGACTACTTACTCAGTTTGAGTTCTCAGGTGGTCGGGGGAGCATGGGTTTGTCCACCATGCGACCGACGGGATGAGATGACCTCCGACAACCAGGGTCCTGGGACGGCTGACCTGTTCGAGCACCAGCCGCGCACTGCCGCTGGTGCAGCGGCCATCTTGAGTCTGGAAGCACTTAGCGACAGCGTCCATGACGCGGACGAGCAGGCACTGCGCGCGCTGGGGATGCTGCCCGTTGATGCCCTTGCACTGCGGCATCTGGTGCTCGCACGCCGTGACGGACGAGCGGTGAAGCCGACGCAACTCGCCCGGATCCTGCACCTATCGACTGCGGGGATCACAAAGCTCATCGACCGACTCGTGCGGGATGGTCGGGCCGAGCGCCAGCCCAACCCGGTGGACCGGCGCAGCGTCATCGTGACTGCCGCCGGTACCGCGGAGCAGGACTTAGCGCGCGCCTACGGCCACGTCCGTGCTCCGCTGATCGAGACCATCGATGCACTCAGCGAGGATGAGGTGACGGCGGTACAACGATTCGCATCCCTCCTCGCGGATGCCCTTCGACAGGACGCTGCGCCCATCAGCGCGTCCGACGGCTAGCCCCGCCACGAACTCACCTGTAGTAGGGCCTCCCACCGAGCACGCTCCTTCGCGGAGGACGAGACCACGGCTGACCCAGCACAGAATGCAACTGGCACAAGCGCTCGGCCGGATCGCAGCGTGCGAGGGCGGCTCGTGCTCGCACTTGCGCGGAGAGGACGTTTTTCTGCGGGTACGGCCGTCACGGGTAGCGTTGAATCGCCGGGTCACAACGCGGTCGCGTCGTCATGATGGTTTTCGCCGCCTGCGAAGCACTGACGCAGCGAGGCGGCCCAGCATTGATGAGGCGGCGATGCCTCGCGGAAGGCAGTCCGAAGATGACCGTGCAGCCTCTTTCCGCCCAGGACGGCATCACGTCGATCGGTGGGGTTCGCCGAACCAACGGCCCCGAGCGCCTTCGGTCATCGGCGCCGGTAGCTCCGGCGCGCGCCTCCGGCGACCAGGCGGCTGCCTCCGGCGCCGCACTGAGCCCCATCGTCGCCGTCGCGGGTACGGACACTGGTACCGCGATCCGCGACCTCGCTGGGATGTACGCCGGGCGCGCCTGGTACTCCTCGCACGTCGACACCGACTACTGGTACAAGTACGTCGCCGTGGGCGACGATCAGCTCAGCATCCGCCGCTCGCAGATGCACGGATACCTCCGGGGGGACGTCGCCGTGGAGGGCGAGGTCGTCGTGCAGTGGCTCGACGCGGGCCAAGGACGTGTCGACATCGAACGTGACGAAGTCCGCATGCAGCCGGGCGTCCCGACCTTGTTCCCCGTCGAACAGCGCTTCGAGATCGAGTACGAGGACTGGGACCAGCGGATCGTGCACCTGAACCGGGACCTCGTCCTCGACGTCGCCGCGGAGCAGTACCTCGTCGACGGCACCATCGCGTTCGATCGGTTCACCGTGCCGACGCCCGAGGCGATCACGCAGTGGCGGCGTTCGGTCACATCCGCGATGCACGCCCTCCGATCCGGAGGAGCATCGTCGCTGGTGTGGCACGAAGCGCAACGTGACATCGTCCGATCGCTCCTGGCCCTGTACCGGTTCCAGGCCGAGCCGTTGCCGACCACCTTCTCGAAGTGGAACCGCTCCCGCCTGCGCGAAGCCGTGGACTTCATCCACGCCCACGCGGCGGAACCGTTGACTGTCGCGGACATCGCTCGCGCTGCTGGCTTCAGTGTCCGCGGGCTGCAGGAAGCGTTCCAACGCGAACTGGACCGCACCCCGATGGCGTACGTGCGGGAGGTGCGCCTCCGGCGAACGCACGCCGAACTCGTCCGAGCTGATCGCGAAGAGGCTTCCGTGGCGGAGATCGCATCGCGGTGGGGGTTCACCCACATGGGCCGCTTCTCGCGCGAGTACGTCAACCGGTTCGGGGAGTACCCGAAGCGCACCCTCCGACGCTGACCAAGACCGCGCGACAAAGACGAGTGAAGCGACGCTTCCCCACCCGATGTCGCGCTCACTCGCGTTCGGTCAGATCCTGCAGTGGCCCTCTGCACCTCTCCGTTGATCGCGCAACGCGCCATCGGGAAGCGGTTTCAGGTGGGGTCGGAGCGTGGTTGAGCAGGGTGCGGCAGGTCGCTCTGGTGGCGATGATGATCCGTGACACGAAGGACGGTGACGCATGCGTGCAGCGGGCATTGGCTGGGCGACGGACGAGGCGCGCGCTCACCCTGCGGGACGACCGGTAGCGGATCGGCTTCCGGACATGGCTACATCGCAGCGAACGGGGTCAGATGCTGCACCTGAGGTCGCTGCACCGCGAAGTCCCGCCTGCTCGCGCTGGTTGCCGTCAGCCTCCGTCTCACATGGGTGGTCCGCAATCCGTCGCAGTGGAGGCACGTCATACGGACGCGTCGCGAGAGTCCACCGGTGTTCATTCCGCGGAGAGCATCGGGGTTGGTGAGGCACTCCGCGCCGAGCCACACCACGTTGTGCGGGAAGGACAAGCTTTCCGCCCGCCGAGAAGACCCAGCCGCTGCTTCCACCTGACCGTCGTGCTGCATCGAAGCGACTCCTTCGTCGCGCGTGCGGTCCTTCGCGATCCCGGAGTCGATCTCGTCTGCAGGCACGCGATCGTGGGACCGTCGGGGGCGTCCGGGCTCCAGCCGGAAGTGCGCTCCGGTGTCGATGGACGGAGCGTCCGGGTCTGGTACCGTCGCCGACAACGAGTCGGGGGCCTCGTCACCGCGGTGCCTCGACCGTCGTCGGTCTACGCCGTGGGCCGTCCGGACCATCGGTAGGAAGAGGGGATCTCCCGTGCGGAACACCACCACCAACCAGATCATCGTGCTCGTCTGCGCCGTCGTCAGCATCGTCCTCGGGGTCGTCGGACCGGTGCTCTCGAGCGGGACCGTCGCGACCTGGATCCCGTTCGGGATCGGCGTCCTCCTGTTCGGCCAGTGGGCGCTCATGCGTCGGTCCGGCGCACGGGACACCGACCGCGCGGCGCGCTGACCGCCCGCCACCGCAGGCGGGACACCGACCGCGCGACCTGCCGACCGCGTCAGCCCGCTCGGTCCGCCGGGACGTCCACGACCCGCTGCTCGCCGACGACGGGGTCGAGCGCCCCGTTCGACGTCGCAGCGAGGTCCGCCCGCAGCGGCGCGATCGCCGTCTCCGGCACCCAGAGCTCGAACGTGGCCGCTGCGCCGTACGCGGGGTCGCCGAGGGTCGCACCGTGGTGCCGCACCCATTCGCGCAGCACGTTGTCGACGCGGCCCGCGTCCGCGTGGGGCACGTCCACCGTCACCCGGGTGAGCGCGTGCCGCTGGACGACCGCGGCTCGGTCGAGTGCTTCGGACACCGAGGTCGAGTAGGCGCGGACGAGGCCCCCGGCGCCGAGCTTCACCCCGCCGAAGTACCGGGTCACGACCGCGACCACGTCGGTCAGTCCGCGGCGACGGAGCACCTCGAGCATCGGGACGCCGGCGGTGCCCGAGGGCTCGCCGTCGTCCGACGACCGCGCCTGGTCGCCGAGGACCCCGGTCACCATCGCGGTGCAGTTGTGCCGGGCGTCCCACCGGCGGCGGCGGACCTCGGCGATGACCCGCTCGGCGTCTGCCACGCCGGCGTCCGGCGAGACCGGGGCGACGGTCGTGATGAACCGCGACCGGGTGATGACGATCTCGTGCTCGACGGGTGCCGCGATCGTCGACGGGTAGGCGGCTGGCACGCTCCCGAGGGTAGCCGCGGTGCCGGGTGGGCCGGCGCGCTAGCATGTCCTGCACGTGCGACCGGGGAGGAGTGCATCGACATGGCGACAGCTGATCCGAAGGGCGGGGCCCTCGACGCCGCGGAGCTCGCACGTCGCCTCAACCTCCTGCTCGACTTCGAGGAGGCGCAGCGCGGGTCGCCGGTGCCGTTCGCCGCGATCGAGGAGTACGTGGCCGAGCAGGGTGGCTCGTTGTCGCGGGCGAAGTGGACCTACATGCTCTCCGGCGACGGTCGGCGCAACCGCGACTCGGGGCTGCTCTGCCTGCTGGCGGGCTTCTTCCAGGTGGACGAGCGGTTCCTGCTCGAGGACAGCGAGGTCCCGGAGCGCATCGGCGCGCAGCTCGCACTGGTCCGCTCGCTCCGCTCGGCCCGGGTGAGCGGGTTCGCCGCACGGACGTTCCCCGGCGAGCTGTCCCCGGCGGCGCTCCGTCGCATCGCCGAGGTGCTCGAGGAGGAGTCCGAGCGGGGGACCGTCGCGTGAGCGGGGCCGACTCGTTCGTCGACGACTTCTGGGCGCGTGGCGTCGCGGAGGGTTGGTCGGACGTCGACCAGGCCGTGTCGGCCGCCGCTGCGGTGGTGGGGAAGCCGATCGTGGTGCGCGAGGAGGAGTTCCTCGTGTCCGAGCCGGTGTGCGGATTCGTCGCCACCCTCGACCGGCAGCACCTGGTGATGATCTCGCCGACGCCGTCGCGGACCTTCCGGTCCTTCGTGATCGGTCACGAGCTGGGCCACATCCTGCACCGCCACCAGGACCACGCGCCGCAGGCGGCGTACATCCGCGACGTGATCCCGGACCTGCCCGAGTACAAGGTGGAGCGGGCACTGGCGCGCGGACTGTTCTCGAACGAGTACGAGCACGAGGCCGAGGTCTTCGCCGACCGTCTCGCCGGGCTCATCCGTGGCCACCGGGATCGTCCGACCACGTTCCGCGGGGTCTTCGGGTGATCGTCTCCGTCGTGCAGGCGCTGCTCCTCGTCGCCGGCACGATCACGCTCCTCGTGCTGCAGCGTCGGCAGGACCGGACCCTCGCGGTCACGTTCCTGCTCTTCGCGGCGACGATCGTCACGAACGTCGATCCGCTCTACCGCTGGCTCGACCCGCTCGTCGGCGGCTTCAACCTGGTCACGGTCGTCAGCGACTGCCTGATGGTCGCCGGCACGAGCACCCTGCTCTGGGGCGTCGCGAAGGCCGTCGGCGCGGACCGGCGGTGGCTCCGGAACGCGATCGTCGTGGCGTTCGTCGTGGTCGGGGTCGTCGTCATCGTCGCGTTCACGGTGCTCGACAAGCCGCCGACGACCACCACGTTCATGCTCGACGCCGGGCAGCACCCGGCGGCGGTCGTGTACTCGATCGCCCAGACGGTCTACCTGGGGGTCGCGCTCGGGGCGACGGGGACCATCTGCGTGCTCCACCTGCGCGAGGCCCGCACCACGACCGACCTCGTCGGCCTGGGGGTCCTCGTCCTCGGCGGCGTGCTCGGTGTGGTGCGGATGGTGGTCGTCGTCGTGATGGACCTCGCCCACGTCCTCGGGTCCCCGGCCACGACGCGTGCGCTGTCGCTGCCGTACGACGTGACCACCCCGGGCGCGGTGATCTGCGTCTCCTCGGGCATGCTCCTCCTCGTGATCGGCCACCAGGTGTCGCGTCGCCGCCGTTCCCGTCGGGTCGAGCGGGCACTCCACCGGCTCACGCCGCTCCACGAGCGGGTCGGCACGGACAACGACTACCCGTCCTCCGACGACCCCGCCACCCGACTCAGCCGGGTCATCGTGGAGATCAACGACGGCGCGCGTCGGTCGCGCCGGACGCTCAGCGACGCCGAGCGCGCGGCGCTGACCGAGGCGGAGTCCGCCCTCGAGTCCGTGTAGTCAGCAACGGGACACCGATCCCACTGGATGGCTCGACTCTGCCGTCGGTGCCGTGTAGGGTCTGTAGCAGGTGCTACACACGTGTGGCCGCCGGGGTGGGACTCGGCCGCGTTGGGGGCGGCCGAGCACCACCACCCTTCCTCGGCCCGAGCGGACCCGCCCGGACCTCGCGCTCCGCCTCGGAACCCCGCCGCCGAGCCGCGACCGACCGTCGGCTCGTCCTAGGATCGTCAGGTGACCGTCTTCGCAGCCCTCGTCCTCTTCATCGGCGCCGTCTTCAACGTCGTCACGTGGCCTCGCTTCTTCCAGCGGGTCGCGAAGGACGCCCGCGCCCGCGACGCGGCCGGCAAGCCGACCACGTTCTACACCGTGCACCTCGTCCTGCTCCTCATCGCCCTGCTGATCGCGGTCGCCTCGGTGGTCGCTGGGATCCTGCTCCTGGTCTGACCGCCCTGCGCGGGCGCGACCCCACACCGGCCTGGAGGCGCGGGACGGGCCCGCACTGCGCCTCCCGGACCCGACGCGGTCGCGTCGGACCCGCCGGTGCGCTTCAGGCGCGGTTCAGCGCGACCCGCCAGGATCGGACGCATGCGCGTGCTGGTGGTCGACGACGAGGTCCGGCTCGCCGACGGCGTGCGCCGCGGCCTCGAGGCGGAGGGCTGGGCGGTCGACGTCGCCCACGACGGCGTCGACGGGCTGTGGCACGCGCGCGAGTTCGCCTACGACGCCATCGTGCTCGACCTGATGATGCCCGGCCTCAGCGGATGGGCGGTGTGCGCCCGGCTCCGTGCAGAGGGGGACTGGACGCCCGTCCTCATGCTGACGGCGAAGGACGGTGAGTGGGACCAGGTCGAGGCCCTCGACGCCGGGGCCGACGACTACGTCACGAAGCCCTTCTCGCACCCGGTGCTCGTCGCCCGCCTCCGGGCGCTGGTCCGTCGGGGTGCCCGGGAACGACCAGCGGTCCTGACGATCGGCGACCTCGTCGTCGACCCGGCCGCCCGGACCGTGACCCGTGGCGGCACCGTGGTCGACCTGACCAGCCGGGAGTTCGCGGTCCTCGAGTTCCTCGCCCGACGGCCGGGCGAGGTCTGCTCGAAGCGCGACGTGATCGCCGGCGTCTGGGACGTCGACTTCGAGGGCGACCCCAACATCGTGGAGGTCTACGTCGGACACCTGCGGCGGAAGCTCGACCGTCCGTTCGGGCGGAACGCGCTGGAGACCGTCCGCGGTGCCGGCTACCGGTTGGCGGCGGACGGTGGCTGACCGGGCCGGGGCCGACGGGGCCGTTGCTGACCGGGTCGGGGCCGGCCGGGTGGGGGCACGGTCACGACCGCCCGAGCGCTCTGCACCGACCACACGCGGCCGGCCGCGACGGCTCCGCTCCGTGCGCGCCCGCACGACACTCGGCGCCGTGGCCGTCGTGCTCGTCGCGCTCCTCGTCGGTGCAGCGGCGTTCGTCGCCGTGTTCCGGCTCGTGCTCCTCGACGGGGTGCGGACCTCGGCCGAGGCCGGACTCGAGCAGGCGTCGTCCCGCGTCGAGGCGGAGGGCGCCGCCGCCGTGCGGGGGTACGAGGACGTGTTGGTGCAGGTGGTCGACGGAGGCGGTGCGGTCCTCGCGCACGGCGACGACGCCGACCCGCCGGCGCTCCCGACGGCCGAGGAGTCGCGGTGGACCCACGACGGCGAGCGGTGGCTCCTCGTGGCGGACGAGGTCGACCTGCCCGGCGGCGGCGAGGCGACACTCGTGTACGGCGTCTCGCTCGACCAGTCCGACACCGCGCTCCGTGCCGCGGTCGGGCTGCTCGCGGTCGGCGTCCCCCTGGTCGTCCTGGTGATGGGCGTCGTCACCTGGGCCGTCACCGGGCGTGCGCTCCGCCCCGTCGAGCGGATGCGGTCCGAGGTCGACACGATCCGGGCAGCGCGCCCCGACGCCCGCGTCGAGGTGCCGGACACCGGCGACGAGATCGCCCGACTGGGGGCGACCATGAACGCCATGCTCGAGCGGCTCGACCGGTCGGCGGCGGGACAGCGGCGGTTCGTGTCCGACGCGTCGCACGAGCTCCGGTCACCGATCGCCACGATCCGCCAGCACGCGGAGGTCGCCGCGGCGCACCCGGAACGCGCCGACGTGGGGGAGCTGTCCGACGTGGTGCGGTCCGAGGCACTCCGTCTGCAGGAGCTCGTGTCGGCCCTGCTCGAGCTGTCGCGCCTCGACGAGGGCGGCGTCGGGGTCCCGCAGCCGGTGGACCTCGACGACGTGGTCCTCGACGCGGTCGGGCGGGCGCGGGTCCGTGCGGCCGACCGGGTCGCCGTGGACGGGACGGGCATCGGCCCGGCCCGTGTGCTCGGCAACGAACGGGTGCTGGCCGGCGTCGTCCGGAACCTCGTCGACAACGCCGTGCGGCACGCCGCCGGCCGGGTCCGGGTCGCCCTCGTCGCCGCCGACGGGCAGGCCGAGCTCACCGTGGACGACGACGGGGCGGGGGTGCCGCCGGGGGAGCGCGAGCGGGTGTTCGAACGCTTCGTCCGGCTCGACGAGGCCCGCAGCCGTGACGCCGGCGGGGCGGGCCTCGGCCTCGCCATCGTGCACGACGCCGTCCGGGCGCACGGCGGCTCCGTGCAGGTCTCCGACGCGCCCGTCGGCGGCGCACGATTCGTGGTGCGCATCCCGCTCGGCGGCTGACCAGCACGCTTCAGGTCTGCTTCAGCACCCGGTCGGCAGCCTTGCAGCATGAACGCACGCAGCAACCACCCCGCCCGCCCCACCAGCCGGACCGCCCGCCGCGTCGCCGGGTTGGCCGCCCTGCCGCTCGTGGCGTCGCTGGCCCTCGTCGGGTGCAGCGCCGACGACTCCGACACGGCGAGCACCGGCAACGGCTCCGGCTCGGGCGCCGCCAGCGGTGCCGCCACCACGGGCGGTGCCTCCGGCAGCAGCGCCGACACCGGGTCGAACGACGCCCTGCTCGCCGCCGCCGCGACCGCGCGGAAGGCCGTCGACGCGAGCACGGTCGTGTCGGTCGAACGGGAGCAGGACGGCTCCGCGCACGAGGTCCTCGTGGTGACGGCGGACGGCGCCGAGCACGAGGTGCGGACGAACGCGGAGGGCTCGGCGGTCGACGGCTCGCCCCGCACCGACCGCACGGACGCCGACGACACGGCCGAGAACACCCGCTTCATCGACGCGGCCGACCTGGACGTCAGCGACGCCGTGGCCGCGTTCGAGGACCTGCACGCCGGCACGATCACGGAGCTGGGGCTCGACGACCACCTCGGGAAGGTCGTCTGGGAGGGCGACGTCCGTGACGCGTCCGGGACGAAGCACAGCGTCCGGATCGACGCCGGCTCAGGGGACGTCGTCACCGACGAGGTCGACTCCGACGACTGAGGACGGCCCCGGCGTCAGGAGTCCGCGGGCAGCGGTGCTCCGAGCACACGACGGAGCGCGAGCTCGGCGACCTTCTCGTCCGAGGTGTCGAGCAGCACGCGGTACGTCTCGGAGGCCGTGACGAACTCGGCGCAGACGGCGTCGAAGTCGCACGGGCAGAGTCGCCACCCGCGGACCTGGTCCATCGGCACTGCCGTCAGGCCCTCCCGCTCGTAGCTCGTCTCCGCGGTCACCCGGTCGTCGAAGACCCGGACCCGGCCGAACGTTCCGCGCCAGGTCAACTGGAGGTCGAGCGTGGGAGAAGCAGAGAGGTCCGGCACCCGCCGATCGTACCGACGGGTGCCGGACCCGCGTCCGCTCCGGAGCGGACGTGTCGGGAAGCGGACAGGTCCGCGCGCGGTGGACCGGATCAGGCCGTGCCGCTGTCCTCGCCGTCGTGCGGTCCGCGACGCACCTGGTTCGCCGGGTCGCGTCCGGTGATCGGGTACGGCCCGGTGACGCCGGACCGGAGCGAGGCGATGCGGAGGATGCGGTCACGCTGCAGGAACCAGCCGACGACCAGCAGCGGGATGATGACGACGAGCGACGCGATGGTCAGCGTGCCGACGGGCCAGTCGATCGCCATCAGCACCAGCACGGTCACCAGGAACGCCAGCGTCAGCCAGGACGTCACCGGCGCCCCGGGGAGCTTGAAGGTCGGTTCCTTCGCGAGTCCCTGCTTGGCCCACTGCCGCAGGCGCATCTGGCAGAGGATGATCGTGCCCCACGCCGTGATGATCCCGAGGCTCGCGATGTTCAACGCGATCTCGAACGCCTGCGCCGGCACGAAGAGGTTGAGGAAGACACCGACGAGCGTGAAGGCCGAGGTCAGCAGGATGCCGGCGAACGGGACGCCGCCTTTCGTCATCTTCGTGGTCCACTTCGGCGCCGAGCCGTTCATGCCCATCGAGTGCAGCGCGCGGCCGGTCGAGTACAGACCGGCGTTGAGCGACGACAGGGCGGCGGTCAGCACCACGAAGTTCATGATCGAGCCGACGACCTGACCCACCTGCGGGTTCCCGATCGACGAGAAGAAGGTCACGAACGGGCTGACGCCGTCCTTGTAGGAGGTGTACGGCAGCAGCAGGGACAGCAGCACGACCGACCCGACGTAGAAGACCGCGATGCGGAACACGACGGAGTTGATCGCGCGGGGGATGACCTTCTCGGTGTCCTGCGTCTCGCCGGACGCGGTGCCGACGAGCTCGATGGCGGCGTAGGCGAACACGACGCCCTGCACGACGAGCACCGCGGGCAGCAACCCGGACGGCAGGAGGCCGCCGTTGTCCGACCAGATCGAGAACCCGGTGCGGACGGTCTCGCCGCCGGTCTCCACGGGGAACGCGAACACGAGCCAGACCAGGGCGACGACGAGGAACGCGACGAGCGCCGCGACCTTGATGATCGCGAACCAGAACTCCAGCTCGCCGAAGACCTTCACGGCGACGAGGTTCGCGGCGAGCACGACCAGGAGCGCAGCGAGGGCGAGTGCCCACTGCGGCACGGCGCGGGGGCCGGCCCAGTAGTGCAGGTAGAGCGCGACCGCGGTGGTGTCCACGATCGAGGTCATCGCCCAGTTGAGGAAGTACATCCAGCCGGCCGCGTACGCGAACTTCTCGCCGAAGAACTCGCGGGCGTAGGAGATGAACGACCCCGACGACGGACGGTGCAGCACGAGCTCGCCGAGCGCGCGGAGGATGAAGAACGCGAACACGCCGGCGATCAGGTAGACGACGGCGAGCGCCGGTCCAGCCGTGTGCAGCCGACCACCGGCGCCGAGGAAGAGCCCCGTCCCGATCGCGCCGCCGATGGCGATCATCTGCAGTTGCCGGGGCTTCAGCCCGTGCTGGTAGCCCTCCTGTTCGTGCGAGAAGTCGTTCGCGGGCGCACGGTCCACCCCGGTGTCGTTCTGCGCTGTCATGCGCGACACGCTACTAGGGGATCGGGCCCGACGCGGCACCGCGCGGCACGGTCGTCCGACACCACCCACCGTGACTTGGTTGCATGGAGGGATGGACATCCTCCTCCGACTCCTCGTGGCGATCGGCTTCGCGCTCCTCGTCACCGCCGTCGCCGCCCTCGTCCTGCACCTGGTCTTCCGCACCCTGGCGCGGCGGGAACGCTGGGCCGCGGTGCTCTCCCGGCGGACGAAGCACCCGACGCGCACGATGCTCCTCGTCGCGCTGCTCTGGGCCGCGTTCGCGTCGAGCATCCCGCACGACCTGCGTGCCTACCCGTGGCGGGACGAGGTCTCGCACGCGTTCCTCGTGATCGCCATCGGCGTCGGCACCTGGCTCGCCTGCGAGATCGCGGTGTTCCTCGAGAGCCTCGGCCTGCACCGGTACCGGGTCGACGTGCCGGACAACCGGGTGGCCCGACGCATCCGCACGCAGGTCCTCGTCCTCCGCCGGCTCACCGTCGCGGTCCTGGTGATCATCGGCCTCGGCGCCATCCTGCTGACGTTCCCCGGCGTCGAGGCGGCCGGCGCGAGCGTCCTCGCCTCGGCCGGGCTCATCTCCGTGATCGCCGGCCTCGCCGCGCAGTCGACCCTCGGCAACGTGTTCGCGGGCATGCAGCTCGCGTTCTCCGGATCGATCCGCGTCGACGACGTCGTCGTGGTCGAGCAGCAGTGGGGGCGCATCGAGGAGATCACCCTGACCTACGTCGTCGTGCACCTGTGGGACGACCGCCGGTTCGTGCTCCCGTCGACGTACTTCACGAGCACCCCCTTCGAGAACTGGACGCGCACGAACAGCGAGCTGCTCGGTGCCGTCGAGTTCGACCTGGACTGGCGGGTGAACCCGAGCGAGATGCGGGCCGAGCTGGACCGCATCCTCGCGACGTCCACCATCTGGGACGGCCGGACCAAGGTGCTGCAGGTGACCGACGCCGTCGGCGGCCTGGTGCGGGTGCGCATCCTGGTCACCGCCCCGGACGCTGGGTCGCTCTTCGACCTGCGCTGCTACGTCCGCGAGGAGATGGTGGAGTGGGTGCAGCGCGAGCACCCGGCGGCCCTGCCTCGGCAGCGCATCCAGGTCGCCCAGGGCGACGAGACCGTGGCCCAGCGGCGTGCCCGCACGGACGAGCAGGACACCGCGCTCTTCCGCGAGGGCGACGAGCGGGCGGCGCTCTTCACCGGTCCGCTCCAGACCTCCGGGATCCGCGCCGACGAGGTCCCACCGGAACGCTGACGACCGGGCCACGGACGGACGGGAGGCGCGGTGCCCGCTGGCACCGCGCCTCCCGTCGTCCGTCGTGTCGCCTCGGCGACCCGCCTCAGGGCTGTCGCGCCTTGACGGCGCGGTCGTCCTCGACGACCGTGCCGATCGCGACGATCGTCGTCGCGAGCCACGCCACCCACGTCAGCGCGAGGCGCCAGTCGCGCGGGCCCTGGCGCGTGGTCTGCAGCACGCTGTAGCCGCTGATGAGCGAGCTCCACACGGCACCGTTGAACATGAACTTCCGCACGGGTTCCTCCTGTCGTCGTCCCGCCCACGCTACCGGCCAGTACATTGGAGCGCCGCCGGTCACCCTGCCGGCGCACCCGACAAGGAGCCGCCGTTGCGCCAGGCCGTCATCGGGGGAGCACTGCTGGTGGTCGGCGCGGTCTGCGTCGCCCTCGGACTGCTGCCCCTGCCCGATCTCGTCACCCTCGCCGACCGGGTCGTCCCCGTGCTGGCGTTCGTGCTCGGCCTGACCGTGGTCGCCGAGCTCGCAGCCGACGCCGGCGTCTTCGACCGGCTCGCCGACCTCGCGGCGCGGGTCGGCGGCGGCCGGACGATCGGTCTCTGGGGCGCGGTCGTCGTGCTCGCCGTGGTGTGCACCGTGTTCCTGTCCATCGACACCACCGCGGTGCTCCTCACGCCCATCGTCATCACGCTCGCTCGGCGCGTCGGGTTGCCGCCGATGCCGTTCGCGCTGACCACGGTGTGGCTCGCCAACACGGCCTCGCTCCTGCTGCCCGTGTCGAACCTCACGAACCTGCTCGCCGTCGACCGCATCGGGCTCGACGGTCCGATCCCGTTCGCCGGGCTGATGGTGTGGGCGGCGCTCGCCGGGGTGGTCGTGCCGTGCGTGGTGCTGCTCGTCGTGTTCCGCGGGAAGCTCTTCGGCCGGTACACACCGGTGTCCGTGCGTCCGGCGACCGACCCGGTGTTCTTCTGGTCGGCGTCCGCGGTGCTCGTGGCGCTCGTCGTCGCCCTCACCGCCGGCGTGACCGTCTGGGTGGCCGCGGTCGCCGCCGCCGTGGTCCTCGTGGTCGTCGCCGCGTTCCGGGCGCCGTCGGAGCTCAAGCCGTCGCGGGTGCCGTGGTCGACGCTGGTGTTCGCCGCGGGGCTGTTCGTGGTCGTCGAGGCGCTCCACACCACGGGCGTGACCGACCCGATCGTGCGTGCGCTGTCCGGCGGCACCGGCACCGGCCCGTTGCTCCTCCTCGGCGGTGCCGGCGCGCTCTCGGCGAACGTCATCGACAACCTGCCCGCCTACCTGGTCCTCGAACCGGCGGCCGGGCACGAGGCACTGCGCTACGCGGCGCTGCTCGTCGGCGTGAACGCCGGGTGCCTCATCACGCCGTGGGCGTCGCTCGCGACGCTCCTGTGGCACGCGCGGCTCTCGGCGGAGGGCGTGCACCTGTCGTGGGGGCGCTACATGGCGCTCGGGTGCGTGGTCGCGCCCCTCACCGTCGTGGCCGGCGTGCTCGCGCTGCGGCTGTAGCGGCGCGCCGCGGCAGACCCAGCGCGCTCGGCGCCGTGCTACAGCCAGTCGCGGTGCTTGAACGCCCGGTAGAGCAGCAGCGAGGACGCCACGATCAGCGCCAGCGACGCGAAGAGCCCGCCCCACTGGCCCTCGCCCGGGAACGTCACGTTCTGCCCGAAGAACCCGGTGATTGCCGTCGGGATCGCGATGATCGCGGCCCAGCTCGTCACCTTCTTCATCACGGTGTTCTGCCGGTTCGACGCCAGGTTCAGGTTCGTGTCGAGGATGCTCGACACCGCGTCGCGGAGCTGCTCGACCGAGTCGGCGATCGACACGAGGTGGTCCTCGACGTCGCGGAAGTACGGACGGATGCCGTCCGAGATCGTCTCGGCGTCACCGTGCAGCAGCGACGCCACGCTGTCGCGCGTCGGGACGACCTGCCTGCGGAGCACCCCGAGTGCCTTGCGGAGCCGGAACGAGCGGCGCTGGATCTGCTGCTCGCGGGGGTTGCCGTGCTCGAAGAGGTCGTCCTCGAGGTCGTCGATGCGCCGTTCGATGTCCTCCACGGTGCTCGTCGCGTGGTCGGTCACCGCGTCGAGCAGTCCCCAGACCAGCCAGGGGACCCCGTGGTCGGCGATGTCCCGGGTCGCGTCGAGGCGGCGGTCCATCGGTCCGGTGTCGACGTCGGCGCCGTGGATCGTCACGAGCGCGTGCGCGGTGACGAACGCCTTCACCTCGTGCGTGACGAGCTCGCCGTCGTCGCCGAGGCCGTCGACGTCGTAGACCACGAGGAACAGGCTGTCGCGGTACCGGTCGAGCTTCGGGCGCTGGCCGCGTTCGACCGCGTCCTCGACCGCGAGCGCGTGGATGCCGAGCTCCTCCTCGACCTGCTCGAGGTCGCTCGGCCGCGGGTCGGTGAAGTCGACCCAGACGAAGGTGTCGTCGGCGTCGACGAGGTCGGAGATCGCCTCGACCGGGAAGTCCCGTTCCGCCGCGGCACCGTTCCGCCACGCCCGTGTCATGACCATGCCGACGAGCCTACTGACGGCGCCCCGGGAGCCGGCTGCCCGCGCGCTGGTACCGTCGGCGGCGGACCCGGTGCTCGAGCCGGGCGGAACGGAGACCCCACCACCCCATGGCTGCACCCCGCACCGAACAGACCCGGTACTCCTTCGTCGTCGCCTCGAACCGCCTGCCGGTGGACCGCGTCGTCGACGAGGACGGCAACGAGGGCTGGCGGCACTCGCCCGGTGGCCTGGTGACCGCGCTCGAGCCGGTGATGCGGGCGAACGACGGCGCCTGGGTCGGGTGGGTCGGGCAGCCCGACGTCGACGTCGCGCCGTTCGACAACGAGGGCATCCACATCGTCCCGGTGCCGCTCACCGCGTCCGACGTCGAGGACTACTACGAGGGCTTCAGCAACGACACGCTCTGGCCGCTCTACCACGACGTGATCGAGCACCCGAGCTACCACCGCGACTGGTGGAACGCCTACAAGGCCGTGAACAAGCGGTTCGCGGAGCAGATCGCCGAGATCGTCGAGCAGGACGGCATCGTCTGGGTGCAGGACTACCAGCTCCAGCTCGTGCCGGCCCTGCTGCGCGCGCTCCGCCCGGACCTCACCATCGGCTTCTTCAACCACATCCCGTTCCCGCCGGTCGGGATCTACGCGCAGCTGCCGTGGCGTGCGCAGATCCTCGACGGACTGCTCGGCGCCGACGTGATCGGCTTCCAGCGGCACGACGACGCGAGCGACTTCCTCCGGGCCGTCCGGCACATCAAGGGCTACACGACGAAGGGCTCGACGATCGACGTCCCCGTCGACGACCCCGAAGCGCCGCGCAGCCGCAAGGGCATCACGGTCCGGCACGTCGAGGCCCGGCACTTCCCGATCTCGATCGACGCCGAGAGCTTCGAGGACATCGCCCGGCGGCCCGAGGTCCAGGAGCGGGCCCGCGAGATCCGCGCCGGACTCGGCAACCCGGGGACGGTCCTGCTCGGCGTGGACCGGCTCGACTACACCAAGGGCATCCGGCACCGCATCAAGGCCTTCGGCGAACTCATCGAGGACGGTCGGCTGCGGGTCGAGGACGCGACGCTCGTGCAGGTCGCGAGCCCGAGCCGTGAGCGCGTCGACACGTACAAGACGCTCCGCGACGAGATCGAGCTGAGCGTCGGGCGGATCAACGGCGACCTCGGGACGATCGGGCACCAGCCCATCTCGTACCTGCACCACGGGTACCCCCGCGAGGAGATGGTGGCGCTGTACCTCGCCGCGGACATCATGCTCGTCACGGCCCTGCGCGACGGCATGAACCTCGTCGCGAAGGAGTACGTCGCGACGCGCTTCGACAACGACGGCGTCCTGATCCTGTCCGAGTTCGCCGGTGCCGCCGACGAGCTCAAGCAGGCCGTCATCATCAACCCGCACGACATCGGCGCCCTCAAGGACTCGATCCAGCGCGCGATCGAGATGCCACGTCGCGAGCGCTCCACCCGGATGCGCGCGCTCCGCAAGCGCGTGCGCGACAACGACGTGGCCCGCTGGTCCCGGTCGTTCCTCGAGGCGCTCGACCGGCACGCCCCCCGCAACGCGCGCATCGACCCGTCCGCGACGGACCCGGCGGACCGCCACCGCGAGGCACAGACGGACAACATGTCGATCTTCGACCAGGACGCGCAGACCGCGCGTGCCGCCGAGGACACCCGGGAGGCGCGTGATGCCTGAGACCACCGCCGACCAGTCCGCCGTCGACGCGGCCCTCGAGACGCTCGCGGCTGCACCGCGACTCCTCGTCGCGCTCGACTTCGACGGCACGCTCGCGCCGTTCGCCGACGAGCCCTCGCAGGTCGGCGCGCTGCCCGCGTCGTGGGCGGCCGTCCTCACCCTGCACCGGGCGAGGGACACCGAGGTGGTCCTCGTCTCCGGCCGCCCGCTCGACAGCCTCGCGGCCGTGAGCCACGCCCCGGCGGAGATGGCCCTGGTCGGCTCGCACGGTGTCGAGTGGCGGGTCGACGGACACGACGAGGCCGCACTGACCGATGACGAGGTCGCCCGCGTCGCCCGGGTCGGCGCCGCGCTCGACGCCGTGGGGGAGCGCTTCCCCGGGGTCGTCATCGAGCACAAGCCGGCGGGGCACGGTGTGCACACCCGACGGGTCGGTTCCGACGTCGCGGCCGAGGCGGACGCCGCGGCCAGCGCCGCGGCGCACGAGGCCGACCCCGACGTGCTCGAGCGCGGCGGCAAGGACATCCTCGAGTTCGCCGTGCGGCACGTCACCAAGGGGGACGCGATCGCGCGCCTCCGCGACCTGCACGGCGCCGACGCGGTGTTCTTCGCCGGGGACGACGTCACCGACGAGGACGCCTTCCGGGTGCTCGGCGACGGTGACGTCGGCGTGAAGGTGGGGGAGGGCGAGACCCTCGCCGCGTACCGGGTGGCCGACCCCGCAGCCCTGACCGGCGTCCTGAAGCAGCTGGCGCGCGCACGGGCGGTCCGCTGACGGAGGCGACCAGCGCCTCCCGGCCTGCCGTCAGCATGCGGACGCATGTTGTTGTCCGGTTGGTATCCCAACTGCGCCTAGACTCGCCCCATGCCTGACATCGACGTGAAGCCCCGCAGCCGGGTCGTCACCGACGGGATCGAAGCGACCACCTCGCGTGGCATGCTCCGGGCCGTCGGCATGGGCGACGAGGACTGGGAGAAGCCGCAGATCGGGATCGCGTCCTCCTGGAACGAGATCACCCCCTGCAACCTGTCCCTCGACCGCCTCGCGCAGGGCGCCAAGGAAGGCGTCCACTCGGGTGGCGGCTACCCGCTCCAGTTCGGCACCATCTCCGTCTCCGACGGCATCTCGATGGGCCACGAGGGCATGCACTTCTCGCTCGTCTCGCGCGAGGTCATCGCCGACAGCGTCGAGACGGTCGTCAACGCCGAGCGCCTGGACGGCACCGTCCTGCTCGCCGGCTGCGACAAGTCGCTCCCGGGCATGCTGATGGCGGCGGCCCGCCTCGACCTCGCGAGCGTCTTCCTCTACGCGGGCTCGGTCATGCCGGGTTACGTGAAGCAGGCCGACGGCTCCTTCAAGGAGGTCACGATCATCGACTCCTTCGAGGGCGTCGGAGCGTGCAAGGCCGGCACCATGTCGGAAGCCGAGCTGAAGAAGATCGAGTGCGCCATCGTCCCCGGCGAGGGCGCCTGCGGTGGCATGTACACCGCGAACACCATGGCGTCGGTGGCCGAGGCCCTCGGCATGTCCCTGCCGGGCAGTGCGGCGCCGCCCAGCGCCGACCGTCGTCGTGACTACTACGCGCACCGCTCCGGCGAGGCCGTGGTGAACATGCTCCGGATGGGGCTCACCGCGCGCCAGATCCTGACGAAGGAGGCGTTCGAGAACGCCATCGCCGTCGCCATGGCCCTCGGAGGCTCGACCAACGTGGTCCTGCACCTCCTCGCCATCGCGCACGAGGCCGAGGTCGAGCTCTCCCTCGACGACTTCAACCGCATCGGCTCGCAGGTCCCGCACCTCGCCGACATGAAGCCGTTCGGCAAGTACGTCATGGTCGACGTGGACCGCAACGGCGGCATCCCGGTGATCATGAAGGCGCTCCTCGACGCCGGGCTG
The DNA here is from genome assembly GCF_048755855.1 of Curtobacterium sp. L1-20. Classification (GTDB taxonomy): domain Bacteria; phylum Actinomycetota; class Actinomycetes; order Actinomycetales; family Microbacteriaceae; genus Curtobacterium. The sequence goes on along the minus strand of NZ_CP151473.1, from coordinate 2,855,882 downwards.
CTGCACGGCGACGTCATGACCGTCACGGGCAAGACCCTCGCCGAGAACCTCGCCGAGATCGACCCGCCGGAGCTCGACGGCGAGGTGTTCCGGAAGCTCGACAACCCGATCCACGCGACCGGCGGCCTCACCATCCTGCAGGGCTCCTTCGCCCCCGAGGGTGCCGTCGTGAAGACCGCCGGGTTCGACGCCGAGGTGTTCGAGGGCCCCGCGCGGGTGTTCGACCGCGAGCGCGCCGCGATGGACGCCCTGACCGAGGGGACGATCCAGAAGGGCGACGTCGTCGTGATCCGCTACGAGGGCCCCAAGGGCGGACCGGGCATGCGCGAGATGCTCGCCATCACGGCCGCGATCAAGGGCGCGGGCCTCGGCAAGGATGTACTACTGTTGACGGACGGACGATTCTCAGGCGGCACAACCGGCCTGTGCATCGGCCACATCGCACCGGAAGCGGTGGACGCAGGTCCAGTCGCATTCGTGCGCGATGGCGACCGCATCCGTGTCGACATCGCGGCTCGCTCGCTCGACCTACTGGTCGACGACGCCGAGCTGGAAGCCCGCCGAGAAGGCTGGGCCCCGCTGCCCCCGCGCTACACCCGCGGAGTCCTCGCGAAGTTCGCGAAGCTCGTCCAGTCCGCCGCCAAGGGCGCGGTCACGGGCTAGCGTCGACACACGCACCATCGCCACCTCTCCAGGCAAGGACCACCTCATGCCCACGGAAGCCACTCCGCTGTCCGCGGCCGCCGGTGCACGCCGGACGCCGGAGACCCTGACCGGCTCGGGAGCCGTCCTCCGGACGCTCGAGCACCTCGGGATCACCGACGTCTTCGGCCTGCCGGGCGGTGCCATCATCCCGTTCTACGACGAGCTGATGGCGTCCACCACGATCCGCCACATCCTCGTCCGCCACGAACAGGGCGCCGGGCACGCCGCCGAGGGCTACGCCTCGGCGTCGGGCAAGGTCGGTGTCGCCATCGCGACGTCCGGCCCCGGTGCGACGAACCTCGTGACGGCGATCGCCGACGCCTACATGGACTCGGTGCCGTTCATCGCCATCACCGGGCAGGTGTTCTCGACCCTCATGGGCACGGACGCCTTCCAGGAAGCCGACATCGTCGGCATCACGATGCCGATCACGAAGCACTCGTTCCTCGTGACCAAGCCGGAGGACATCCCGGCGACGCTCGCCGCCGCGCACCTGATCGCGACGACCGGTCGTCCGGGTCCGGTGCTGGTGGACATCACGAAGGACGCCCAGCAGATGTCGGCGCCCTACGTGTGGCCGCCGAAGATCGACCTGCCCGGCTACCGGCCGGTCACGAAGGCGCACGGCAAGCAGATCGCCGCGGCCGCGCAGCTGCTGTCCGAGTCGCAGCGTCCGGTGCTCTACGTCGGCGGCGGTGTCATCCGCTCCGGCGCGACCGCCGAGCTGCTCCGCTTCGCCGAGGCCACCGGCGCGCCCGTCGTCACGACCCTGATGGCACGGGGTGCGTTCCCCGACTCGCACCCGCAGCACCTCGGCATGCCCGGCATGCACGGCACGGTGCCGGCCGTGCTCGGGCTGCAGGACAGCGACCTCATCATCGCCCTCGGTGCCCGCTTCGACGACCGGGTGACCGGCAAGGCCGACGAGTTCGCGCCGAACGCCAAGGTCGTGCACGTCGACATCGACCCCGCCGAGATCTCGAAGATCCGCTTCGCCGACGTCCCGATCGTGGGCGACGCACGCGAGGTCCTGGGTGACCTGCTCGACGCGTGGGGTGGCATCGCCGTCGAGGACCGCGCATCGACCGCCGAGTGGTGGGCGAAGCTCGAGCAGCTCAAGGCCGACTTCCCGCTCGGGTACGCCGAGCCGACCGACGGGCTCCTCGCGCCGCAGGCGATCATCAAGCGCATCGGCGAGCTCACCGGCCCGGAGGGCGTCTTCGCCTCCGGGGTCGGACAGCACCAGATGTGGTCCGCGCAGTTCATCAAGTACGAGCGGCCGAACGCCTGGCTGAACTCCGGCGGTGCCGGCACGATGGGCTACTCGGTGCCCGCCGCGATGGGCGCGAAGGTCGCCGAGCCGGACCGCGTGGTCTGGGCGATCGACGGCGACGGCTGCTTCCAGATGACCAACCAGGAACTCGCGACCTGCGTCATCAACGACATCCCGATCAAGGTCGCGATCATCAACAACTCATCGCTCGGCATGGTGCGGCAGTGGCAGACGCTGTTCTACGACGGCCGACACTCCTTCACCGACCTGCAGACCGGTCACGGCACCCGCCGGGTCCCGGACTTCGTGAAGCTCGCCGACGCCTACGGTGCCCTCGGTATCCGTGTCGAGCGCGCCGACCAGGTGGACGCCGCGATCCAGCTCGCCCTCGAGACCAACGACCGCCCCGTGGTGATCGACTTCGTCGTGAGCCGTGACTCGATGGTCTGGCCGATGGTCCCGCAGGGTGTCAGCAACTCGTCCATCGAGTACGCCCAGGCCCTCGCACCCACCTGGGACGACGAGGACGCCGACATGACGGGGGAAACCGCATGAGCCACGTCCTCTCCCTCCTCGTCGAGGACAAGCCCGGTCTGCTGACGCGCGTCGCCGGCCTCTTCGCCCGCCGCGGGTTCAACATCGAGTCCCTCGCCGTGGGCAACACCGAGGTCGAGGGCCTGTCCCGCATCACGGTCGTCGTCGACGTCGAGGACCTCCCGCTGGAACAGGTGACGAAGCAGCTCAACAAGCTCGTGAACGTCATCAAGATCGTCGAGCTGGACTTCCCGCAGTCCGTCCAGCGCGAGCACATGCTCGTGAAGGTGCGTGTCGACAACCAGACGCGCTCGGCGGTGCTCGAAGCAGTGACCCTGTTCCGTGCCCAGGTCGTCGACGTGGCGACCGACTCGCTCGTCGTCGAGGTGACCGGCGACCCCGGCAAGATCCAGGCGATCCTCCGCGTGCTCGAGCCCTACGGCATCAAGGAGCTCGCCCGCGCGGGCCTGCTCGGCATGGGCCGCGGACCGAAGAGCATCACCGACCGCGTGCGCTGAGCGCCGGTCACCCGACCCCGGGCAGCCGCCGACGGCGCCCGCACCAGACCACCGGAACCAAGGAGACACACCCTCGTGACTGACATCGTGTACGACGCCGACGCCGACCTGACGCTCATCCAGGGCAAGAAGGTCGCCGTCATCGGGTACGGCTCGCAGGGCCACGCCCACGCCCTCAACCTCCGCGACAGCGGCGTCGAGGTCAAGATCGGCCTGCAGGAGGGTTCGAAGAGCCGTCAGAAGGCCGAAGAGGCCGGCTTCGAGGTGCACGCCCCCGCCGAGGCCACGAAGTGGGCGGACGTCGTCGTCATCCTCGCGCCGGACCAGGTCCAGCGCATCGTCTACAAGGACGACATCGAGCCGAACCTGCAGCCGGGCGCGACGCTCGTCTTCGGCCACGGGTTCAACATCCGCTTCGGCTACATCCAGGCTCCCGAGGGCGTGGACGTCTCCCTGGTCGCACCGAAGGGCCCCGGTCACACCGTGCGCCGCGAGTACGAGGCCGGCCGTGGCGTCCCCGTGATCGTCGCCGTCGAGGTCGACGCGTCCGGTTCCGCGTGGGACCTCGCGTGGTCGTACGCGAAGGCCATCGGCGGCCTGCGCTCCGGCGGCATCAAGACGACCTTCACCGAGGAGACCGAGACCGACCTGTTCGGCGAGCAGGCCGTCCTCTGCGGTGGCACCTCGCAGCTCATCCAGTACGGCTTCGAGACCCTGGTCGAGGCGGGCTACCAGCCGCAGATCGCGTACTTCGAGGTGCTGCACGAGCTCAAGCTCATCGTCGACCTCATCTGGGAGGGCGGCCTCACCAAGCAGCGCTGGTCCATCTCGGACACGGCCGAGTTCGGTGACTACGTTTCCGGCCCGCGCGTCATCTCGCCCGAGGTCAAGGAGAACATGAAGGCGGTGCTCGCGGACATCCAGAACGGTGCCTTCGCGAAGCGCTTCATCGACGACCAGGACGCCGGCGCACCGGAGTTCAAGGCGCTGCGCGCGAAGGGCGAGGGCCACCCGATCGAGGCGACCGGCCGCGAGCTCCGCGCCCTCTTCGCCTGGAAGCAGAACGACGGCGACTACGTGGACGGTTCCGCAGCGCGGTAGTCTTCCGACACCACTCGAAACCCGAGGTGGCGGTGCGGACGCACCGGCCCTCGGACCCGGGGCGGCGGTGCACCTGCACCGCCGCCTCGCGATGTGACCCGAACGTTATGCAGCAGCTCTCCTCCCGCCCTGACGCCGTGGACCGGCGTCCCCGTGGCGTACCCGCGGCACCCGCCCGCCCGTCTTCGTCCGCCCCGGCCGCGGTCGGTCGAGAACCGGCCGATCGGCATGGGAGGATCGTGGGATGTCGGTGACGAAGCGAGCGGTCCACATCGGCGCCGGCAAGATCGGGCGCGGATTCGTGGGCCAGTTCCTGGTCGCGAGCGGCTACGAGCTCACGTTCGTCGACGTCGACGACCGCGTCGTGTCCGCGCTGAACGAGGCCGGCCGGTTCGTGGTGCACGAGGTGGGCGAGATGCCCGTCGAGCACACGGTCCACGGCTTCCGCGCACTGAGCAGCAAGACCGACCGCGACCAGGTCATCCGCGCGATCGCCGAGGCCGACGTCGTCACCACCGCCGTCGGCGCCCGCACGCTCCCGCTCGTCGCCCCGGTGATCGCCGAGGGGCTCGCCGCACGAGCGGACGACCGCGGCGCCGTGACGATCGTCGCGTGCGAGAACGCCTTCAACGCGACGGACTCGCTGCACGCCAGCATCCGGCGCGCCCCCATCCTCGAGGACCGGGACGTCGCGGCGGTCTTCGCCAACTGCGCCATCGACCGCATCGTCCCCGACCAGTCCGGCGTGCTCGGGCAGTCCGGTGGCCTCGACGTCGTCCTCGAACCCTTCTACGAGTGGGTCATCGAGCGCACGCCCTTCGCCGGGTCCGGGGCGGAACCGCCGGAGATCGACGGCGTCACGTGGGTGGACGACCTCCAGCCCTTCGTCGAGCGGAAGCTCTACACGGTCAACACCGCGCACGCGACCGCCGCGTACCACGGCTACGTCCGTGGCATCCGCCTCATCCGCGAAGCCCTCGAGGACGAGGCAGTGCGCGCCGAGGTCGACGGCGTCCTCGCCGAGACGACCGCCCTGCTGGTCGCCAAGCACGGCTTCGACCCCGAGGAGCACGCGCGGTACGTCGCCGCGAACCTCTCCCGCATCGCGAACCCGCACCTGCCGGACACGACCGTCCGTGTCGGCCGGAACCCGCTCCGGAAGCTCGGTCGCCGCGAGCGCTTCGTCGGACCCGCATCCCAGCTCGCCGAGCGCGGGCTGCCGGTCGACCACCTGCTCGGCGCGGTCCGGGTGGCCCTCGACTTCGACGACGAGAACGACCCCGAGTCGATCGAGCTGCACGCGCTCCTCCGCTCCGGCGCCACCGCGCACGCCCTCACCGAGATCCTCACGGGGCTGATGGAGAGCCACCCGCTCTTTCCCGCCGTGCGCGACGTCGTCGCCCAGGTGCTCGAGACGCAGCCGGCCGACGTCTGAGGACGGGTGTCCAGCGTCCGTGGACGCGCGGCACAGCCGCCTCGTGGTCCCGTCGGCGCGCGGTCCCTCGTAGAATCGGGGGCATGACCACGGCAGCATCCCCGCCCGACGGCTCGGTCGACCACGACGACGACGCCCTCAGCTGGGGTGACGCCGACGACGCGACCCACGTCGACGCGGCGCACAACCCGGTGGCGGTCAAGGACCGCGGGACCCGGGACCCGGAAGCACCGGAGACCTCCGGTGCGCTCGTCGGCTTCGGTGTCTTCGGTGGCCTCTACCTGCTCTACACGGTGGCGTGGCTGCTCACCGCATCGACCTCGTACGTCTCCGGCGTCGACACCGTCCTCACGGTCTTCGTCGAGGTGCTCCGTTTCCTCTCCATCGTCGCGCCGGCACTGTGGTTCACCGTGGTCCTCTGGGCACTCCGCGGTCGTCGCACCCGCACGCGTCTGCTGTGGATGCTGCTCGGCGCCGTCGTCCTCTTCCCGTGGCCGTTCCTCATGACGCGGAGCTTCTAGATGACCGCCACGACACCGACCGTCCGCCGTCCCGCCGCGCCGCTCGTCGGACGCCTCGTGGTGTGGGTGGTCTTCGCACTGCTCTTCGCCTACATGACGGTCCAGAGCGTCGGCAACCTCGTCACCATCTCGGGGTCCGTCCGCGACTTCAACGCGTTCCTCGACTCGACGTCCGGTGGCGACTCGCTCCGGACGAGCACGCCGTGGGTGTGGCTCGTCCTCGACATCGCGATCGCCCCGGTCGCGTTCGTCGTCGCCCTCTGGCTGACCCGTCGGTCCCGCCTCGCGATCACGGTGGCGGTCTTCGTGCTCGCCTTCGCGGCCGCGGGCGCGCTCTGGCTGGACCTCCAGTTGTTCGTCCCCAGCCTGCTGGACTTCGGACGCACGTCCTGACGGACCGGCGCGTGCCGCTCGGCGGCGCCGCGAAGCGGTGCGCGGTGCGCGCCGAGCGAGCCTGCGAGCGAGGACGGTGCGGGCCCGCACCGCGCCTCCCGTCCGTCCCCGGCGCGGGTCCACAGGCGAGCGTCGCGGCGGTCGTAACCGACCGCACACGTCGGTAGGGTGGTGGGACACCGCCCGTCTCGTGTGAGGAAACTGCTGCTGTGCCGAAGCCGGTCGTCCTGATCGCCGAAGAACTCTCGCCCGCCACGGTCGACGCCCTCGGGCCCGACTTCGAGATCCGGAACGTGGACGGTACCGACCGTGCCGCGCTCCTGGCCTCCCTCGCCGACGCGCACGCCGTGTTGGTGCGTTCCGCCACCAAGGTCGACGCCGAGGCGATCGCCGCGGCCCCGAACCTCAAGGTCGTCGCCCGTGCCGGCGTCGGTCTCGACAACGTCGACATCAAGGCCGCGACGACCGCCGGGGTGATGGTCGTCAACGCGCCGACCTCGAACATCATCTCCGCGGCCGAGCTCACGGTCGGTCACATCCTGTCGCTCGCCCGGCACATCCCGGCGGCGCACGCCTCGCTCGCGGCCGGCGCCTGGAAGCGCTCCGCGTACACCGGCGTCGAGCTGTACGAGAAGACCGTCGGCATCATCGGCCTCGGCCGGATCGGCGCGCTCATCACGCAGCGGTTGCAGGCGTTCGGCGTCCAGGTGATCGCGTACGACCCGTACGTCACCACGGCACGCGCGCAGCAGCTCGGGGTCGAGCTGGTCTCGCTCGACGACCTCCTCCGCCGCTCGGACTTCATCACGATCCACATGCCGAAGACCCCGGAGACGGTCGGCATGCTGTCGGACGACCAGTTCGCGCTCATGAAGCCGAGCGCGTTCGTCGTCAACGTCGCCCGCGGTGGCCTGATCGACGAGGACGCCCTCCACCGGGCCCTCACGTCGAACACGATCGCCGGCGCCGGCCTCGACGTCTTCGTGTCGGAGCCGCCGAAGGACTCGCCGCTGGTCGCCCTGCCGAACGTCGTCGTCACGCCGCACCTCGGCGCCTCGACCGACGAGGCCCAGGAGAAGGCGGGCGTCTCGGTCGCCAAGTCGGTCCGCCTCGCGCTCGGTGGCGAACTCGTGCCGGACGCGGTGAACGTCGCCGGCGGCGTCATCGACCCGTACGTGCGCCCGGGCATCCCGCTCGTCGAGAAGCTCGGCCAGGTCTTCACCGGCCTGGCGACCTCACCGGTGACGAGCATCGACGTCGAGGTGCACGGCGAACTCGCCGGCTACGACGTCAGCGTGCTCAAGCTCGCCGCGCTGAAGGGCGTCTTCACCGACGTCGTCAGCGACCAGGTGTCGTACGTGAACGCTCCGCTCATCGCCGAGCAGCGCGGCGTCAGCGTGCGCCTCATCACCGACGCGGACAGCTCCGAGTACCGCAACGTGCTCACCATCCGCGGCGCCCAGTCCGACGGGCCGGCGATCAGCGTGTCCGGCACGCTCACCGGGCCGAAGCAGGTCGCGAAGCTCGTCGAGATCAACGGCCACGACGTCGAGGTCGCCCTCGCCGAGCACCACGTGGTGATGGTCTACACGGACCGTCCGGGCATCGTCGCGGTCTACGGCAAGGAGTTCGGCGACGCCGGCATCAACATCGCCGCGATGCAGATCTCGCGTGAGGCCGCCGGCGGTCAGGCACTCAGCGTGCTCACCGTCGACTCGCCGGTCCCGGCCGAGATCCTCGAACACGTCCGGTCGACGATCGACGCGGCGTCGCTCCGCGAGATCGACATCACGCTGTAGGGGAGTGGCGGACATGGCACAGACGGTCAAGCTCGCGGTCATCCGCGGGGACGGCATCGGGCCCGAGGTCGTCGACGAGGCCCTGAAGGTCCTGCACGCGGTGCTGCCGGACGACCTCGTCGTCGAGGAGACCCCGTTCTCCCTCGGTGCCGCGCGGTTCCTCGAGACGGGGGACATCCTCACGGAGGACGACATGTCCGCCATCGCCACGCACGACGCGATCCTCCTCGGCGCCGTCGGCGGGGATCCCCGCGACCCCCGGCTCGCCGGCGGGATCATCGAGCGCGGGCTGCTGCTGAAGCTCCGCTTCGCCTTCGACCACTACGTGAACCTGCGCCCGACCAAGGTCTACGGCACCGTGGGCTCCCCGCTCGCCGACCCGGGTGCGGTCGACTTCGTGGTCGTGCGCGAGGGCACCGAAGGACCGTACGTCGGCAACGGCGGAGCGATCCGCACCGGGACGCCGCACGAGATCGCGACCGAGGTTTCGCTGAACACGGCGTACGGCGTCGAGCGCGTCGTGCGCTACGCGTTCGCACTGGCGGACCGCCGGGCGCGGAAGCACCTCACGCTCGTCCACAAGAGCAACGTCCTCGTGCATGCCGGAGCCCTCTGGCAGCGGACCGTCGCGGCCGTCGGGCAGGAGTACCCGGACGTCACGGTGGACTACCAGCACGTCGACGCCGTCACGATCCACATGGTGCAGGACCCTGCGCGCTTCGACGTCATCGTCACCGACAACCTCTTCGGCGACATCATCACCGACCTCGCCGGCGCGATCAGCGGCGGCATCGGTCTGGCGGCCTCGGGCAACATCAACCCGGACGGCACCTTCCCCAGCATGTTCGAGCCGGTCCACGGCTCGGCGCCGGACATCGCGGGCCAGCAGGTCGCCGACCCGACCGCCGCCGTCCTGTCCGTCGCCCTGCTGCTCGAGCACCTCGGCCGAGCAGACCTGGCGGCGGCCGTGACGCGGGCGGTCGAGGCCGACCTCGCCGGCCGCGGCAGCACGCCGCGCAGCACGGCCGAGGTCGGCGACGCCATCGCCGCAGCGGCCGCTGCACGCACCACCACCGCCTGACAGGAGTCTCCCCAGATGAGCACCGACACCGACTTCGGACTCGAGTTCGCGACCACCCCGTCGGCCGAGCGGCGCGCCGCGGCCGAGCGTGAGGAGATCCTCGCCGACCCGGGATTCGGCAAGCACTTCACCGACCACATGGCCACGGTGCAGTGGACGCTCGACGGCGGGTGGCACGACGCGTCCGTCCACCCGTACGGTCCGCTGACCCTCGACCCGAGCGCGAGTGTGCTGCACTACGCGCAGGAGATCTTCGAGGGCCTGAAGGCGTACCGGCACGAGGACGGTTCGGTGTGGACGTTCCGCCCCGACGCGAACGCGCGACGGTTCCAGCGGTCCGCCCGGCGCCTGGCGCTCCCGGAACTCCCGGTGGAGACGTTCGTCGAGTCGATCCGCCAGCTCGTGCAGACGGACGTGGACTGGGTGCCGTCGGCTCCGGAGACCAGCCTGTACCTCCGGCCGTTCATGATCGCCACGGAGTCCTTCCTCGGCGTGCGCGCCGCGCAGGCCGTGGCGTACCACTGCATCGCGAGTCCGGCGGGCGCCTACTTCACCTCGGGCCCCAAGCCGGTGTCGATCTGGCTCTCGACGCAGTACGCCCGCGCCGGCAAGGGCGGGACCGGTGCAGCGAAGACCGGCGGCAACTACGCGTCGTCGCTGCTGCCCCAGCAGGAGGCCTACGAGCACGGTTGCCAGCAGGTGATGTTCCTCGACTCGGTGGAGGGCAAGTACCTCGAGGAGCTCGGTGGGATGAACGTCGTCCTCGTCAAGTCCGACGGCACGCTCGTGACCCCCGACTCGGACTCGATCCTCGAGGGCATCACGCGGGACTCGATCCTGCAGCTGGCCGAGGACCGCGGACTCCGTGTCGAGCGCCGTCGGGTGACCCTCGACGAGTGGCGCGACGGTGTCGCCGACGGCTCCATCACCGAGGCGTTCGCGTGCGGGACGGCGGCCGTGGTCACCCCGATCGCGGAGCTCCGCGGCGACGGGTTCACGATCGGCTCACCGACGGTCGGTGCCGGCGAGCTCACGATGTCGCTCCGCGACGAGCTCACCGACATCCAGTACGGTCGGCGCGCCGATCCGCACGGCTGGATGACGCGCCTCACCGATCCCGCCTGACACCCATCCGGCGTCGGTAGGCTCCAACGGTGAAGATCGCACGGTTCAGCAGCAAGGGTGAAGACCCCCGGTACGGCATCCTCGACGAGCGCGACCTGGTCGTGCTGGCGGGAGACCCCATGTACCAGGGGTTCGAGACCACGGGGGAGCGGGTGCCGCTCACGGACGCCAAGCTCCTGGCGCCGGTGATCCCTCGGTCGAAGGTGATCGGTGTCGGGCTCAACTACGCGGAGCACGCGTCCGAGATGGACCAGCGTTCCGGTGACGACCCGGTGGTCTTCCTGAAGCCGAACACATCCGTGATCGGGCCCGAGGACCCGATCCGCCTCCCCGCAGGGGTGGGCCGCGTCGACCACGAGGGCGAACTCGCCATCGTGATCGGCTCGCTGGCGAAGAACGTCACCCGCGAGGACTTCGCGAGCGTCATCCTCGGCTACACGATCGCGAACGACGTCACGGCGCGTGACCTGCAGGCTCGCGACGGTCAGTGGACCCGGGCGAAGGGGTTCGACACGTTCTGCCCGCTCGGCCCCGCGATCGAGACCGAGATCGACCCGTCCGACATCCGCATCGAGACCCGCGTCGACGGAGACCTGCGTCAGGTGGGCTCGACCAGCGAGATGGTGCACGACATCCCCGCCCTGATCGAGTTCATCTCGTCGATCTGGACCCTGCTGCCCGGCGACGTCATCCTGACCGGCACGCCCGCCGGCGTCGGGGAGATCCGCGACGGCGAGGTCGTCGAGGTCACCATCTCCGGTCTGGGCACGCTGAAGAACCCGGTCATCGCGCGCCACTGAGCAGCACCCGACCGCGTCGCGTACCCGTCCGTTCCTCAGCACGACCGCAACGGCCCGCCCCCATCCCGGGGCGGGCCGTTCCGCGTCGGTCCGGGGGCGAGCAACCGCGACACGCCCGGGAGGGACGACGGTTGGCGGGCCCCTCGGGGCGTGTGTAAAGTAATCACTCGTTGCCGCTGCGGCGGAGAACGGAACGGCCGAGACGGTCACCGGAGCGAGAGCCCTGGGGATGCAGTCCGGACGGGGTCCCGCTCAGGCAACCAACTCCGATGATCAACCGCCACTCGTGGTGGTGTCGTCGCAGTGAAGACGAAATGCCTCTCTGGCGGAACACCTTCTGGGTGTCGGGTGGGGAGTGCGTCTGGTCCTTGAGAACTCAACAGCGTGCACATTGTCAATGCCAATTTATTGACCCCGTGCCTGATCAACTCCGGTTGGTTGGGTCGGAGACAATTCCTTTTGGATTGAAGATTGTCAGTAGACAGTCAACAGTCAGAATCAACTCGGTCTGATGCCTTCGGGTGTTGGGTCTGTATTTTTTTACGGAGAGTTTGATCCTGGCTCAGGACGAACGCTGGCGGCGTGCTTAACACATGCAAGTCGAACGATGATGCCCAGCTTGCTGGGTGGATTAGTGGCGAACGGGTGAGTAACACGTGAGTAACCTGCCCCTGACTCTGGGATAAGCGTTGGAAACGACGTCTAATACTGGATATGACTGCCGGCCGCATGGTCTGGTGGTGGAAAGATTTTTTGGTTGGGGATGGACTCGCGGCCTATCAGCTTGTTGGTGAGGTAATGGCTCACCAAGGCGACGACGGGTAGCCGGCCTGAGAGGGTGACCGGCCACACTGGGACTGAGACACGGCCCAGACTCCTACGGGAGGCAGCAGTGGGGAATATTGCACAATGGGCGAAAGCCTGATGCAGCAACGCCGCGTGAGGGATGACGGCCTTCGGGTTGTAAACCTCTTTTAGTAGGGAAGAAGCGAAAGTGACGGTACCTGCAGAAAAAGCACCGGCTAACTACGTGCCAGCAGCCGCGGTAATACGTAGGGTGCAAGCGTTGTCCGGAATTATTGGGCGTAAAGAGCTCGTAGGCGGTTTGTCGCGTCTGCTGTGAAATCCCGAGGCTCAACCTCGGGCTTGCAGTGGGTACGGGCAGACTAGAGTGCGGTAGGGGAGATTGGAATTCCTGGTGTAGCGGTGGAATGCGCAGATATCAGGAGGAACACCGATGGCGAAGGCAGATCTCTGGGCCGTAACTGACGCTGAGGAGCGAAAGCATGGGGAGCGAACAGGATTAGATACCCTGGTAGTCCATGCCGTAAACGTTGGGCGCTAGATGTAGGGACCTTTCCACGGTTTCTGTGTCGTAGCTAACGCATTAAGCGCCCCGCCTGGGGAGTACGGCCGCAAGGCTAAAACTCAAAGGAATTGACGGGGGCCCGCACAAGCGGCGGAGCATGCGGATTAATTCGATGCAACGCGAAGAACCTTACCAAGGCTTGACATACACCGGAAACGGCCAGAGATGGTCGCCCCCTTGTGGTCGGTGTACAGGTGGTGCATGGTTGTCGTCAGCTCGTGTCGTGAGATGTTGGGTTAAGTCCCGCAACGAGCGCAACCCTCGTTCTATGTTGCCAGCGCGTTATGGCGGGGACTCATAGGAGACTGCCGGGGTCAACTCGGAGGAAGGTGGGGATGACGTCAAATCATCATGCCCCTTATGTCTTGGGCTTCACGCATGCTACAATGGCCGGTACAAAGGGCTGCGATACCGTAAGGTGGAGCGAATCCCAAAAAGCCGGTCTCAGTTCGGATTGAGGTCTGCAACTCGACCTCATGAAGTCGGAGTCGCTAGTAATCGCAGATCAGCAACGCTGCGGTGAATACGTTCCCGGGCCTTGTACACACCGCCCGTCAAGTCATGAAAGTCGGTAACACCCGAAGCCGGTGGCCTAACCCTTGTGGAAGGAGCCGTCGAAGGTGGGATCGGTGATTAGGACTAAGTCGTAACAAGGTAGCCGTACCGGAAGGTGCGGCTGGATCACCTCCTTTCTAAGGAGCATCTGGCATCGTCGTGTCCTTCTGTTGGAGGGTGTGGTGGTGTCCAGGCGCCGAGTAACCCGAACGTGGTTGCCGGTAGCTCATGGGTGGAACATTGACAGTGCAGTCGTCAGCGCAGCTGCCGATCTCAGTACGTCCTGCTTGCAGGTCGGGAACGGGTTGGTGGGGAGCGCAGGTGGCTGGTGCACGTTGTTGGGTCCTGAGGGACCAGGCTTCCTGCCAGGGGTGGGGACACGTTGTGTGTTCTTGCTGGTGGTGGGGGTTGAGCCGTGCGGAGTGATCCGTGCTGGTTCTTCGAGTGGGCTGCATGAAGCTGACGCGTTGGCGTTGGGGGAGTGTGGTGCCGATCGTATGTTGAGAACTACACAGTGGACGCGAGCATCTTAGATCGCTCGTGATGATGACGAAGCCTTTCGGGGTGGTTGTTGTTGTTTCGAGTCGATCGCAATTTTAATCTTTGTGGTCAAGTTTCTAAGAGCAAACGGTGGATGCCTTGGCATCTGGAGCCGAAGAAGGACGTAGAAATCTGCGATAAGCCTCGGGGAGCTGATAATCGAGCTGTGAGCCGAGGATTTCCGAATGGGGAAACCCCGCTGGGCGCTTTTGTGACCTGGTGACTCCCGCCTGAATATATAGGGCGGGTAGAGGGAACGTGGGGAAGTGAAACATCTCAGTACCCACAGGAAGAGAAAACAACATGTGATTCCGTGAGTAGTGGCGAGCGAAAGCGGATGAGGCTAAACCGATCATGTGTGATAGCCGGCGGGCGTTGCATGGTCGGGGTTGTGGGACACGTCTCTCAGTTCTGCCGGACTGGGGCGGTTACAGCGCATCATAGTCGAACTGGTTGGAAAGCCGGGCCGTAGTGGGTGATAGCCCCGTAGACGAAATGGTGTTATGGCCGGATGTGTATCCCAAGTAGCACGGGGCCCGAGAAATCCCGTGTGAATCTGTCAGGACCACCTGATAAGCCTAAATACTCCCAGATGACCGATAGCGGACAAGTACCGTGAGGGAAAGGTGAAAAGTACCCCGGGAGGGGAGTGAAATAGTACCTGAAACCGTTTGCTTACAAACCGTCGGAGCCTCCTTGTAGGGGTGACGGCGTGCCTTTTGAAGAATGAGCCTGCGAGTTAGTGATATGTGGCGAGGTTAACCCGTGTGGGGCAGCCGTAGCGAAAGCGAGTCTGAATAGGGCGAATCAGTCGCATGTCCTAGACCCGAAGCGAAGTGATCTATCCATGGCCAGGTTGAAGCGACGGTAAGACGTCGTGGAGGACCGAACCCACTTCAGTTGAAAATGGAGGGGATGAGCTGTGGATAGGGGTGAAAGGCCAATCAAACTTCGTGATAGCTGGTTCTCTCCGAAATGCATTTAGGTGCAGCGTTGCGTGTTTCTCGCCGGAGGTAGAGCTACTGGATGGCCGATGGGCCTCAACAGGTTACTGACGTCAGCCAAACTCCGAATGCCGGTGAGTGAGAGCGCAGCAGTGAGACGGTGGGGGATAAGCTTCATCGTCGAGAGGGAAACAACCCAGACTACCAACTAAGGCCCCTAAGCGTGTGCTAAGTGGGAAAGGATGTGGAGTTGCACAGACAACCAGGAGGTTGGCTTAGAAGCAGCCACCCTTGAAAGAGTGCGTAATAGCTCACTGGTCAAGTGATTCCGCGCCGACAATGTAACGGGGCTCAAGCACACCGCCGAAGTTGTAGATTTCGCACACCGATAAGCCTTCGTGGTTCAGTCGTGCGGAGTGGTAGGAGAGCGTCGTGTGGCGAGTGAAGCGGCGGAGTGATCCAGCCGTGGACGCTACACGAGTGAGAATGCAGGCATGAGTAGCGAAAGACGGGTGAGAAACCCGTCCTCCGAAAGACCAAGGGTTCCAGGGCCAGGTTAATCCGCCCTGGGTAAGTCGGGACCTAAGGCGAGGCCGACAGGCGTAGTCGATGGACAACGGGTTGATATTCCCGTACCGGCGAACAACCGCCCAAGCTAATCCAGTGGTGCTAAGAGTCCTAACCCGGTATCAGCGGATCCCTTCGGGGTGATGCGGTCCGGTCTAACGCTCGACCCCATGCTGGTGCGGTTAGCGTATGAACAGGTGTGACGCAGGAAGGTAGCTGAGCCAGGCGATGGTATCCGTAAGGTGAACCTGGTGTAAGGATGTAGGGCTGACGATAGGCAAATCCGTCGTCTGTATGCCTGAGATCCGACGCGTACCCGTAAGGGGAAATCAGTGATCCTATGCTGCCGAGAAAAGCATCGACGCGAGGTTGCAGCCGCCCGTACCCGAAACCGACTCAGGTGGTCAGGTAGAGAATACCAAGGAGATCGAGAGAATCGTGGTTAAGGAACTCGGCAAAATGCCCCCGTAACTTCGGGAGAAGGGGGGCCGGACACGTGATACGGACTTGCTTCGTTGAGCGTTGAAGGCCGCAGAGACCAGTGGGAAGCGACTGTTTACTAAAAACACAGGTCCGTGCGAAGTCGCAAGACGATGTATACGGACTGACGCCTGCCCGGTGCTGGAAGGTTAAGAGGAGGGGTTAGCCTTTGGGCGAAGCTCTGAATTTAAGCCCCAGTAAACGGCGGTGGTAACTATAACCATCCTAAGGTAGCGAAATTCCTTGTCGGGTAAGTTCCGACCTGCACGAATGGCGTAACGACTTCCCAGCTGTCTCAACCGCGAACTCGGCGAAATTGCACTACGAGTAAAGATGCTCGTTACGCGCAGCAGGACGGAAAGACCCCGTGACCTTTACTACAGTTTGGTATTGGTGTTCGGAGTGGCTTGTGTAGGATAGGTGGGAGACTGTGAAGCGGGCACGCTAGTGTTCGTGGAGTCATTGTTGAAATACCACTCTGGTCACTTTGGATGTCTAACGTAGGACCCTGATCGGGTTCATGGACAGTGCCTGATGGGTAGTTTAACTGGGGCGGTTGCCTCCCAAAGAGTAACGGAGGCGCCCAAAGGTTCCCTCAACCTGGTTGGCAATCAGGTGGCGAGTGTAAGTGCACAAGGGAGCTTGACTGTGAGACTGACAGGTCGAGCAGGGACGAAAGTCGGGACTAGTGATCCGGCAGTGGCTTGTGGAAGCGCTGTCGCTCAACGGATAAAAGGTACCTCGGGGATAACAGGCTGATCTTGCCCAAGAGTCCATATCGACGGCATGGTTTGGCACCTCGATGTCGGCTCGTCGCATCCTGGGGCTGGAGTAGGTCCCAAGGGTTGGGCTGTTCGCCCATTAAAGCGGTACGCGAGCTGGGTTTAGAACGTCGTGAGACAGTTCGGTCCCTATCCGCTGCGCGCGTTGGAAATTTGAGAAGATCTATCCCTAGTACGAGAGGACCGGGATGGACGAACCTCTGGTGTGTCAGTTGTTCTGCCAAGGGCACCGCTGATTAGCTACGTTCGGACCGGATAACCGCTGAAAGCATCTAAGCGGGAAGCCGTCTTCGAGATGAGATTTCCATGCACCTTGAGTGTGAGAGGCTCCCAGCAGACTACTGGGTTGATAGGCCGGATGTGGAAGCGGGGACTAACGACCCGTGGAGCTGACCGGTACTAATAAGCCGAAGACTTGACAACACAATTATTTCCCACACCCTCACGGGTGTGGGGCTCGCGTCCACTTTGTGGTTCCCGACAGACGATCGGGAACACGAAATTGAACACCGCATGCATGCGGGAACAGCTTCATGATTCCAAGCGATTGGGTCGAAGGTGTTCCGGTGGTCATAGCGAGAGGGAAACGCCCGGTCACATTCCGAACCCGGAAGCTAAGCCTCTCAGCGCCGATGGTACTGCAAGGGGGACCTTGTGGGAGAGTAGGACGCCGCCGGACTCAACGTGCAACACCAGGGAACCCCTGACCATCCGTGGTCAGGGGTTTTCTGCGTTTCCGGGCGGCCGGTAGGATCGACGAGTCATGACTGCGCCTTTCACCACCGCCTCCGGCTCCGACGTCCGTGTCCGCTTCTGCCCGAGTCCGACCGGCACGCCGCACGTCGGTCTCATCCGCACCGCCCTGTTCAACTGGGCGTACGCGCGGCACACCGGCGGCAAGCTTGTCTTCCGCATCGAGGACACCGATGCCGCGCGGGACAGCGAGGAGTCCTACGGACAGATCCTCGACGCGCTCCGGTGGCTCCGGCTCGATTGGGACGAAGGCGTCGAGGCCGGGGGACCGCACGGCCCCTACCGGCAGTCCGAGCGTGCTGACGTCTACGAGGACGTCATCGCCCGGCTGAAGGCCGCCGGTCACGTGTACGAGTCGTACGTCACGCCGGAGGAGATGGAGGCGCGCAACAAGGCCGCCGGGCGCGACCCGAAGCAGGGCTACGACAACCACGAGCGCGACCTCACCGAGGAGGAGCGCCAGGCCTTCCGCGACCAGGGGCGCGAGCCGGCGCTCCGGCTGCGTGTGCCCGACCGCGACCTCAGTTTCCAGGACCTCGTGCGCGGCGAGATCACGTTCAAGCAGGGCACGTTCCCGGACTTCGTCGTGGTGCGTCCGAACGGCAAGCCGCTGTACACGTTCACCAACCCGGTGGACGACGCCCTGATGAAGATCACACACGTGCTGCGCGGCGAGGACCTGCTGTCCTCGACGCCGCGGCAGATCGCCCTCTACGAGGCGCTGTACGAGATCGGGATCGCCCGGTACATCCCGGTGTTCGGCCACCTGCCCTACGTGATGGGGGAGGGCAACAAGAAGCTCTCCAAGCGCGACCCGGAGTCGAACCTCTTCCACCACCGTGCGGCCGGCATGATCCCCGAGGGCCTGGTGAACTACCTCGCGCTGCTGGGGTGGTCGATCGGCGCCGACCGCGACGTGTTCTCGATCTCCGAGATGGTCGACGTGTTCGAGGTCACGGACGTCAACCCGAACCCGGCGCGTTTCGACCACAAGAAGGCCGAGGCGATCAACGGCGACCACATCCGTCTGCTGGACGCCGACGACTTCCGTGCGCGGCTCGTGCCGTACCTGTCGGCGTTCCTGTCGGACCCGGTGACGCCTGAGCAGCGGGACGTGCTCGCGAAGGCCGCTCCGCTCGTGCAGGAGCGCATGCAGCTCCTCGGCGAGGCCCCCGCGATGCTCGGGTTCCTCTTCACGGCGGACGACGACCTGGTGGTCGAGGAGGATGCCCTCGGCACGCTCAAGGCGGACGCCGGCGACGTCCTGCGCGCCGCGATCGCCGCGCTCGAGCCGCTGGACACCTGGACGACCGAGGCGATCGAGGGCGCCCTGCGCGCGGCCCTGATCGACGGGCTCGGCCTGAAGCCGCGTGTGGCCTTCGGCCCCCTGCGCGTGGCCGTCTCGGGTCGCCGCATCAGCCCGCCGCTGTTCGAGTCGATGGAGATCCTCGGCAAGGACTCCACCGTCACGCGCCTGCGCCGTCTCGCGGACCGCTGACGTGGCCGCACCGGACCGGGTCGCGGTCGACGTCGTCGTCATCGGTGCCGGTCCGGCGGGGCTGAGCACGGCGCTCAACCTGGTGCGCGCTCGGCGGACGGTGTTGCTCGTCGACGCGAACCGTCCACGCAACGCCGCGACGCTCCGGTCCCACGGGTTCCTGACGCGGGACGGTGTCTCGCCCCTGGAACTCCGCAAGCTCGGCCGTGCCGAGGTCGAGGGCTACGAGGAAGCGACGGTCGTGCAGGCGGTCGTCGACCGCGTGACGCGCGACGGCGACGGCTGGTCGGTGCACGGCTCGTGGCGGGGCACCGAGCTCGACGCGTCCGCCCGCGCGGTCGTGGTGGCCACCGGTCTGCGCGAGGAGTTCCCCGACCTCCCCACGCTCCGTGCGTTCTACGGCACGGCGGTGCACAGCTGCGTGGAGTGCGACGGGTACGAGAAGGCCCGCGAGCCCCTGGCGTTCATCTGCGAGACGGACGACGTGGTCGACCGTGCGCTGTTGATCGCGTCGTGGGCGGACGACCTGGTCGTGTACACGAACGGCTCCGACGCGCTCGACGACGCGGGGCGCAGCCGGTTGCAGGACGCGGGCGTCCGCGTGGACGAACGGCCGGTCGCGGACCTCGAGGGGGATCGTTCCGGCATGACGGGTGTCCGGCTCGCCGACGGCCACGTGGAGCCGCGGACCGGCGGGTTCGTCCGGCCGCGGTGGCACGCCGACCTCGACTGGATCGACGCCGGAGCCACCCGTGACGCAGAAGGGCTCCTGGTCGTCGACCGTTCGGGCCGGACCTCCGTCCCGGGCCTCTACGCGGTGGGCGACGTGACGCCGCCGGGCCCGGAACAGCTCATCGTCGCCGCGGGACACGGCGCCGTCACGGCCGCCGCGGTGCACCGAGACCTCGTCGGTGGTCTCACGGACCCTCGGGATGCTGTACAGTAGTTGATCGTGCCCCGGGCAACCGGGACCGAAGGCCTCCGGGCCTTTGGGGTATGGTGTAATTGGCAACACAGCGGTTTCTGGTACCGTCGTTCTTGGTTCGAGTCCAGGTACCCCAGCACTCGATCAACAAGCCCCCGGGACTCCCCGGGGGCTTGTTCCGTTCTCGGCGCGTGACGCGCGCGGGTGCCGCCACGCCGCTCGCGGACGGCTGACCGCACGGGCGTCCGGCTCCGGACACGCCCGGCCGTCTCCGCGACGGCCGATCCGATCGGTGACGTCCGGCGGGACCGTGAGGCCGGCCCTGGTGGCGCCCACCGGCGGCCGGGAGGCGCGGTGCGGGCCCGCACCGCGCCTCCCGGCCGCTGGTGGGCCGAGGCGCGCACCGCAGTGCGACCCGCCGTCGTCCGGCCGGCCCCGTACGGCGCCCCGCGCCGTTGCGGGTTTCCGTATCGGCACTCGGGGGTCCGCAAGGGACCGCACGCCGCATTGACCCTCACCCGGCCCGCGGCGAGGGTTGATGCGCGGGGGAAGACTCCTCGACTCATCCCGCACCGGTGGCGTCGTACCCGCGCCCCGCCGGCACCCGAGACGCACGTACCCGCGTCGTCGCAGCCCGCACCGCGGCTTCGCCGGACCTCCCAGCGACCCGAATGCACCCTGAACCCGACAGGAGCACCATGTCCGCCTCCACCGTTCGTCCGAGGGACCCGAGGGTCTCCGTCGTCATCCCCGCCCGCAACGAGGCCCGCAACCTCGAGATCATCCTCCCGAAGCTGCCGCCGGTGCACGAGGTGATCCTGGTCGACGGGAACTCGGTCGACGACACCGTTGCCACCGCCCAGCGCCTCATGCCCGAGATCCGCGTCGTGCACCAGACCCGCAAGGGCAAGGGCAACGCGCTCGTCTGCGGCTTCGAGGCGGTGACCGGCGACGTCGTCGTCATGTTCGACGCGGACTGCTCGGCCGACTCCGACGAGATCCCGCGCTTCGTGCAGGCGCTGGTGGACGGCGCCGACGTCGCGAAGGGCACGCGCTACGCCCACGGCGGCGGCAGCGACGACATCACGATCCTCCGCAACCTCGGCAACCGCGGCCTCAACGTCCTCTGCAACGTGATCCTCGGCACCCGCTACAGCGACCTCTGCTACGGCTACAACGCCTTCTGGGCGGACGTCCTGCCCAAGATCGGGCTGCTGTCCTCGACCCTGCCCCGTCCGGCCGACGGCTCGATGCTCTGGGGCGACGGGTTCGAGATCGAGACCGTCCTGACCTGCCGCTGGTCCGCGGCGGAGCTCGCGATCACCGAGGTGCCGAGCCACGAGAAGCTCCGCGTGCACGGCACGAGCAACCTGAACGCCGTGACCGACGGCATCCGCGTGCTGAAGTCGATCATGCACGAGCGTCGTCGTGCCGCCCGTGCGCACGCCCGGGTCCGGGTCGCCGCCGTCGACGGCAGCACCGTCGCGGCCGCTCCGGCCACCGGGTCGCCGCTGTCCCCGGTCAGCGCCCCCGACAGCACCGCGCCCACCACCATCGCGCCGAACCTGGCCGCGCCGGTCGCCCCGGCGACGTCGGCCGCTCCGGTCGGCGCCCTCGAGGGGGACGTCGCGTGACGACCGTCGCCGTCGTCATCTGCGCGTACACGCAGCAGCGCTGGGGTGACCTGCAGGACAGCGTCGAGTCCGCCAAGCGGCAGCCCGAGGCTCCCGAGGTCGTCGTCGTGATCGACCACGAGCCGGAACTGTTCGCCCGCGCCGCGGCGCGGTGGCCGGAGCTCCGCGTCGTCGAGAACTCCGAGGACCGCGGGTTGTCCGGCGCCCGGAACACCGGCGTCGCCCTCACCGAGGCCGACGTGGTCGCGTTCCTCGACGACGACGCGACCGCCGACGAGGACTGGCTCGGCCACATGCTCGCCGCGCTCGAGGACCCGGACGTGGTGGGTGTCGGCGGACGGGCCACCCCGTCCTGGCCGGACGCCACCGGGGCCGGCCCGTACCCGGACGAGTTGCTCTGGATCGTCGGCTGCAGCTACCGCGGTCTGCCCGAGACGGCCGGTGACGTCCGCAACGTCATCGGGTCGAGCATGGCGTTCCGTCGCGAAGCGATCCTGTTGGCCGGTGGCTTCCGGTCGGGCATCGGTCGCGTCGGCAACCAGCCGCTCGGCTGCGAGGAGACGGAGATGTGCATCCGCATCGCCCAGGCGCGCCCCGGTGCCCGCATCCGGCACGAACCGCGTTCGAACGTCTCGCACCGGGTCTCCCCGGACCGGGTCACCATGCGCTACCTGCGTCGCCGGAGCTACTACGAGGGCATCTCCAAGGCCGTGCTGAGCCGGCGGGTCGGGACGGGCGACTCGCTCTCGAGCGAGCAGACCTACCTCACGAAGGTGCTGCCCGGCGCGCTGCTCCGGGAACTGCGCGGCCTCGGTCGCGGCGGCGGCCCCCGAGCCCTCGCGATCGTCGTCTCGGTCGCCTCGACGGTGACCGGGTACGCGGTCGGTCGTCTGCTCGGCGGCGTCGTCGTCACCGCACCCGCCGAGCGTGCCGCCCGTCGCCCGGTGGTGACACGGTGACGCGCGCGACCCTGGCGATGGTGGTCTCGCCCGTCGTCGCCGGCCCGCTCGCGCCGACCTGGGACGGGGCGCTGTGGGTCGGCGAGGTCGACCGTGCCGACGTGCACGCGTCGAGCCACCGCGACGTCATCGCCCTCGTCGGTGCCGAGGGGTACCGTCGCGCGCGCCTGCTGGTCCGCGACCACGGCGAGCCCCTCGGGTTCGTCGAGGCCGAGATCACCGAGCGTCGGCGCATCGGTCCGACGATCGACGTCCGAACCCTCCAGCGGGCGATCCGGCCGATGCCGGCACCCGGACGACGGCCGGCAGCAGGTCAGGACCTGCCGTCCGTCTCCGTGGTGCTCTGCACCGACGGTGCCGCCGGGGACACGATGCGGTCCGTCCTCGCCAACGGCCACCCGGACTTCGACGTCGTCGTGGTCTCGCACGCCGCGGACGAGGACCGCCCCTCCACGGTCGTGATCGGCGGACGTCGCGTCACCACCATCGCGGCGCCCGTCGGGGGACAGGCCGCTGCCCGCAACGCCGGACTCCTCGCCGCCACCGGCGAGGTCGTCGCGTTCGTCGACGAGGGCTCCGTGGTGGACGCCGGCTGGCTGGAAGCGCTCGCGTCGGCGTTCATCGCCGACCCGGACGTCGCCTGCGTCACCGGGCTCGTCCCGAGCGCCGAGCTCCGGACGCCCGCCCAGCGCTGGCACGACGACCGGACCGCCGCAGCGCGGACCGTCCGGCGTCGTGTGCACCGGATGCGCGACGACACCACGGCGAGCGACACGAGCGTCCGCCACCCCTTCGCCGCGTCGGAGTACGGGACCGGCGCGAACCTCGCCGTCCACCGTGCCACCGTGCTGCGCCTGGGCGGTTTCGACACCGCCTTCGGCCCCGGCACCCGCGTCGGCGGCGGCGACGACCTCGACCTCTTCACCCGACTGCTCGTCGCCGGGTCCGCGATCGCCGTCGAACCCGCCGCGATCGCCTGGCAGCGGACGGCGGACGACGTCGCGTCGCTCCGCAGCGCCGCTGCCGCACACGGCCACGGACTCGGAGCCTGGATGACCAAGAACGCCCTCGACCGCGACACGCTCGCCGCCTCGGTCGACGCCCTGCCCGACGCGCTCGACGGGTTCGCCCGCCTCGGCCTGGAGCAGGGAGACCGTGTGACGTCGATCGACGGTGCCGGGTCCGGCAGCGTCGACGACGCCGACCGGGTGGACGGACCGTCCTCGGTCGGGAGCGTGCCCGCGGCCACGGGCGCGTCCGTCGCACCGGCGGCGTCGATCGGGTCGGACTCGTCAATCGGGTCGAACTCGTCGATCGGGTCGGGTTCGTCCGTGGGGTCGGGTCCGTCCGTCGGGTCGCGGTCGTCGGGCGCGGTGGACGCCGAGTTCGCCGCGACGGCGCGTCACCTGCGTGGTGTCGAACGTCGGTCCGTGGTGAGTGCGCCGTTCCTCGCGCTGCGGGAACGTCTCGGCGGTGCCGGGACCATCGACCGCACCGCGAAGGGACGCCACGAGCTGGAGCGTGGCCTCGACGGAGCCGGGCCGGCACGGCACGTGGTCTCCGGCGCGATGGGTCCCGAGGCCCGCCTCGTGGCCGCCGTGCTGCCCGTCCTCGCACTCGTCGTCGCCGCGCTCGGATCCGTGACCGGGCTGCCGGTCGTCCGAGCGAGTGCGATCGGGGTGTTCCTGTTCGCACTGCTCGGCGTCGGGCCGCTGCTGCTCGTCCGTCCGATGCCGCTCGCGCGCTTCTCGGTGTTCGCCGTGACGGCCTCGCTCGTGGGGACGATCGCGATCGGCTACACGATGGCCACGTTCCACGTGTGGGCGCCGATCGTGCCGTTCGTCGCGGTCGTCCTGCTCACCGCGGTGTCGGTCGCCGTGTCCGTGCCGCGGGACCTCACGGAACTGCGCCGGACCCGACTCGCGCACCCGGCGACGGTGTCCGGTGTGGCCCCCGCCCGCCGACGCTGGGACACCACCACCACGGTGACCCTGACCTCGCTCGTCGGGCTGGTCGTCGTCGTGGTCGCCGCGCTCACCCACATGGGCGACCCGGTCCCGGCCGGCCTGTTCGGCTCGCTCGGCCCCGGCCTCGTCGTCGGCCTCCTGATCGTCGTCGCCGCCGCCGTCGTGGCGCTCGTCCGGGGCCGCGGTCTCGCCGTCCCCGTCGTCGTCCTCGGCGGTGTCGTCCAGCTCGCACAGGCGATCACGTACGGCGTCCCCACCGTGATGGCGGCTGCCCGCCACATCGGCGTGCTCGAGTACATCCGCCAGTACGGCGGGACGAACCCGGCCGCGGACATCTTCCAGACGTGGTCCGGCCTGTTCGCCGGCGGCGCGTGGGTCGCCGACGTGGGCGGGATCGTGAACGCCATGCTGATCGCGGCGTGGGTCCCTGTCCTGCTCGCGTTCAGCACGACCATCGCGGTCGGGGTGCTCGCCGCGCACTGGCTGCCCGGCGACCGACGCCCCTGGATCGCCGCGTTGCTCACGGCGATGACGGGCTCCCTGAACACGACCTACTTCTCGCCGCAGTCCACGGGCATCCTGATGTCGCTCGTGATCCTCGTCCTCGCCACCGCCCCGCTGCGCTCGGCTGCCGGCGCGGGCGTCGACGGGGACCGGGCAACGACCGCGGCGGGCGCGAAGCCGCTCGCCCGCAAGGTCGGACTGTCGCGCATCATCGCGATCGCCGCGATCAGCGTCGTACTCGCCGTCACCCACCAGATCTCGCCGTACCTCTCCGTGGCCGCACTCGTGGTCCTCGTGGTCTTCAAGCTCGTCCGGCCGTGGTGGCTGCCCGTGGTCGTCCTCGTCCCCGCGGTGGTCTTCGCCGTCATGAACGGCAGCGTGCTCGACAAGTTCCTGTCGCTCGGTGCCGTCGGTCGGGTGTTCGACAACGTGCAGCCGCCGTCGCACGACATGACGGTGCTGCCGAAGCCGCTCGTCACCCGGTTGGCGTTCGACGTCCCCGCGGCCGCGCTCGTCGTGCTCGGCCTCGTCGCGCTCATCACGGTCCTGGTGCGCCGGGACCGCCTGCACTGGGGGCTGCTCGTCGCCGCCGCGAGCCCGATCTCGCTGCTCGTCGCGACGAACTACGGCCAGGAGGGCATCTTCCGCGTCGTGCTGTTCGCGACACCGTGGATCGCCGTCCTCGCGGCTGCGCTCCCGATGCCGAGCGGACGCCTCGCCCGGCTGGGCGCCGCCGCCGAACGGGCCTTCCGTCCGACCGCGGTCCGGGTCCTCGTCGCCGCGGCCGCCGTCGCCGCGCTCGTCGCCGTCGGCTCCTTCGGGCAGACCGCGCTCGACTGGAACCGCGTCATGACCCGCAGCCAGTCCGAGGCCACGGAGCTGTTCGACCGCACCGCGCCGAAGGGGTCGCTCATGCTGCTCACCGGCTCGGCGAACGCCGTCCCGAGCAACACCGGGGCCCGGTACTTCGACGTCGGCTACCTCACGCGCGAAGCCCTCGGCCCCTACCCCGACCCGACCGGCGGGTACGACGCCCGCTCCGACGTGTCGGACATCACCCGGCAGCTGGTCGAGCAGTGGCCGGCGACGAAGTACTACGCCCTGGTCGCCGAGCCGTTCGGCGCGTACGACGCCCGCTACGGGTACCAGAGCGACGCCGACTACCAGCAGCTCGCGGCCGAGATGGCGAAGTCGCCGTACTGGAAGCGGGTCTGGTCCTCGGGCACCACGGCGATGTACGAGCTCACCCAGGAGGGGTTGCGCCATGCGACGGCCTGACCCGGCGACGCTCGGGCACGCCACGGCAGCCGTGAACGACTCGTGACGGATCCCCGTGACGACCGAGACCCAGGCGTGACGTCGGGTGGCGTCCCAGCGCGCGACACGAGCATCGCGGCCTCCGCGGCCGCAGCACACGGCGCCGGACCGGCGCACGGCACCGGCCTCGCGCGGCACCGCGGCCGCCCGGCCGGCCGGGGTCGCCGCACGGCGATCGCAGCCGGAGCGCTCGTGGTCGCCGCCGGCGTGGTCGCGGCTGCTGCCTCGGCACCCGGCGGTCCGGGGACCGCGAGTGCCCCGGCAGCCGACGGCGTCGACCCGAGCGGGGTGGTGATGCCGAGGTCGGACGGCGGGCCCTGGGAGCGCGTGTTCTCCGAGGACTTCGGCGACGACGCCGCCACCGGCCGGTTCGAGTCGCGGTACGCCGACCGGTTCTCCGTGTACCACGGCTTCGCCGACACGGCCGGGACCGGTCGCTACCAGGCGTCGACGCTGTCGACCCACGACGGCGTGCTCGACATGCACCTCCGCACCACCGACGGCGGGACGCCGCTCGCCGGCGGCCTCGTCCCGCTGGTCGACGGGCAGTGGGGCGGGCAGACCTCCGGCCGGTACAGCATCCGCATGAAGAGCGACCGGGTCGACGGCTACGGCGTCGCGGTGCTGCTCTGGAGCGACGACAACGTCTGGTCCGACGGCGAGGTCGACTTCCCCGAGGGCGCCCTCGGGCTGCCGGCGCACCTCAACGTGCACTGCCTGCAGGACCCCGCCCAGAAGTGCCTGCAGTACGAGACGCGCGCGTCGCTCGCGGACTGGCACACGTACACGATCGAGTGGACGCCGTCGCGGATGTCCTTCCTGGTGGACGGCGACGTGATCGGCACGACGACCGAGAGCATCCCGACGGCGCGGATGCACCTCGTCGTGCAGGCCGGGTCGAACGGCGGCCACCCGCCCCGCACGGCAGCCGGGTCCCTGCTCGTCGACTGGCTGACGATCGACGTCCCGGCGCCGGGGGCGCGACCCGAGGCGTCGCTGCCGTCCGGGCGGGCGGAGGTCCCGGAGCGGGGCTCGTGGATCGCGAAGGATCCCTCGGCGGCCGACGGGGGCTGAGCGAGACCGTTCGGCTCCGGGGCCGAGGCCGAGGCTTGGGCCGAAGTCGAGGTCAGGGCCGGGGCCAGGGCCGGGGCCACTGGCGCCCGCCCGCTCGGGGTGTGGCCCACCCGCGGGCCCGCCCGCTCGGGGTGTGGCCCACCCGCGCGCCCGCCCGCTCGGGGTGTGGCCCACCCGCGGCTGCGGTCCAGACCGGGGCCGCGCGCCCCGGATGCAGCGTGTGGAGAGCGCGCCCGTCCCCGTCGGGACAAGGCCCGCGCGGTCAGGGCCGTCGCCGTCCAGCAGGGGCCGGCCGGCTGCGGTCCGACTCTCGGCGGCGGGCTGCGCGGCCAGCCGCACTGCGGCCCGCCGCACTGCGGACCGAGCGCATCACGGCCCGCCGCGCCGCCGGCCGCCCGCCGCACCGAGCGGCGCGCCACCGGCCGCCCGCTCCACCGACGCACGACCCACCGCTGACCGGCGCACGACCGACCACACCGATCAGGCCGTGCCACCTCGAGCCGCACGCAGCCGACGGAAGAACCAGGGCAGGCACGCGACGACACCGGCCACCCGGAACCAGTTCCAGAGCGCGTCCTGCGGCACGAACAGCGAGGCGGCGGCGATCCCCAGGGCCACGGCGAGGGGGAGGACCACCCGCAGCCGTGGTCCGCGCCAGCTCCGGCGGTCCGTGGTGACGAGCAGCTGCAGCGCCGCGAGCCCGATGTAGGAGAGCACGGTCGCCAGGGCGGCACCGGCGATCCCGAAGACCGGGACGAGCAACAGGTTCGCGCCGATGTTCGCCGCGCCGGCGACGGCGGCGATGACACCCACGACGACACCGCGGCGCTCGATGAGCAACAGGCGGCCGGTCGCGCCGCTGGCCACGACGGGCAGCGCGGTCACGGCGACGATGAAGACCACGAGCGTGAGCTCGTGGACCCGGTACGAAGCCGGAGCGAGGATCGGGAGGGCGACGGGCGACACGAGCGTGACCGCGAGGAGCACGGGTGCGAGCATCTTGTACAGCTCGTCACGGGAGTGCATCGCGAGCCGTCGACGGGCCTCGGCGTCGCGGAGTGCGGCGAAGT
Source organism: Curtobacterium sp. L1-20 (assembly GCF_048755855.1). Lineage (GTDB taxonomy): Bacteria > Actinomycetota > Actinomycetes > Actinomycetales > Microbacteriaceae > Curtobacterium. The sequence goes on along the minus strand of NZ_CP151473.1, from coordinate 2,827,659 downwards.
GCGGCGCCCAGGCCTGGTTCGTGAACGTCAGGAGCAGGATGACCGCGGAGCCGACCACGTACGCGATCTGGTAGCGCGCGACCTCCTCCGGGCCGAGGAGCCGCTGCACGACGATGCGGTCGCCCGCGTTGAGCACGAAGTACGACAGGTTGCCGAGCGCGACCGGGATGCCGAGCCGGAACGCCCGGACCGTGGTCCGGCGGTCGAGGAGGCCGGCGAGACGGGGCCGGGTGGCGGCGATGCCGATCACCATGGCCACTCCCTGGGCGACGACGCCGCCCCACGCGTACGTCGTGGCGTCGGCGTGCACGAGGGCGAGCAGCCCGAGTCCGATGATCGAGCCACCGATGGACGAGAGCAGGCTCGTCACGGCGAACACCTTGATGCGGTCCTGCGCGACGAGGAGTGCGAGGGCGATCTGCACGACCGCCGCCGGACCGGTCCAGAGCACGGCGACGAGGAGCAGCGGGTGCGCGCCGACGAACCCGGCGGCGTCACCCCAAAGCGGGATCGTCGCGAGTGCGACGACGGTGACGATCGTCGCGGTGACCATGCCGACGGCCAGGAGTCCGCGGGCGCGACGGTCGTCGCCGTCCTCGGCCCGCTGGAGCACCGACGCCTGGTCGATGCCGGCGACCGCCAGGACGACGAGCGCCTGGTACAGCGCGATCGCCGATGCCAGCACGCCGAACTCGGCCGGTGGCATGAGGTGGGCCAGGACGGGGGAGATGAGCGAGGAGACGACCAGCTGCATCGACCAGACGACGACGTAGAGCAGCCCGCGGCCGAACAGGGCGGACGAGCCCTTGCGGACCGCGACGCTGCCCGTGTCGACCGACTCCTGGACGGGCGCCGACGGCGCCTCGGCGGAGCGGGCCTCCCCGGCCTCCCGTGCGGCACGCGCCTCGCGGCGGGTCTGCGGGGGGAGCGTCACGGAGTCACCACCTGCCGTGCGGACGCCGGGTCCGCTGACGCTGCGGCGCCCCGCAGCCCGAACGCCCCGTCGACCACGTCGAGCAGGTCCGAGCTCAGCTCGGTCGAGAACTTCCGTGCGAACAGGTGCGGCACGTCGACGTTGGGCATCGTGCGCCGCTCGAGCAGCCGCCCGGCGTCGGCGGTGGTCAGCCACGGCGGGCTCTTCCGTGCCGTCCCGTCCCACCCGATCCACCAGAGCCCGTGGGGCACGTGCTCGTTGGCGAACCCGGGGGTGAGCGACGGGGAGCTGAGCACGGACGGCACGAACGTCTCGTCGGCGACCCACGTCCTCCGCCAGAAGCGCACGAGGTCCGGACGGCGGTCGACGGTGTCCACCACGCGTTCGGCGTGCCGACGGGCGAGGACCTTGAGCTGCGAGCCGCCGGCGAACACGACGTCACGGGGGACCCGGCGGGGGACCGGCAGGCGGATCATCTGCTTCTGCCACGCCCAGTGCCGGAACCGGATCCGACCGACGCCCCCGTCCCGGCCCCACTCACGGTACGGCAGGGGGTTCGTGGCGATGAACGACTCTTCACGGTGCGCGGCGAGGAGCGCACGGATCTCGTCGGGGTGCGCGAGGGGGTAGTCGCTGCCGGTCAGGACGGCCACGTGGCTCGCGTCCGTCTCGGCGAGTGCCGCGCGGTACCCCTCGACCTCGGCGGCGACGTTCTCCCACTTCGCCCAGCCCGTGCGGATGCGCGGCAGCAGCCGCACCCGTTCGGGGAGCCCCTCGGTCATCGCCCGGAACACCGTGTCCGGCGTCCGCGCGTCGCAGTGCAGGAACACCGGGAACGGGTCGAGTGCCTCGACCAGCCGGTGCACGTGCGCGGGGTCCTCGTGCGCGAGGACGATGCACGCCGGAGCGGCGGGGGAGATGGCCATGGACGCGACGCTAACCGCGGCGTTCCGGGGCCGACAAGGCGATCGGGGGCCTCTGCGGGGAAGCGGCGGTTTCCCGCAGACCGGCCGTGCGCGGCACGTCCGGACCGGCGTCCGGAGACGGCGGGATCAGGCGCGGAACCGGGCCCTGATCAGCGCTTCCTGCGGAACTTCGGGCAGTCGCACAGCGCGCAGTCCGACCCGGGCCGGTAGTGCTCGTGCGCGTCCTGCACGTGACCGCAGACGCAGGTCGCGGCGTCGACCACGAGCACCGTCCGCTCCGACGGGAGGTCGGCGCCGAGCTCGGTCGTGGGGCCCAGCGGCATGCGTCCTCCTCGTGCCCGGCGTCCTGCCACCGGGGCGTCCCGTCGATCCTACGGGGCGCGGGGCCTCCGGTGGCGGCAAACCGCAAGACGTGCGACCGTCGCCGCAACCCCCGGCCCCGTCGTTGACCGACAGCGCACCCCACCGGAGCATCGGAGCATGACCGACCACCAGGCCACCGCTGCGCCCGTCCTCACGCTCGCGCCCGCGATGCCCGCACCGGACGCCCCGGCCTGGTCCGGCGCCGCCTGGGTCGGCGCGGTCGACCGGCGCGAGGCGCTCGCCGCCTCCGCCGTCGAGCTCGACGGCGCCGCTGGCTTCCGCCGCGCGCGGCTGCTCGTCCGCGACGGCCGCGAGGTCGCCGGCTTCGTCGACGTCGCCGTCGACGCGGGTGGGGCGGTGGACCCTGCCGAGCTGGGAGCCGCGCTGCGCGACCTGCGCACCACGCGCCTCCCGTCCGTCCCGACCGGAGCGCCCGTCGGAAGGATCTCGGTCGTCATCGGGACCCGCGACCGGCCGGACGACGTCCGGCGCTGCGTCCGCTCGGTCCTCGCGTCGGCCTACGACGACCTCGAGGTGTTCGTCGTCGACAACGCCCCGACGACCGCCGCGACGCGCGACGTGGTCGCGTCGTTCGGGGACGCCCGGCTGCACTACGTCCTGGAGGCGCGACCCGGCGTCTCGCGGGCACGGAACGCCGGTCTCGCCCTCGCGTCCGGGGCCGTGGTCGCCTTCGTCGACGACGACGTGGTCGTCGACCGCGACTGGCTCGCCGCGCTCGCCGACGCGTACGCCCGCGACGCGGACGTCGTCTGCGTGACCGGCCTCGTGCCGAGCGGGGAACTCCGGACCCCGACGCAGCGGTACTTCGACGAGCGGGTGACCTGGGCGCGGAACACCGAACGTCGGGTCTTCCGGACGTCGGAGCCGCCCGCGGACCTCCCGCTCTTCCCGTTCTCCGTCGGTGCCTTCGGCACCGGCGCGAACATGTCGCTCCGTCGGTCGGCGGCGCTCGCGCTCGGCGGCTTCGACGTGGCACTCGGCCCCGGGACGCCGGCGCGCGCGGGGGAGGACCCCGACCTCTTCACCCGGGTGCTGTTCTCGGGCGGGGCGCTCGCCGTGGAGCCGTCCGCCGTGGTCTGGCACAAGCACCGTCCGGACCGGGAGGCGCTGCGTGCGCAGGCCCTCGGGTACGGCACGGGGCTCGGCGCCTGGGTCGCCAAGCTGATGCTGCGTCCTCGGACCGCGTTCGCCGTGCTCCGGCGCGCGGTGGGGGCCCTCCGTCAGCTGGGCGCGCTCGGGCAGGGGACGGGCGGTGACGGCGCGGGTGCCGACCAGGTGTCGGCTGCGGTCGACGCCGTGGGTGGATGGCCGGTCGACGACGCGTTCCGCGACGCGACGGCCGGGCTGAAGCGCGTCGAGCTCGTGGCGGCGCTGGGCGGCCCGGTCCGGTACCTGCGGGCACGGCGCGCGGCGCGCTGAGGGGCGGGCACGGGGGCGGGTTCCGTCGCGTCGGGGCTGCGGCGGGTGTCGCTCGTTGCGCGTGCAACCGCGTGCGTGTGCATGGTGCGACATCGTGGTCGTCGTACGACAACCGTTGTGTCGCATCTTGCGCGTGCAACGACCGGCGCCGCGTGCAACTGCATGCATGTGCATCGTGCGACATCGTGGTCGTCGTGCAACAACCGTTGTGTCGCCTCGTGCGCGTGCAACTGTTGCGCGTGCATGGTGCGACATCGTGGTCGTCGTACGACAACCGTTGTGTCGCATCTTGCTCGTGCAACGACCGGTGCCGCGTGCAACTGCGTGCGTGTGCATGGTGCGACATCGTGGTCGTCGTACGACAGCCGCCTTGTCGCTCCGTGCGCGTGCAACGGTTGCGTCCGCATCGTGCGACATCGTGGTCGTCGTACGACAGCCGCTTCGTCGCTCCTTGCACGGGCAACAACCGGCAGCACGGCCGCGGGCGCCGGCCCCGGGGCAGACGGAAGGCCCGCGGCGACGCTGCCACGGGCCTCCCGTCGGTCTCGGGGTCGGCGATCAGGGGCGGAAGCGCCCCTCCTCGACGTCCTTCCAGAACTTGCGGCTGCGGAAGTACGCCGCCGGACCCGCCGGGAAGCCGCGGAACTCGTGGTAGGCCAGGGAACGCGGGATCCGGGTCGTGGACGCCTCGGTCATCGTCTCCGGCGCCGCGTCACGACGGCCGGCCAGACGGGTCACGAGCTGCTTCGTCTTGATCTTCGCGGCGACGGGCATCAGGCGCGTGAGTGCGGTCAGGTGCCGACGGTCCTTGAGGATCAGCGCGCACATCAGCGCGGTGAAGCCGACGCCGTTGGAGTGCAGCTGGTGGTGCAGCCCCTCGAGGTCGCGACGGTGGCGGTGGTGCACGACGGCACGCGGCTCGAAGCCGATGCGGCCGCCACCCCACAGGATGCCGATGAAGATGTCGAGGTCCTCGCCGCCGCGCGCGGGGACACCGGCGCCGAGCGTGTTGTCGAACCCGCCGGCCGCGTCGAACGCCGAGCGGCGGACCGCCCAGTTCGCGCCGGCGCCGTAGCCGCCGATGCCGTAGACCGCGAAGTGCTTGCGGACCGAGCCGTCTGCTGCGATCGCGGAGACGCGGGCGTGCCGCATGGCTCCGGGGACGTCGTCCGGGACGATCGTCACCGGCTCGAACTGCCGCTCGCCGCTGAAGCCGCCGTAGTACGCCTCGTACCAGATCTGCGCCGGAGTCTCGAGCTCGACGGGGAGGATCATGCCGGTGACCGCGGAGAGCTGGGGTTCGCGGACGAAGCGCGTGCCGATCATCCGCAACCACTGCGGGTCCACGCGGACGTCGTCGTCGGTGAACGCGATGACCTCGCCGAGTGCGGCCGCGACACCCGCGTTCCGCCCGGCCGAGCAACCCGGGCGTCGTTCGGTGACGAGCCGCACGGTGCGCCCCTCCAGCAGGGCCGGGAGCGCGTCGTGCTCGGGGACCCGCACGCGGTTGTCGACGAGGACCACCTCGTGGCGCGGGTAGTCGATGTGCTCGAGGACGTCGAGGAGCTTGCCGAGGTCCTCGACGCGGCCGACGACCGTCGACACGACGATCGAGATCATCGGGAGGTCCTCGTCGGGCACCGGGGTCTCCGCGGCGTCGGACGCCCGCGCGGACCCGGTGACGAGTGCCGTCATGGCGCGTTCGGCGTCGGCCGGGTCGTCGGTCAGCAGGACGTCGAGCGTGCTCACCGGGTGCCCGTCACGGTAGCCGACGACCAGCGCGGTGGAGCCGGTCTCGTCGGCGACGAGCCGCGGCAGTGGCGCGTCGAGGTCGACGCTGACCACCCGGCGGGGACCGGGCACGGTGACGGAGGAGGTCTGGGTCATGTCCCGGACGCTACGGCGGTCCTCCCGCCCGGACAACGGCGTGCGGAGCGGGTGGCGGGGTTCGTGCGGGGTTCCGCACGCAGCTCGGACCGGACGTGCCCCGAGGTGTGAGCGCTCACCCGGGGACGGCCGAGGCGCCGAGAGGTCACGCTCCGGTCACGGAGTCGATGCAACCGGTTGCGGAACGCCGGGAGCGGGCGTACGTTCCTCCTCCAGCGGGCAGCGTCGCCTGCTCCAGGCCGCGTCGTCGAAGTCGATCGGCGCCCCTGGTGATCTCGATGAGGAGACAAACGCTGTGAAGACATCACGCGCCAAGGTGCGGTTCGCATCGGTCGCAGGGGTCGCCGTGATCGGCCTCGTGCTCACCGGCTGCTCGAGCGGGAGCTCGGCGTCGAACGACGGCAAGAGCGGCCAGGACAGCCGCGGCCCGATCACGTACGTGCAGGGCAAGGACAACTCCAACGTCGTCCGCCCGCTCATCGCGAAGTGGAACAAGGCCCACCCGGACGAGAAGGTCACCTTCAAGGAGCAGTCGGACCAGGCCGACCAGCAGCACGATGACCTCGTGCAGCACTTCCAGGCGAAGGACGCGAACTACGACGTCGTGGACGTCGACGTGGTCTGGACCGCCGAGTTCGCGGCGAAGGGCTGGCTCACGCCGCTCACCGGGAAGATGAAGATCGACACGTCGAAGCTGCTGCCGTCGACGGTCAAGACCGCGACGTACAACGACACGCTCTACGCGGCACCGCAGACGTCGGACGGCGCGCTGCTCTACTACCGCAAGGACCTCGTCAAGACGCCCCCGACGACGTGGGACGAGATGATGCAGGACTGCAAGATCGCGAAGGACAACGGCATCGGCTGCTACGCCGGGCAGTTCGCGAAGTACGAGGGCCTGACCGTGAACGCCTCCGAGGCGATCAACGGGTCGGGCGGCTCGGTCCTCGGCAAGAGCGGCACGCCGGACGTCGACACGAGCGACGCCAAGGCCGGTCTGCAGAACCTCGTCGACGCCTTCAAGGACGGGAACATCCCCGCCGAGGCGATCACCTACCAGGAGGAGCAGGGCCGCACGGCGTTCGAGGCCGGCAAGCTGCTGTTCCTCCGCAACTGGCCGTACGTGTACAGCCTCGCCAAGACCGACGGGTCGTCGAAGGTGAAGGACACCTTCGGGATCGCCCCCATCCCCGGCGCGGACGGCACCGGCGCGTCGACGCTCGGTGGCCACAACGCGGCGATCAGCGTGTACTCGAAGCACAAGGCGACGGCGCACGACTTCCTGGAGTTCCTCGAGTCGAACGAGACGCAGAAGTTCTTCGCGACGCAGGGCTCCCTGGCCCCGGTCGTGGGAGACCTCTACACGGACTCCGAGCTCACGGCGAAGCTCCCGTACCTGCCCACGCTGTTGAAGTCGATCGAGTCCGCGGAGCCCCGTCCGGTCACGCCGTTCTACCCGGCCGTGACGAAGGCGATCCAGGACAACACCTACGCGGCCCTCAAGGGTTCGAAGAGCGTCGACGAAGCCATGAAGGACATGCAGGCGGCCCTCAAGACGGCCACCAGCAGCGGCAACTAGCCGTCACCGGTGACGGCGGCCAGCCGTCACCACAGACGGACGGGAGGCGCGGTGCCAGCCCGCACCGCGCCTCCCGTCCGTCCCCACTCGCGTCCCGACACACCCCGGCAAGGAGGCCGTCACGTGTCAGCAGCAACCGAGATCCCCGCTGCCATCCCCAACCCGACCGGCATGGAGCCGCAGAAGCGGCGCAAGGGCGGGCTCAACGCCGAGCACGGCCGCTGGGCCGTGTACCTCATCGGTCCGACGATCGTGCTCCTCGCCATCGTCATCGGCTACCCCGTCGTCAGCGCCGTCATCCAGTCGTTCCAACTCGACTCCGGGCTCGACAAGGCCACCGGCCTGTTCGTGCAGGGCGGCTTCGCCGGTGTCACGAACTACGTGCACTGGCTCGCCCAGCAGTGCGGCAACACCACCTGCCCGCCCGGCAGCATCGGTAGCCAGTTCTGGGTGTCGATGGGCAACACGTTCTTCTTCACGGTGGTGACGGTGCTCGCCGAGACCGTCATCGGTGTGTGGATGGCGATCATCATGAACCGCAACTTCAAGGGCCGTGCCCTCGTCCGTGCGGCGATCCTCGTGCCGTGGGCGATCCCGACCGCCGTCACCGCGAAGCTCTGGTACTTCATCTTCGACGCGAACGGTGTGCTCAACCACGTGCTCGGCCAGCAGATCCTCTGGACGAGCGGCGAGTGGGCTTCCCGGTGGGCGGTGATCATCGCCGACACGTGGAAGACCACGCCGTTCATGGCGCTGCTCATCCTGGCGGGGCTCCAGCTCATCCCGGAGGAGGTGTACGAGGCCGGCAAGATGGACGGCGCTTCCACGGTCCAGCGCTTCTGGAACATCACGCTCCCGCTGGTCCGGCCCGCGCTCATGGTCGCGATCCTGTTCCGCGTGCTCGACGCGCTGCGCATGTACGACCTGCCGGCGATCCTCACCGGCGGCGGTGGCGGTTCCGGCAACGCGACGACCACGTTGTCGATCCTCGTGGTCGACCAGATCCGGCAGGGCTTCAACTCCGCGTCGGCACTCTCCACGATCACGTTCCTCGTGATCTTCATCGTCGCGTTCGTGTTCGTCCGGTTCCTCGGTGCGAACGTCGTGCAGACGCAGGCAGCCCAGCAGAAGGGGGACCTCAAGTGACCCTCGCAGCCGACCGGCCCCGCTCCGCGGCGCGTTCCCGCGACCGCGTCGACGACGCCGCCCAGATCCGCATCAAGCGGAACACCGGGTCGAAGCTCCGCACCGGCTTCCAGGCCACCGTCATCGCGGTCTGGTGCTTGCTGCCCTTCTACTGGATGATCGTGACGTCGTTCCGGGACGTCGGGTACACCTTCGACCCGACCCCGTGGTTCACGCACTTCACGCTCGACAACTACACGACGGCGTTCTCGACCGCGCTCGGCAACCACCTCGGACGGGCGCTGCTCAACAGCCTCGTCATCGGCGGTACGGTGACGATCATCGCGCTGCTCGTCGGCACGAGCGCCGCCTACGCCCTGGCCCGGCTCGAGTTCCGGGGGAAGTCGCTCATCGCCGGTGCGATCCTCGCCGCGTCGATGTTCCCGGGCGTCGCCCTCATCTCGCCGCTGTTCCAGCTCTTCACGGACATCGGATGGATGGGTTCGTACCAGGCGCTGATCCTGCCGAGCATCTCGTTCGTGCTGCCCCTGACCGTCTACACGCTGGCGAGCTTCTTCCGCGAGATGCCGTGGGACCTCGAGGAGGCGGCACGTATCGACGGGTGCACCCGGGTGCAGGCGTTCCGGCGGATCATCATGCCGTTGGCCGCTCCGGCGGTCTTCACCACGGCGATCCTGGCGTTCATCTCGTCCTGGAACGAGTACCTGATCTCGTCCCAGCTGTCGAGTGACGCGACGCAGCCGGTCACGGTGGCGATCGCGGGCTTCCAGGGCAGCGTCCCGCACCAGGAGCCGTACACCGCGGTGATGGCGGCGGGCACGATCGTGACGATCCCGCTCGTGATCCTCGTGCTCGTGTTCCAGCGGCGCATCGTGGCCGGCCTCACCGCCGGTGGCGTGAAGGGCTGACGGCCGTGGCACAGCGCGGACCCACCCGTCCCACCGCCCGCATCGAGGAGGCGATCGGCTTCGTCGGGATGTTCGGCGTGCTGGTGCTCGCCGTGACGGTGTTCTGCGAGCTCACCGGTCGACCGGCACTCGGTTGGGCACTCACCCTGCTGGTCCTCGTGGCCGGTGTCGTCGTCCTCGACCGGTGGCGCGTGTCGGTCCTGCGGCGGGCGGCCTCGACGGACGGCATCGGCGGCGCGGGCGCCGACGCGGCAGCGCCGACGCGTCCTCGGGTCGCGCCGGCGTCTGCCGCGCGGACCGTCCCGTCGGGCTCGGGGTCGGGGTTGGCGTCGGGGTCGGGGTCGGCGTCGGCGTCGGTCGAGGCGCGGGCACACCGGCACGTCGGCTGGGACGACCTGGCACCGGCCGGACGCCGGCCGGTCCGCGCGGACCGGACGGCGCCCGCGCCAGCGCAGGCCGGCCACCGTGGCGACGTGACGCGTCCGGCGGACGGCTGACGGGCCTCCCGGCAGTGTCCACCGGGATCCAGGAGATCGCGACCGTCACCGGCTTGTCGAAGTCCACGGTGTCCCGCGCCCTGCGCGGGATGTCGAGCGTCGCCGACACCACGATCGACCAGGTGCGGCGCGTCGCCGACGAACTCGGGTACGTGCCGAGCTCGGCGGCGGCGGGCCTGGCCACCGGGCGGCAGCGGGCCGTCGGCGTCGTGGTGCCGGTGATCGACCGCTGGTTCTACGTCAAGGCGCTCGGGGGCGTCGACGCCGAGCTGCGGCGTGCCGGGTACGACCTGGTGCTGTACAACCTCGGCGGCCCCGGGGGCGACCGGGACCGCTCCTTCCGTCGATCCATGCTGCGGCACCGCGTCGACGGGCTCGTACTGTTGTCCCTGGTGCTCGACGAGACCGAACGCGCCGAACTCGAACTCACCCGCCACCCAATGATTGTCATCGGCGGACCGGCGCCCGGCCTGCGGAACGTCGGCGTCGACGACGTGGCGGTGGCCCGGGTCGCGGTCGACCACCTCGTGGGGCTCGGACACCGCGAGATCGCCTACGTCGGTGGGCAGGACGAGGCCGGGATGAACGTGGCGGTGCCCTGGCTGCGGCGGGACGGGTTCACCCTGGCCATGCACGCGCACGGGCTCCCCGTCCGGTCGACGTGGATCGCGGACGGGCGGTTCTCGTTCGCGGGGGGCGTGGACGCGGGGCGGGCGCTCTTCGCCGCCGGCGCCGCTGCTGGGGCTGCCGGCACTGCTGGCGCTGCTGGCGCTGCTGGCGCTGTTGGCGCTGCCGGCGCTGCCGGCGCTGCCGGCGCTGCCGGGGTGCGGCCGACCGCAGTGTTCTGCGCCTCGGACGAGATGGCGCTCGGCGTGGTGGTCGCCGCGCGGCAGGCCGGGCTCGCGGTCCCCGAGGACGTCTCCGTGATGGGCATCGACGGGCACGAGTACGGCGAGGTCGTGGGACTCACCACGGTGGCGCAGGACCCGGTCGCGCAGGGGCGGGCGGCGGCGCGGGCCGTGCTGGCCGAGGTGGACGGTGCCGAGGCGACACCCCTGGCGGCGTCCCCGGCGCACCTCGTGGTGCGGGCGACGACGGGGCCGCCGTCGCGCTGAGCGGGGCGGCGGGGCAGTGCGCGCGCCGCGTGCGGCCGCTACCGCCACCCACCCCCGTGCCGCCGCGTAGGGTCGCCGCCATGGAGGTCACCAAGCTCGAACACGCCTGCCAGGTCCTCGCCGAGGGCGACGCTCGCCTCGTCATCGACCCCGGCGGCTTCACCCGGCCGGTCGAGGTCAGCGGCGTCGTCGCCGTCGTCGTCACCCACGAGCACCCCGACCACGTCACGCCCGAGCAGGTCCGACGCATCCTCGCCGCGAACCCGGGCGCGGTCGTCCTCGGCCCGGCCGGTGTGGCGACGGCGCTCGCCGAGGCCCTGCCGGAGGTCGCGGTGGACGTCGTCACCGACGGCGACCGCCGCACGGTCGGCCCGTTCGACCTCACGTTCCACGGCACGCGGCACAACGTCATCCACGCGAGCGTCCCGGTCGTCGACAACACCGGCGTGCTCGTGAACGGCACGCTGTTCCACCCCGGCGACTCCTACACCGACCCTGGCGTGCCCGTCGAGGTGCTCGCCGCCCCGGTCGGCGCGCCGTGGCTGAAGGTCGCGGAGATGATGGACTACGTCGCGGCGATCGCGCCCCGCCGGGCGTACCCGGTGCACGAGGCCACGCTCTCCGAGATCGGGTACGACATGCACACCGGTCGCCTCCGGGACGTGGTGGAACCCGCCGGGACGCTCGTGGTCCTGGCGCCCGGCGAGTCGCTCACCATCTGAGTCGGTGCGGTAGACAGCCGGGAGGCGCGGGTCACCCCCGATGATCGTCCCCGCCTCGGTGGTCCGCCCCTCCACCGAGGAGGTCGCGGGCGATCACGGGGCCCCTTTCGGATCGAGCACCACGCGTTCGTCGAGCCACGGCGACTCGTGGTCGGCGGCGAGATCGTGGCCGTGGGTCTCGGCGGAGTACAGCCGCAGGACCGTGCCGTCCGGGTCGCGGAACGCGATGAGCCACGCGCGGAGGCCGACGAGCACCGGCGACGTCTCGATCTCCTGCTGGCGCAGGTAGGTGTGCCACTGTTCGAGCTCGGCGCGGGACCGCACGAGCATCGTCACCGGGTCGAAGCCCTGGTGGAGGAGCGCTCGTACCGGGTGCAGACGCAGTTCGAGGAGGGTGTCGAGGCCGGCGACCTGCAGGATGTACGCGAACAGGGCGCCGTCCGGACGGACGTGGTCGGCTTCGGGGATCCGCACTGCGCCGAGTGCCCGCTCGTAGAAGCGCAGGGACGCGTCGAGGTCCGAGACGGGCACCTTGAGGTGGTGGATGCCCGCGAGGGGCGGACGTGTCAGGGGTTGCACGGATCGGCCTCGCTCGTCGTCGTGGTGCTGGCCCGCAGTGGCAGCGCCGGCGTGTGTGAACGCACACGAGGATTGCGCATCGGGCCTCGAACCGTGCTGTGGAGGCCGGGCCCTGACCTCCCGATGAATTCAGCCGGGGAGCTCCGGGTGGCCGGGACCGCGATCACGGCCGCGCACGATGCGGTCGAGCGCGAGGGCGTCCCACGGCGCGTGCTGCTCGGCGTCATTGTCGAAGTAGACGTAGGTGTCCCGCCCCGCGTCGACGTGTCCGAGTACCGTCGTAGCCCAGCGGCCGAGCGCCTGCGGCGAGTACCCGTCGTGGTAGGTCCGCGGCGCACCGTGCAGGCGGAGGTAGGCGATCGGTGATCCCGTGTCCACGCGCAGCCGCGGGAAGTCGCCAGCGTGGGAGTCGACGAGCGCGGTGCCGTGGCGCCGCAGGACCTCGACGTGCTCGTCGGTCAGACCTGCCGACCGCACCTCGAGCGCGTGGTGCAGTTCGCCGCCCGGGTCCTCGTTCGTCACCGCCGGCACGGCGACCTTGTCGTCGTGGTGCTCCGCGAGGGCGGCGGCCGCCCCGTGCGTCCGCGGGAGCAGCGCGAGGAAGTCGTCGAGCACCTGCGGGGTCGGCAGGAGCGCCTCGGGGAGCTGCCAGAGCACCGGGCCGAGGGTGTCCCCGAGTTCCAGCGGGCCGGACGCGAAGAAGTTCGCGAGCGCCGTCTCGACGTTCCGGAGCCGGAGCATGTGCGTGACGTAGCGGCCGCCCTTGAGCGCGAAGCGGAACCTCGGGGGCGCCGCCGCGCGCCAGGCCCGGTACCGGTCCGGTCGCTGGAGTGCGTAGAAGGACCCGTTGACCTCGACCGTGGGGAAGCGCTCGGCGGTGTACGCAAGCCAGCGCCGCTTCGGTAGGTCGCGCGGGTAGAAGTCGCCGCGCCACGAGTCGTACTGCCAACCCGACAGGCCGATCCGTACCTCCACGACTCCACCGTATGCCGACGCCGGTGCCACGGCACACCCGGTCGACACGCCTCGTTTTGGCACGGCGTGCGGGCTTGTGCCATACTTGTCGAGTTGTCGGAACGGCCCCATCGTATAGCGGCCTAGTACGCTGCCCTCTCACGGCGGTAACGCGGGTTCGAATCCCGCTGGGGTCACCACAGGTGGCTTGCCTCCGAGTCCGACAACGAGTGTGCTCCGTCCCGACGGAGCGTGCGGCCCCATCGTATAGCGGCCTAGTACGCTGCCCTCTCACGGCGGTAACGCGGGTTCGAATCCCGCTGGGGTCACCATCGCAACCCCCGTCGAGCTCCGGCTCGCCGGGGGTTGTGTCGTTCCGGGACGCTGCGCGTCTGCCACCCTGGGACGGTGACCACCGTGGTGCAGCTCATCCGATCCGACCAGCTGAGCGACGTGGCGGAGTACGCGTACGCGTCGACCGTCCCCGCCGGTGCGAGGACGATCTTCCTCGCGGGTTCCTGCCCGCTCGACGCGGACGGTGCGACCGTCGCGGTCGGGGACGTCCGCGGTCAGGCGGCGCAGTGCGTGGCGAACCTCCGGACCGCACTCGCGGCGGCCGGGGCGGGAATCGAGGACCTCGCGCAGACCCGGGTGCTCGTCGCGTCGTCGCGGCAGGAGGACCTCGTCGCCGCATGGGAGGTCGTCCGTGCGGCCATGGGTGACCACGACGTCCCGAGCACGCTGCTCGGTGTGACGGTGCTCGGGTACGACGACCAGCTGGTCGAGGTCGAGGCGATCGCCGCCGTGGCGGACTGACATGCCGACCACGCAGCCCCCGCAGCACCCGCGCCACTCGCGCCCCTCGCGCGGCGAGCGGCCCCCGCACCTCCGCTGGGGCCCGCTCGGCCTCGTCGCGCTCGGCGGTGCGCTGGGCACCGGCCTCCGCGCGCTCCTCGCCGAGGCGTTCCCGGCTCAGGACGGCATCAGCTGGGTGATCCTCGGGATCAACGTCGTCGGCGCGTTCTGCCTCGGGCTACTGCTCGAGTCCCTCGCGCGGCGCGGTCCTGACGTCGGCCGCCACCGTACGGTCCGCCTGTTCGTCGGCACCGGCATCCTCGGGGGGTTCACGACCTACAGCACGCTCGCGGACGACACCGCGCGCTTGCTCGACGTCGGCCGCTGGGCTGCCGGGACCGGCTACGCCCTGCTGTCCGTGGTGCTCGGGCTGGCGGCCGCCGCCGCGGGCATCCTGCTGGCGGCGGCGCTCCGACGCCGGTCACCCGAGGTGGACGCTGCCGGAGGCGTTCGGTGAGCGCGGTCGAACTGCTCCTCGTCGCGGTCGGCGGGGGAGTCGGCGCGGCACTCCGCTTCGCGCTCGACGGGGTCGCGAAGGGCCGCGTCGCCCGGACCCGACTCCGGGTGTTCCCGGTCGGGACCCTCGTCATCAACGTCACCGGGTCGCTCGTCCTCGGGTTCGTCACCGGGGTCGGCGAGGCGGGTGCGTTGCCCCTCCCGGTCGTCGCGGTGCTCGGAACGGGCATGATGGGTGGGTACACGACGTTCTCGACGGCGAGCGTCGAGACCGTACAGCTCCTCCGATCCGGCACGACCCGGCTCGCCGTCCTGAACGGCCTCGGGATGCTCGTCGTCTCGGTCGGCGCAGCCGCGCTCGGCCTCTGGCTCGGAAGGAACACATGACCTCGGAACGCCCCGGCGAACTCGTCCTCGTCCGTCACGGAGAGACGGAGTGGTCGAAGAGCGGGCAGCACACCGGCCGTACCGACATCCCCCTCACGGAACACGGTGTCGAGCAGGCGGAGCGCGCCGGTCGGTACCTCGCCAACCGCTCGTTCGCGCTCGCGCTGTCCAGCCCGCTGCAGCGCGCGCAGGACACGGCCCGGCTGGTGGGCGCCGACCCGGAACTCGACGAGGACCTCTACGAGTGGGACTACGGCGCCTACGAGGGGCTGACCACGCCCCAGATCAAGGTGCTGCGGCACGGGCCGTGGGACCTCTGGACCGACGGCGTGCCGGCCGGGGACACCCCGGGCGAGAACGCCGCCGAGGTGCGCGTTCGCGTCGAGCGCGTCCTGAACCGGGTGCGTCCGGTCCTCGCCGAGGGGGACGACGCCCTCGTCGTGGCGCACGGGCACGTGCTCCGCGCCCTCGGGGCGGCCTGGATCCGTCTCGCACCGCAGGACGGCGCCGTGCTGAAGCTCGGTACCGCGACCGTGAGCACGCTGGGCTACGAGCACGGCCGGCCGGTCATCGACTCCTGGAACATCCAGCCCCAGGACTGAGCCGCTGCGGATACCCCCGCGAGTGCGACAGGCCTCCGCCGCCACGGTCGGAAAGTCCCGCCAGAGCGACAGATCCCCGCCGACGATCCGCGGGAATCTGTCGCTCTGGCGGTACGGGGCAGCGCACGGGCGGTTGTGGCAGTACAGATCAGGGCACGGGCACGGGCGCGGGTACCGGTACGGGGCAGCGCACGGGCAGCGCACGCGCAGCGCACGGGTACGGGGCACGGGCACGGGGAGCGCGCGCCACCGCGCGGGACCGCCGGCGTCAGACCGTGCGGATGCCGGTCGTCGCGCCGAGCGCCCGGCCGCGTCGACGCTCGATCGCTCGACCGACCACGAGCAGCCCGACGCTCACCAGCGCGCCGAGCGTCGTCTGCGCGATCCGGTCGAGCGCGAGGAGCTCCGGCGCCTCCGGCAGGCTCAGCCACGACACCGCGAGCGCGAGGGGCGTGAGGAACAGGAGCGTCACGGCGTAGTGCCGGGCGACGAAGATCTCCGCGAAGAACTGGCCGATCACGGCGATGACGACGATCCACCACGCGGACGGCTCGAGGAGCAGGATGCCGACGGCGACGATCGTCCCGCCGATGGTGCCGATGAACCGCTGGAACGCCCGGACGACGGTGTGGCGCTGGCGCAGTGCCGGCAGCGTCGACACGACGGCGATCACGGCCCAGTACGGGTGTCCGAGCCACGGGATCGTCGACGCGACCGCTCCGGCGACGAGCGACCCCACGAGGTTGAGCGCCACGGTCTCCCACAGCGCGGCCGTACGGAGGATCGTCAGGGAGCGGTGCTTGTGCTGGGCGAGCGGCCGGAAGCGGTGCGGTGCACGCGGGTGCAGGACTCGTCGCAGCACGGCCCCGGACATCGCCACGAGCCACGCCCATGCGACCGAGCAGACGATGATCGTCGCGACGAGCGGGACGTCCGCGGGGCGCAGGGGCACGAGGGACGAGACGAGGAACGCGAACACCGGGAAGATCGGCTGCGCGGGGATGGTCTGCAACGCGCTGAGGGTGCCCACCGCCACGACGAGCACGACCACGAGGCCGACCGCCTGCAGCCAGAGCGGCGACCCGAGCAGGGCGACGCCGACCCCGGCGGCCATGCACAGCGCCTGCAGTGCGCCGGCGACCCCGGTGGTGACGGCACGCTGCCGGTAGGGCTCGGTCGCGCCGAAGATCGCGGTGAACCCGGCGAACATCGCGAACGCCGCGTACTCCGGCATCCCGAGGGCGATGAGCAGCGCCAGCGGGGCGCCGCCGGCGATCGCGGCGCGTGCTGCGCCCTCGAGGTTGGTGGTCCGGGTCGAGTGCACAGGTGTCGTCATGTCGCGTCCATCTTCCCACCGCCACCGACGGTCCCGACGCGCCCACGGGCCGGACGGGAGGCGCGTGACGGGCCCGCACCGTGCCTCCCGTCCGCCCCGACGTGCGTTGGTATACCAACCTGCTAGACTCGCCGGACCGAGCCGCGAGAGCGGTACCGCAACGTCGACGAAGAAGGGCCGAGCCGATGGGAAAGACGCTCGCCGAGAAGGTGTGGGACGACCACGTCGTGGTCAAGGGCGAGGACGGGAACCCGGACCTCCTCTACATCGACCTCCACCTCGTGCACGAGGTGACGAGTCCGCAGGCGTTCGACGGCCTGCGCCAGGCCGGCCGACCGGTCCGCCGCCTCGACCTGACGATCGCGACCGAGGACCACAACACCCCGACGCTCGCGATCGACCGCCCCATCGCGGACCCGACGAGCCGGATCCAGATCGAGACGCTGCGCCGCAACTGCGAGGAGTTCGGCGTCCGACTGCATTCCCTGGGCGACAAGGAGCAGGGCATCGTCCACGTGGTCGGTCCGCAGCTCGGCCTGACCATGCCCGGCATCACCGTGGTCTGCGGCGACTCGCACACCAGCACCCACGGGGCCTTCGGCGCGATGGCGTTCGGCATCGGCACGTCGGAGGTCGAGCACGTCCTCGCCACGCAGACCCTGCCGCTCAAGCCCTTCAAGACGATGGCGATCACGGTCGAGGGCACGCTGCGCCCGGGGGTGACGGCGAAGGACATCATCCTCGCCGTGATCGCGAAGATCGGCACCGGCGGCGGACAGGGCTACGTGCTCGAGTACCGCGGCTCCGCGATCCGTGCGCTCTCGATGGAGGGCCGCATGACGATCTGCAACATGTCGATCGAGGCGGGCGCCCGCGCCGGCATGGTGGCCCCCGACCAGACCACCTACGACTACGTCCAGGGCCGCGACCACGCGCCGACCGGCCAGGACTGGGACGACGCCGTCGCGTACTGGGAGACCCTCGGCACCGACGACGACGCGGTGTTCGACGCCGAGGTCTTCATCGACGCCGACGAACTCGAGCCCTTCGTCACCTGGGGCACCAACCCCGGTCAGGGCGTGTCGCTCTCCGAGTCCGTGCCGTCGCCCGACTCCTACGACGACCCGAACGACCAGGCCGCGGCGCAGCGGGCGCTCGACTACATGGACCTCGAAGCCGGCACGCCGATGAAGGACATCGCCGTCGACGCCGTGTTCATGGGCTCGTGCACGAACTCGCGCATCGAGGACCTCCGGGCCTTCGCATCGGTCATCCGGGGCCGGACGAAGGCCGACGGCGTCCGCGTGATGGTCGTGCCGGGCTCCGCGCGGGTGCGGCTCGAGGCCGAGGCCGAAGGACTGGACAAGGTGTTCACCGACTTCGGCGCGGAGTGGCGGTTCGCCGGCTGCTCGATGTGCCTGGGCATGAACCCCGACCAGCTGGCACCGGGGGAGCGGTGCGCGAGCACCTCGAACCGCAACTTCGAGGGCCGCCAGGGCAAGGGCGGCCGGACGCACCTCGTGTCGCCGCTCGTCGCCGCCGCCACCGCGGTGCGCGGGACGCTGTCGAGCCCGTGGGACCTGGAGACCGACGACGCGCTGACGGCCGTCACGAACGACGCCACCGCAACGACCGCGACCACCGAAGGGGCCATCTGATGGACAAGATCACCACCGTCACAGGACTCGCCGCGCCGCTGAAGCGCTCGAACGTCGACACCGACCAGATCATCCCCGCGGTCTACCTCAAGCGCGTCACGAAGACCGGCTTCGAGGACGCCCTGTTCGCCGGGTGGCGGCAGGACCCCGACTTCGTGCTGAACCAGGAGCGGTACCAGGGCGCCCGCGTGCTCGTCGCCGGCCCCGACTTCGGCACCGGATCGTCCCGTGAGCACGCGGTCTGGGCGCTCCGCGACTTCGGCTTCACGGTCGTGGTCTCGCCCCGGTTCGCGGACATCTTCAAGGGGAACGCGGGCAAGCAGGGCCTGGTCACCGCGATCGTGACCGAACCGGAGGTCGAGCGGCTGTGGGCCGAGATCGAGGCCAACCCGGGGGTGACGGCGACCGTGGACCTCGTGTCCCAGCGCGTGTCGCTCGGCGCGGTGGACGTCCCCTTCGAGATCGACGCTTACACTCGTTGGCGGTTGATGGAAGGGCTCGACGACATCGGGCTCACCCTCCGTGACGAGACCTCGATCACGGAGTTCGAATCCCGCCGCTCCAGATGGCGGCCGAAGACATTGCCGGTGAAGTAGTGAACTCTCTCGTACAGGACGCAGCGGCCGCAGGGGCGCGCGTGGGCCTCAAGTCGGACGAGATCGTCATCCGCGGGGGCAAGCCGCTCGTGGGGCGCATCGAGGTCCGCGGGGCGAAGAACCTCGCGACGAAGGCCATGGTGGCGTCGCTGCTGGGTGACACCCCGTCGATCCTCAAGGACGTGCCGGACATCTCCGACGTCAAGGTCGTCCGCGGCCTGCTCGAGGTGCACGGCGTGCGCATCACCGATCCTGCACGAGGCGAGCTCATCCTCGACCCGTCGAACGTCGAGTCGGCCCACTTCGCCGAGATCGACGCCCACGCCGGCTCGAGTCGCATCCCGATCCTGTTCTGCGGTCCGCTGCTGCACAAGCTCGGCGAGGCGTTCATCCCCGACCTCGGCGGCTGCCGCATCGGCGACCGTCCGATCGACTTCCACCTCGATGCCCTCCGGGCCATGGGCGCGGTCGTCGACAAGCAGGTCAGCGGCATCCACCTGACGGCGCCGAACGGCCTCAAGGGCGCGTACATCGAGCTGCCCTACCCGAGCGTCGGCGCGACCGAGCAGGTCCTGCTGTCCGCGACCCTCGCCGAGGGCGTCACCGAGCTCCGGAACGCCGCGATCGAGCCCGAGATCATGGACCTCATCGCGATCCTGCAGAAGATGGGCGCGATCGTCTCCGTCGAGCCGAACCGTGTCATCTTCATCGAGGGCGTCGAGTCGCTCCGCGGCTACACCCACCGCGCCATCAACGACCGCAACGAGGCCGCGAGCTGGGCCTCCGCCGCACTCGCGACGAACGGCGACATCTTCGTCGAGGGCGCGAAGCAGCAGGAGCTCATGACGTTCCTCAACGTCTTCCGCAAGGTCGGCGGCGGGTTCGACATCCAGGAGGACGGCATCCGGTTCTACCGGGAGCTCGAGACCCTGAAGCCCGTCGTCGTCGAGACCGACGTGCACCCCGGCTTCATGACGGACTGGCAGCAGCCGCTCGTCGTCGCGCTGACCCAGGCCGACGGCCAGAGCATCGTGCACGAGACCGTCTACGAGAACCGCTTCGGCTTCACGGACGCCCTCAACGAGATGGGTGCCGACATCGTCGTGCACAAGGAGGGACTGCCCGGGCACGACCGTCGCGTCGCGCGCCGTCCGTTCGAGCAGGCCGCGGTCATCACCGGACCGACGAAGCTGCACGCCGCGAACGTCCGGGTCCCCGACCTGCGGGGCGGCTTCAGCCACCTCATCGCGGCGCTGACCGCCGAGGGCGAGTCGCACATCACGAACGTCGGCATCATCAGCCGCGGCTACGAGCACTTCATCCCGAAGCTGCGCAAGCTCGGCGCCGACTTCGACTTCGCGGGGTAGGCGGGTGTCCTCGGATTCGTCGCGTCCGTCGGGTTCCGGTGACGGTCTGGAGGCGCGGCGCGCGTCCGCCGCGCAGGTCGCGACCGGCACGCCGGTCCCCGGGCGCCGGTGGCGGCGCGGCGAGCTGAACCGCGCGTTCCGCATCACCGCCTCCGTCGTCATCCCCGTGTTCCGGTTCACCGCGCGGTACCACTGGCACGGTCCGAACCGGGTCCCCGCCGAGGGCGCGTTCGTGCTCGCGCCGAACCACTTCACGAACATCGACCCGCTCGTCGTCGGCACCGCCGTCTACCTGAGCAAGCGCGCGCCACGGTTCCTCGCGAAGGCGTCGCTGTTCCGGGTCCCCGTGTTCGGCAAGCTGATGTCGGGCATGGGGCAGATCCCGGTCGAGCGGTCGGGCCGCACGCGGCTGAGCGACCCGCTCGGCGGCGGCCGGTCCCTCGTGGAACAGGGGGGCGCGATCATCGTCTACCCGGAGGGCACCCTCACGCGGGACCCGGACCTGTGGCCGATGCGCGGCAAGACCGGAGCGGTGCGGATCGCGCTCGAGAACGACGTGCCGCTCATCCCGATGGCCCACTGGGGCACGCAGCACATCATGGCGCGCTACGGCAAGAAGCTCCGGCTGTTCCCGCCGTCCCGCGTCGACGTCATCGTCGGCGACCCCGTCGACCTGTCCGCCTACCGCGGCCGGCCGATCGACCAGCAGATGCTCATCGAGGCGACCGACCTCGTCATGCGGCACATCACCGCGTTGCTCGCGGAGCTCCGCGGTGAGCAGGCGCCCGCGACCCGCTGGGACCCCGCGGCGAACAACCAGAAGGAGACCGGCAAGTTTGAGTGACCACCGACCGGGCCTCCGCCCGCACGAGGACCACCCGGACCCCGCCGTCGCCGCTCGTGGTGCCGTCGACACCGCCGCCATCCGCGTCGTGATGCAGTCGACGGACAAGCCGAGGGTCGCCGTCATCGGCGCCGGCAGCTGGGGGACCACCTTCGCGAAGGTGCTCGCCGAGGGCGGAGCGACCACGGTCGTGTGGGCCCGTCGCCCCGAGGTGGCCCGCGAGATCACCGAGACGAAGCGCAACTCGGAGTACCTGCCAGGGATCAACCTCCCGCGGACGCTCACCGCGTCGACGTCGCTCGAGCGTGTGCTCGACGGAGCGTCGCAGGTGTACGTCTCGGTGCCGTCGCAGACCCTGCGCTCGAACCTCGCCGCGATCCGCGGACTGCTGCCCGCCGACGTGCCGGTCGTGAGCCTGATGAAGGGCGTCGAGAAGGGCACCGGCCTGCGCATGAGCGAGGTGCTGCTGCAGGGCCTCGGCATCGACCAGGACCGCATCGCCGTGGCGAGCGGCCCGAACCTCGCGCTCGAGATCGCCCGGCGGCAGCCGACCGCCGCAGTGGTCTCGTCGTCCTCCGCCGAGACGGCCAGCGCGGTCGCCGCGGTCGCGACCAACCCCTACTTCCGGTCGTTCATCAACACCGACGTGATCGGGACCGAGTTCGGCGGGGTGTTGAAGAACCTCATCGCGGTCGCCATCGGCATCGTCGACGGCGTCGGGTACGGCGAGAACACCAAGGCGTCCATCATCACCCGCGGTCTCGCCGAGATGACCGACTTCGCGGTGTCGCTCGGCGCGCAGCCCTCGACGCTGTCCGGCCTGGCCGGGCTCGGGGACCTCATCGCCACGTGCCAGTCGCCCCTCTCGCGGAACAACACGGCCGGCCGACTGCTCGGCCAGGGGTACCGCTTCGACGAGGTGGTCCGGCAGATGAACCAGACGGCCGAAGGGCTCGCGTCGGTGGCGCCGATCCTCGAGCTCGCGGCGGCGAACGGCGTCGACATGCCCATCGTGGGGCAGGTCGCCGAGGTCCTCGCCGGTAGGCTCGATCCGCGCAACATCGCGCCGCACCTCACCGAGACCGACGAGCCGCAGGGCGAGTGACCGGTCCGGTCCCGACCACCGAGGGAACCGCCATGCCCACGATCGCCGAGGGGACCCCCTCCACGACCACCGTCGCCGTCCTGTTCGGTGGGCGTTCCAGCGAACACGAGATCAGCTGCGTCACGGCCGGCGGCATCATGGACGTCGTCGACCGTTCCGTCTACCGGATCGTGGCGGTGGGGATCACGAAGGACGGTGCCTTCACGCTCCAGCCCGACGACCCGGCGGCGCTGAGCATCCGTGACGGCGCACTGCCGACGGTGCCGGACAACGGCACGCGCGTGGCGTTCCCGACCTCGCCGGCGACCAACGAGCTCGTCGTGTCGCACCCGGACGGTGCGCTCGAGACGATCGCGGTCGACATCGTCTTCCCGATCCTGCACGGCCCGTTCGGCGAGGACGGCACCATCCAGGGCCTGCTCGAGATCGCCGGGCTGCCGTACGTGGGCGACGGCGTCCTCGCCAGCGCGCTCGCGATGGACAAGCACGTCGCGAAGGCGGTGCTCGAGCACGCCGGTCTCCGCGTTGCCCCGTGGACGACCGTGCTGCGCCGCGAGTGGGCGGCGGACCCGGTGGACGTCGCCGAGGCGATCGCCGCGCACGGGTGGCCGCTCTTCGTGAAGCCGGCCCGCGCCGGCTCGAGCATGGGCGTCTCGCGGGTGGACGAGCCGTCGCAGCTCGGTGCCGCCATGGACCTCGCGTTCGAGCACGACTCGAAGGTCATCGTCGAGCCGCGGGTGGTCGGCCGCGAGGTCGAGGTCGCCGTGCTCGAGGGTCGCGACGGCGTCCCGCGCACGAGCCTGCCGGGCGAGATCGTCGTGTCCGAGGACGGCTTCTACGACTTCGCGTCGAAGTACCTCGGCGGGGACGAGTCGCTGCTCTGCCCGGCACCCCTCACCGAGCAGCAGACCGACGAGATCCGGTCGATCGGCGCCCGCGCCTTCGAGGCCATCGGCGGCGCGGGTCTGGCCCGGGTGGACTGCTTCCTGACCGACGACGGGTTCGTCGTGAACGAGGTCAACACGATGCCGGGGTTCACCCCGCTGTCGATGTACCCGCGCTGCTGGGCGGCGTCCGGCGTGTCCTACGGCGAACTCGTGACGGAGCTCATCGAGTTGGGGCGCGCCGCCGTCCGCTGACGTCGTCGCGCTCCGCGGGTCAGCCCTGTACCTCGGAGGCGTCGAGGCACCGGTGCCCGTCCTTCGGCAGGGTCGAGACGGCGTCGGTCAGGTCCTGGACGACCTGGGACGTCGTCCGGGTCGCGTCGATGACGACCTGCACGGCAGGGGAGCGTCCGAACGTCGTGTAGACGATCTGCTTCCCGCGGTCGTCCCGGATCCAGTCCACGCCGCCCTGGTCGAAGCAGGGGAGGTCGGAGACCGTGGGCACCGCCACGCCGCAGTGGTAGACCACCGCCTCGGGGTCGCCCCACGCGGCCGTCGACTGCGCGTTCGTGGTGCGGAGGTCGTACTTCGTGTCGACCGCGGCCGGCAGACGCACCTGCACGGCGGCGCAGGCGGCGGCGTTCGCCGAGGGAGCCGGGGACATCGCGACCGCGTTCGTGCAGCCCGTCAGCCCGGCGGCGAGGGCGAGGACGACGGCCGCGATCGCGGTCTTCCGGAAGGGGCGGCGCACGGTGTCCATCGACGTCCAGGCTACCGTTCTCGTGTGGACGCGACGCACGACGCCTGGGCCGGACCGACCGTGGAGGACCTCGGCGAACTCGTCGTGCTGGACCGCGTCGTGCAGCGGTTGCCGGCCGGGGCGCCGCTCGTCGGGCCCGGCGACGACTGCGCGGTCGTCGCGGCGCCCGACGGCCGCTTCGTCGTGACCACCGACATGATGGTGCACGGCCCGGACTTCCGCTGGGCGTGGTCGTCGCCGGAGGACGTCGGGTGGAAGGCCGCCACCACGAACCTCTCGGACGTCGCGGCCATGGGCGCGGCGCCGACCGGCATGGTCATCGCCCTCGCCGCACCGCAGGACACCCCCGTCGCCGTCCTCGAGGCCTTCGCCGACGGCGTCCGGCTCGCCGTCGGGGCGCTCGCGCCGGACTGCGGCGTCGTCGGCGGCGACCTGTCGACCTCGGCGACCTTCACGGTCTCGGTGACGGCCTTCGGCGACCTCCGTGGCCGACCGCCCGTGCTGCGCTCGGGTGCCGGTGCCGGGGACGTCCTCGCCGTGTCGGGCGAACTCGGACCGGCGGCACGGGGGCTGTCCCGGCTCTTCCGCGAGGGCGTCGACGACCACGGCGAGCCCTCGCGCGCTGCGGTGCTCGCGAGCGGCGCCGACGCCGACCCCGACGTGCAGCGGCAACGACGACCGGTCCCGCCGATCGCGGACGGACCCCTCGCGGCCGACTCAGGGGCGACCGCGATGCTCGACCTCTCCGACGGCCTGGCCATCGATGCGGGACGACTGGCGCGGGCGAGCCGGGTGACCCTGTCGCTCGAGGTCGACCTCGACGAGGTCGCGCTGCACGGCGGCGAGGACCACGGACTCCTCGCGACGTTCCCGGCCGACGCGGTGCTGCCCGGGGGGTTCCGCCGGATCGGCGCGGTGCTCGAGCGCGGCGACGCGGACCTCGTCCGCGGGGGCGTCGCGGTGCCGACCACGGGCTGGGACCCCTACGCGGACTGGGACGGCACCGCCGGCTGACGCCGCACGGCCGTCCGGGCGACCGTCAGGCGGCAGCGACCACGGCCTCCCAGGCGACGGTCTCGCCGTAGCTCCGCTTGCTGAAGGGCTCGAGTCCGGCCGGCCACTCGGGCTCCGGCGACCGCTTGCTCCGCTCGACGACCACGACCGCGTCCGCCGTGAGCTTCGGCGCCAGCGCCGCGAGCACCTCGGCCAGTTCGTGCTCCGTGACGTCGTACGGCGGGTCGATGAACACCAGGTCGAAGGTCCGCACCGTGCCGCGCAGGTACCCGAGCACCGGCTGCGGCTGCACGTCGATCCGGACGCCGGGCACCCGCTGCTGCACCGCTCGTGCGTTCGTACGGCAGGCCTGCGCCGCGGCGGAGGCCCGGTCGACGAGCACGATCTCCGCCGCGCCGCGTGACGCGGCCTCGAGCCCGAGCGCGCCCGTCCCCGCGTAGAGGTCGGCCACCGACGTCCCCTGCACGAGCCCGCGGGCGTCGAGCGACGAGAACAGGGCCTCGCGCACGCGGTCGCTCGTGGGTCGGGTGCCGGACTTCGGCACCCGGAGCGTCGTGGAGCCGGCGGCACCGGCGATGATGCGGGTCATGCAGCCACCGTAGCGGCCGGACGACGTTCTCCACGGGGCGGCCTGGAGGCGCGTGGCGCGTCGGTCCCGCCGGGTACCGTTGACGTGTGGAGACAACCGGGACGACGACCGAGCCGGCGGTGCCGGACCTCGGTCCCGCACCGCTCGACGCGCGGCTGGCGAACGTCCTCGGCGGGCGGACCGCGAGCGCGGTCGAGAAGGCCTTCGGGTACCGCACGGTCGGCGAGTTCCTCGAGCACGCGCCGCGTCGGTACGCCGAGCGCGGTGCCCTGACGGCACTGGACTCACTCGCCATCGGCGAGTCGGTGACGATCGTCGCCGAGGTCGTCGACGTCCGCGAACGCACGATGCGTGCCCGTCGCGGGTCGATCCTCGAAGCGAAGATCGGCGACGGCAAGGGACTGCTGACCCTCACGTTCTTCAACCAGGGCTGGCGGACGAAGGACCTCGTGCCGGGTGCCCGCGGCATCTTCGCCGGCAAGGTCAGCGACTACCGCGGCGCACGGCAGCTCGCGCACCCCGACTACGAGCTGTTCGACCGCGACGACCCGCGCGCGACCGCCGACCCCGAGGACGAAGAGGCGATCCGCTGGTCGCGCCAGCCGATCCCGATCTACCCGGCGACGGCATCGTTGTCGTCGTGGCAGATCGCGAAGTCGATCGGCATCCTGCTCGACACCCTGCCCGACCTGCCCGACCCGGTGCCGGCGAGGGCGCGCACGCGCCTCGACCTCGTCCCCTTCCGTCGCGCGCTGGAACTCCTGCACCGCCCCGAGAAGGTCGCCGACTTCAAGCGTGCGCAGGACGCCCTGCGCTACCGCGAGGCGTTCGTGCTCCAGACCGCGCTCGTCCAGCGGCGGATCGCGGCACGGGCGACTGCGGCGACCCGGCGGACGGCCTCGCCGGGCGGCATCCTCGAGCGCTTCGACGCGACGTTGCCGTTCACGCTCACCGACGACCAGCGGGCCGTCGGTGACGAGGTCGCGCACGACCTGGCCGGCGACTGGCCGATGCACCGACTGGTGCAGGGCGAGGTCGGTTCCGGCAAGACCCTCGTCGCCATCCGCGCGATGCTCACCGTCGCCGAGTCCGGCGGGCAGTCCGCGCTCATCGCTCCGACCGAGGTCCTCGCCGCGCAGCACCTGCGGTCGATCGTGAAGTTCCTCGGCCCCGACCTCGCCGCCGAGCTCCGTCCGGTGATCCTCACCGGCTCCCAGTCGACGGACGAACGTCGGCGGGCGCTCCTCGCCGCGGCGTCGGGCAGCGCACGGCTCGTGGTCGGCACGCACGCGCTCCTCGGCGACCGCGTCGACTTCGCCGAGCTCGGGCTCGTGGTGGTCGACGAGCAGCACCGGTTCGGCGTGGAGCAGCGCGAGGCCCTCCGCACGAAGGGGAGCACCCCGCCGCACGTGCTGGTGCTCACCGCGACGCCGATCCCGCGCACGGTGGCGATGACGGTGTTCGGCGACCTCGACGTGTCGACGATCACGGGGCTGCCGTCCGGCCGCGCCGGCGTCGAGACGTTCACCGTCGGACTCGCCGAGCACCCGGGCTGGGAGTCCCGCATCTGGACGCGCATGGCCGAGGAACTCGCCGCCGGCCGGCAGGCGTTCGTCGTCTGCCCGGCGATCGACGACGCCCACACCGAGGACGACGGCGGCCCCGCGCCGGAGACCGACCCCGGGGCCGACGACGCCGAGGTCCGACGCACCCCGGCGACCGTGCTGGCGACGGCGGAGCGCATGCGGTCGATGCCCGTGCTCGAGGGGCGGAGCATCGCCGTGCTGCACGGACGCATGACCTCGGACGAGAAGGACCGCGTCATGACCTCCTTCGCCGCCGGTGCCGTCGACGTCCTGGTCGCGACGACCGTGATCGAGGTCGGCGTGGACGTGCCGAACGCCTCGATGATGGCGGTGCTGGACGCCGACCGCTTCGGGGTCTCCCAGCTCCACCAGCTCCGCGGGCGCATCGGACGCGGGCAGTACGCCGGCGTGTGCCTGCTCGTGACGCATGCCGAGCTCGAGACGACCGCCCGCGAACGCGTCGACGCGGTCGAGGCGTCGGACGACGGGTTCGAGCTGGCGCGGGTCGACCTCGAGCTCCGGCGTGAGGGCGACGTGCTCGGCGAACGCCAGTCCGGCGGCCGTTCGTCGCTGAACCTGCTGCGGGTCGTCGAGCACGCCGACCTCATCGTCGACGCGCGGGGTGAAGCGGAGCGCGTGCTCGAGCCGGACCCGGAGCTCGCGGGGCACCCGGCGCTGCGGGAGGCACTCGCACGCCGCCTCGACGAGTCGGACGCGGCGTTCCTCGGCAAGAACTGACCGCGACCCGACCGGTATCGTCGCGGGCATGGCACAGATCGCGGTGGTCCCCGGTTCCTTCGATCCCGTGACCCTGGGTCACATGGACGTGATCGGGCGGGCGGCGCGGATCTTCGACGAGGTGCACGTGCTCGTCGTGCACAACCCGGACAAGAAGCCGGCGATGTTCGAGGCCGTCGACCGCGTGCGGCTCATCGAGGAGTCCCTCGTCGAGACCGGCGTGTCCGACAACGTCCGGGTGGGGGAGTGGACCTCCGGGCTGCTCGTGGACTACTGCCGGCAGGTCGGGGCGACGGTGCTCGTGAAGGGCGTGCGGTCCGGCGAGGACGTGGCGTACGAGACCCCGATGGCGATCATGAACCGGCACCTCGCCGACGTCGAGACGGTGTTCCTGCTCCCCGAGGCCTCCCGGGCACACGTGTCCAGCTCCCTCATCCGGCAGGTCGCGTCGCTCGGCGGGGACGTCACCCCCTACGTCCCCGCGGTGGTGGCGGCGGCGCTCCACGAGCACACCGGGCGCTGACGGGCACCGGGCGGACGCCGGACACGCCCGTCCCCGCCTCGACTCGCAGGCCGGAGCGATGTAGGCTCGTCGATCGTGTCTTCCCACGTGAACAGCCCCTACGCCCTGCGCGTGCGCGACCTCGCGCACCGGCCGGGCGAGATGCGCGAGCACTCGCTCGACATCGAGGTGCCCGACGCGATGGGTGCGGGCGTCATCGCCGTGCAGGTCGGTGCGCAGATGCACATCGACCTCCGGCTCGAGGGGCTGCACGAGGGCGTCCTGGTGTCGGGCCACGCGAGTGCCGAGGCCGAGGGCGAGTGCTCCCGCTGCCTCATCGAGATCAGCGAACCGGTCGAGGTCGATTTCGCCGAGCTGTTCGCGTATGATGCCTCGGAGGAATTCGACTTCTTCGTCCAGGACGACCTCGTGGACACGGAGCAGGTCGTTCGGGATGCGGTGGTGCTGGCGCTGCCGTTCCAGCCGGTCTGCCGGCCGGACTGCCCAGGCCTCGACCCGGTGACGGGCGAGCGGCTGGCGGACATCGGTGAGCCCCGTGCTCACGAGGTCATCGATCCCCGGTGGGCCGCCCTCAGCGGACTCGCCGTCGCCGACGAGACCGACGCCGACAGCTCCCGGGCAGCCAGCGCCGACGCAACCAGCACGACCACGTCCCAGACCACCGAGGGTCAGGAGCGGTCCGAAGCCGACCAGGCCGACTGACCGCCGTCCCTCGCCACTGACCACCGACCAACCGAAAGAGAACCACCATGGCCGTTCCCAAGCGCAAGCAGTCCCGTGCCAACACGCACGCCCGTCGTTCGCAGTGGAAGGCCGCGCCGGTCCAGCTCGTGAAGACGATCGAGGGTGGCAAGGTCACCTACAGCCTCCCGCACCGCGCGAAGGTCGTCGAGGACTCCGCCGGCACGCCCCTGTACATGGAGTACAAGGGCCGCAAGGTCGCCGACGTCTGATCGGACCGCACGCATGACCGCGACGTCCGGCGCCACGGGGTCCCGCCCCGTGGGGCCGGACGTCGTTCGTCTGCGCGACATCCTCGGGGCCGACATCGACCTCGAGCTCCTGCAGCTCGCCCTGACCCACCGCTCGTACGCGTACGAGCACGGCGGGATCGGGCACAACGAGCGCCTCGAGTTCCTCGGGGACTCGATCCTCGGCCAGGCCGTGACCGTGAAGCTCTACCGGTCCTTCCCCGACCTCGACGAGGGCGACCTCGCCAAGCGGCGGGCGAGCCTGGTGTCCACGGTGGCCCTCGCCGAGATCGCCCGCATGATCGGGCTCGGCGCGTACCTGCGCCTCGGCAAGGGCGAGGAGCAGACCGGGGGCCGCGACAAGTCCTCCATCCTGGCGGACACCGTCGAGGCCGTCATCGGCGCTGCCTACCTGTCGGCGGGTCCAGACCCGGCGACCGCGCTCGTCCTCCGGCTCGTCGAGCCGCTGCTGATCGACCCCGACCGGTTCGGCGCCGCGATGGACCCGAAGACGAGCCTGCAGGAACTCGCCTCGAGCCTGGCGCTCGGCAACCCGTCGTACCGCGTGACCGAGGCCGGCCCGGACCACGACAAGACCTTCCACGCGACCGTGGTGCTGCAGGGCGAGGACGTCTCGACCGGCACCGGGTCGAGCAAGAAGACCGCCGAGATGGCCGCCGCGCTCCAGGCCTGGACACGGCTCTCCGGCCGGGCGGCCTGACCGCGTGCCCGAACTCCCCGAGGTCGAGGTGGTCCGCGCCGGCCTCGAACCGGCCGTCAGCGGCGCACGCGTCCTGCACGTCGACGTCGTCGACGACCGGGCGCTGACCCGGCACGACGGACCCGCCGAGGACTTCGCCGAGCGGCTCACCGGCCGTACGATCGCCGCCGCCGTCCGCCGCGGCAAGTTCCTGTGGATGCCGCTCCTCCCGCGCCGGGACGGCGACCAGCCGGAGGCGCTCGTCGCCCACCTCGGCATGAGCGGGCAGATCCTGCTCGGCCGTGGTCGCAAGGCCGCGCGGCACCGCCGGATCCTGCTCGACGTCCAACCCGCGGGCACTGACCGCGACGGCGCACCGGAACCGCCGGTCGAGCTGGAGTTCGTCGACCAGCGCACCTTCGGCTCGATGGCGATCGACACCATGGTGCCGACGGTCGACGGCGCTCCCGCCGGCTCCGCCGGGCACGTGGACGAGGCCGAACCGGACGCGGTGTGGCGTCGGAGCATCCCGCGGCAGGTGTCCCACATCGCACGGGACCCGCTCGACCCCGCGTTCGACGACGACCGGTTCGTCGCGATGGCCCGGAAGCGGTCCAGCGGCATCAAGCGGGTCCTGCTCGACCAGGGCGTCGTGAGCGGCATCGGGAACATCTACGCCGACGAGTCGCTGTGGGCCGCGAAGCTCCACTACGACCGCTCCGCGGAGCGACTGACCCGGGCCGACCTGCGCGGCCTGCTCGCCGAGGTCCGGAGCGTCCTCCGACGCGCGCTCGAGGACGGTGGCACGAGCTTCGACGCCCAGTACGTCAACGTGAACGGGCAGTCCGGGTACTTCTCGCAGCGCCTCGCCGTCTACGGGCAACAGGGCAGGCCGTGCCCCCGCTGCGGCACGACCATCGTGCGCGAGGCCTTCATGAACCGGTCGAGCCACCGTTGCCCCGTGTGCCAACCGCGTCCCCGCGTCCGCACGCGTTAGCCTGACGCCGAGCGAGCACCGCCGCCAGCACACCCGGAGACCGCATGTACTTGAAGAGCCTGACCATCAAGGGGTTCAAGTCCTTCGCGCAGCCGACGACGTTCGCGTTCGAGCCCGGGGTCACCTGCATCGTCGGACCGAACGGCTCGGGGAAGTCGAACGTCGTCGACGCCCTCGCCTGGGTGATGGGGGAGCAGGGCGCGAAGACCCTCCGCGGCGGGAAGATGGAGGACGTCATCTTCGCCGGCACGTCCACCCGCGGGCCGCTCGGCCGCGCCCAGGTGCTCCTCACCATCGACAACACCGACGGTCTCCTGCCGATCGAGTACTCCGAGGTGACGATCTCGCGCACGCTGTTCCGCAACGGCGGCAGCGAGTACGCGATCAACGGCGAGAACTGCCGGCTCCTCGACGTCCAGGAGCTCCTGAGCGACACCGGCCTGGGCCGCGAGATGCACGTCATCGTCGGCCAGGGACAACTCGACAAGGTGCTGCACGCGACGCCGGAGGACCGCCGCGGCTTCATCGAGGAGGCCGCCGGCATCCTCAAGCACCGTCGCCGCAAGGAGAAGACCCTCCGCAAGCTCGAGGCGATGCAGACGAACCTCACCCGGTTGTCCGACCTGGCCGGGGAGATCCGACGGCAGCTGAAGCCGCTCGGGCGCCAGGCCGAGGTCGCCCGCAAGGCGCAGTCGGTCGCCGCGGTCGCCCGGGACGCGAAGGCCCGCATCCTCGCCGACGACGTGGTCCGTCTCCGCCGCGAGCTGCACGAGCACCAGGAGGTCGAGGCCGGCCGGAAGTCCGAGCGCATCGTCCTGCAGGAGCGTCTGGAGCAGACCCGGACCCGCCAGCAGCACGTCGAGCAGAGCATGGTGGGCGACGCGGTCGACCGCGCCCGGACGGTCGTCCACCGGCTGGAGAGCGTCCAGGAACGGCTGCGTGGGCTGTCGAGCCTGGCGAACCAGCGGTTGATGTTCCTCGCCCAGCAGGCGGACGCCCCGCAGCAGGGACCGACGATCACACCGGAGCGGGTGCAGGGCGTCCGTGACGAGGCCGACCGGCTCGAGGCCCGCGCGGCCGCGATGACCGGCGACACCGCGCGCGCTGGCCGCGTCGTCGAGGAGGCGCGTGCGGCCCTCGACGCGCTCGACGAGCAGATCGCCGCCCAGGCCGCCCTCGTCGCGCAGCACGACCTCGAGGCGCAGCGCCTCGCCTCCACGGTCGACGTCGCGCGCTCGCAGCGCGGTTCGGCTGTGTCGGACCGCGAACGCCGGGAGCGGGCACTGTCCGAGGCCCAGGAGCGCGCCGAACGGGCGGCAGCGGCCCTCGCCGAGCTCGGCACGGACCCCTCGGAGGGTGTCGACGAGGCCGCACTGACCACCGCGCTCGACGCCGCTCGCGAACGGCAGGAGGCGGCGCAGGCCGACCGGGACGCCCTGCGCGACCGCCTGCACGCCCTCGAGCGCGAACGGGACGCCCTGGACGCGCGCGTCGCGGCCCTCGGCATGTCGATCGACGTCCGCGACGGGTCCCAGGCGCTCATCGACGCGGGACGCGCCGGCATCGTCGGTCGGCTCGCCGACGCACTGACGGTGGCACCGGGCTTCGAGGGCGCCGTCGCGATCGCCCTGGACGGCCTCGCCGACGCGGTCCTCGCCGACGACCGCGCGGTCGCGCTCGACGCCGTCTTGCACGCTCGCGCCGCGGACATCGGCCGGATCGACGTGGTCGTCGCCGACGCGACGGGCGTCGCGTCCGACCTGCCGGAGCGGCTCCCCGCCGGTGTGCGTCGGGCGCTCGACCTCGTCCAGGGACCGCCGGCGATCGCCGCGATCCTGCGCAACACGCTCGTCGCCGAGACCGAGGACGTCGACCTGGAGGCGGTGCTCACCGCCGTCCCGCACGCCACCGTCGTGACGCGGTCCGGCGACCTGGTCCGCGCCGTCCGCGTGACGGGCGGCGGTGAGCGGGTGACGTCCCGGATCGAGCTCGTCGCGGAACGCGACGAGGCCGTGACCCGCCGTGACGCCGTCGCGAGCGACGCCGAGGACGCAGCCACGAGCCTCCAGGCCGCCCGCTCCGCCGTCGAGGACGCGCGTCGACGGGCGGACGAGGCCGATGCGGCCTCCCGCGCGTACGCACGGGCGAAGGCGGAGTACGACCGCTCCAGTGCGTCCACCCGCGCGAAGGCGGAGAACGCGGCTGCCGAGGTCGAGCGGCTGCGCGCGGCCCTCGCCGAGACCGACGGCGCCGTCGAGACGGCGGAGGCGCGGCTCGGGGACGCCGAGCGCGCCCACCGGGAGTTCACCGAGCGTCCGCGTCCCGTGGTCGACGCGTCGGGTCGCCCTGGGTTGCAGGACGCCCTCGACGCCGCACGGGCGGCGGAGATCGAGCAGCGGATCCAGGTCGAGACCGTCCGCGAGCGTGTGCGGTCGGAGCGGCACCGCGCCGTCCAGCTGGAGCGACAGCTCGAGGCCGAGCGTGCCGCCGCCGAGGAGGCCGCGCGACTCGCGGTCATCCGCCGCGGGCAGATCGCGGTCGCGGAGGGCGTCCTCGCGGACCTGCCCGGGCTGCTCGCCGCCGTCGACCGGTCGCTGGCCGAGGCGCGGGTGCAGCTGGCGACGGAGGAGTCCGAGCGGTCGAAGCGCAACACCGAGCTGCAGACGATCCGGGACGAGGAGCGCGAACTCCGGGAACGCCTGCAGACCATCACCGACGGCGTCCACTCGCTCGAGATGGAGATCTACGAGAAGAAGCTCCACGTGTCCGGCGTGCTCGACCGCGCGCAGAGCGAACTCGGGCTCGGCGAGGCCGTCCTGGTCGAGGAGTACGGCCCGGACGTGCCGGTGCCCGTCGACGTCCTGGTCGACCCGCGTGTGCTCGCCAGGAAGCACCGCGAAGCCGAGCGTGCCCGAGCGGCCGCCGAGGCGGCGGCAGCCGGCGACGACGACGCGGCCGACGTCGACGCCGACCTCGGGCTGGTCGCGGCGGAGTCCACGCTGCCCGGGGGTCCCGCGTTGCCCGAGTTCGACGCCACGGACGAGGTCGACCTCGCCGACGTCGAGACCGTGCCCTACGTCCGTGCGGAGCAGGAGCAGCGCCTCGCGGCGGCCGAGCGGGACCTCGGACGGCTCGGCAAGGTCAACCCGCTCGCACTCGAGGAGTTCCAGGCGCTCGAGCAGCGGCACGCGTTCCTCGCGGAGCAGCTCGACGACCTGCAGAAGACGCGCACCGACCTCATGACCATCATCGACGAGCTCGACACGAAGATGCAGACGATCTTCGACGCCGCGTTCTCGGACACGAAGGAGGCGTTCGACGTCATCTTCCCGATCCTGTTCCCGGGCGGCTCGGGGTCGATCACGCTGACGGACCCGGACGACCTGCTGCACACCGGCATCGAGGTGCAGGTGAAGCCGGCGGGGAAGAAGATCGATCGGCTGACGCTGCTGTCCGGCGGAGAACGGTCCCTGGCCGCCGTGGCGCTCCTCGTCGCGATCTTCACCGCCCGGCCGTCGCCGTTCTACATCATGGACGAGGTCGAGGCGGCACTCGACGACGCCAACCTCGGACGCCTGCTCACCGTCTTCGAGCGACTGCGGGCCTCGTCGCAGCTCATCGTCATCACGCACCAGAAGCGCACCATGGAGATCGCCGACGCGTTGTACGGCGTCTCGATGCGGCAGGACGGGGTCTCCGCGGTGGTGGGGCAGCGGGTGCAGCAGCGCGACGCGGTCGCGTAGCGCGCCGCCCGGCCGCGGCCAGCTCGCGAAAGCGACAGGGTGGCGCGGCAACACCGCGGCACCCTGTCGCTTTCGCGGTGCGGTCCGCGACCCGTGCCGGTGCACTGTCGCTCTCCCGGGACGCGCGCGACCGGGGGACGGACGGGAGGCGCGGTGCCAGCTGGCACCGCGCCTCCCGTCCGCCGGCGTGGTCGCGACTACTTCGCGTCGGCCTCGACGGCCTGCTTCCGCTCACCGGTCGGGGTGAGCCCGCGCTCCTGGCGCTTCTTCGAGACCACCAGCGACGCGACGGTCGCGACCGCGATGGTCAGCGCGATGAAGCCGAGCGAGAACCAGATCGGGATCTCCGGCGCCCACTCGATGTGCTCGCCGCCGTTGATGAACGGCAGCTCGTTGACGTGCATGGCGTGGAAGACCAGCTTCACGCCGATGAACGCGAGGATGACGGCGAGGCCCTGACCGAGGTAGATCAGGCGCTCGAGCAGACCCGCGATGAGGAAGTACAGCTGGCGCAGCCCGAGGAGCGAGAACGCGTTGGCGGTGAAGACGATGAAGGCGTCCTGCGTCAGCCCGAAGATCGCGGGGATCGAGTCCAGCGCGAAGAGCACGTCCGTCAGGCCGATCGCGACCATCACGAGCAGCATCGGCGTGAAGAGGCGCTTGCCGTCGACCTTCGTGGTGAGGCGGTCGCCGTCGTAGTCCTCCGAGGTCGGGATGATGCGGCGGAGGATGCGGATGAGCCGCGAGTCGCCCTCTTCCGCGCCGTGCTCGTTGCCGCTGCGGGCCTGCGACCACGCGAGCCAGAACAGCAGCGCGCCGAACAGGTAGAACACCCACGAGAAGTTGTCGATGATCGTGACGCCGAGGGCGATGAACACGCCGCGGGCGACGAGGGCGATCGCGACGCCGACCAGCAGGACCTTCTGCTGGAACTCCTTCGGCACCGCGAAGCTCGACATGATGATGAGGAAGACGAAGAGGTTGTCGACCGACAGCGCCTTCTCGGTGAGCCACCCGGCGAAGTACTCGCCGCCGGCCTGGCCGCCGCCGAAGACCCAGATGCCGATGCCGAACAGGATCGCCAGGCCGATGTAGAAGACCGACCAGAAGGCCGACTCGCGGATGTGCGGCACGTGCGGGGTGCGCACGTGCGAGAAGAAGTCGAAGACCAGCAGCGCCAGGATGCCGGCGATGGTGATGAGCCACACGTACAGGGGGACGTCCAACGGAGTTCCTTCAGGTGAGGGCGCAACCAGGTGGTGGGTACGCCGAGGCCTGAAGGTCTCTTCCGCCGTGACCGG
Organism: Curtobacterium sp. L1-20; assembly: GCF_048755855.1. Taxonomy (GTDB): domain Bacteria; phylum Actinomycetota; class Actinomycetes; order Actinomycetales; family Microbacteriaceae; genus Curtobacterium. The sequence goes on along the minus strand of NZ_CP151473.1, from coordinate 2,791,597 downwards.
CACGACGTGCCGGCACGACCGGCGCCCCGGGTCCGGATCGTTCCGGACCGTACTGACGGGGACGCCGAGGAGGAATACTCCCCTTCGTGATCACGAGCGTACCGGGCACAGCGCACGTGTGCCGCGCTCTAAGCTGGGAACATGGCGAGTTCCTGGTCACTGTCCTCCCGGCTGCGCGGGCTGTTCCAGCGCAAGACGATCGACGAGACGACGTGGGACGACCTCGAGACCGCGCTCATCGGTGCGGACTTCGGCCCGGACATCGCGGACGAGATCATCGAGGACCTCCACGCGCGCGTCGACCGGTACGGCACGACCGACCCCGCCGACCTGCAGCGGATGCTCCGCGAGGTGCTCGAGGAACGGCTGTCGAAGCTCGACACCACGCTGAAGCTCAGCGCGCGCCCGGCCGTCGTCCTCGTCGTCGGGGTGAACGGCGTCGGCAAGACCACCACCATCGGCAAGTTCGCGAAGTTCCTCAAGACCTACGACCGCACGGTGCTCGTCGGCGCTGCGGACACCTTCCGCGCCGCCGCCGTCGAGCAGGTCGCCACGTGGGCGGAGCGTGCCGGCGTCGACGTCGTCCGTCCCGCGCAGCCCGGGCAGGACCCGGCGTCCGTCGCGTACCAGACGGTCGAGAAGGCGATCCGCGAGGGCACCGAGATCGTCGTCATCGACACCGCCGGTCGGTTGCACACCAAAGCCGGTCTGATGGACGAGCTCACGAAGATCAAGCGCGTCGTCGAGAAGCAGACCGAGATCGCCGAGGTCCTGCTCGTCCTCGACGCCACCACCGGGCAGAACGGGCTCGCGCAGGCGCAGGCGTTCATCGAGGGCGCCGGCGTCACCGGCCTCGTGATCACGAAGCTCGACGGATCGGCGAAGGCCGGGTTCGTGCTCAGCGTGCAGGAGAAGACCGGCATCCCGATCAAGCTCATCGGCCAGGGCGAGGGCATCAACGACCTCACGGGCTTCACGCCGCACGTGTTCGTGCAGAACCTGGTCGGCTGAGGGCTCCCGCAGCAGCGAACGCGACGGCGGCCGGGCGAGTAGCGTCCCCCTCGGCCCGGGCGTCCGCTCGGTCTCGTTCCAGGGATTGGAGACCCTCATGCCCGCACTGCTGATCATCGCGATCATCGTCGGCCTCGTCCTGCTCTTCAGCGGCATCTTCGTCGGTGCGCTGAAGTTCCTGCTCTGGGTGGGCATCGTGCTCATCCTGCTGGCGGTCATCGGCTGGCTCCTCCGGAGCATCCGCGGTCGCGCGTAGCGACCGGCCGTCGCGTCTCGACGCGACCACCTGACGGACGGGAGGCGCGGTGCCAGCTGGCACCGCGCCTCCCGCGCGCGCTCCGCATGTTGCGACGCGCCAGCGGCGCGCGGCGCCAGCGCCGACCGAGCCTGCGAGGTCGGTCGAACGGGCAACGGTTCTACACCGCCTGGCGGCCCGGCGCGGCGTCCAGCAGGTGCGACAGGTGGTCCGGCACCGTGCCGCCGCGCGCGACCGTGGCGCGGGCCCACAGCCGTCCGGCGCGGTAGGACGAGCGCACCAGCGGGCCGGCGAGCACGCCCGCGAACCCCATCTGCTCGGCGACCTCGCGCAGCTCGACGAACTCCGCCGGCTCCACCCAGCGCGCGACCGGCAGGTGCCGGGGCGACGGCCGGAGGTACTGCGTCAGCGTGATGATGTCGGTCCCTGCGTCGTACAGGCGCTGCAGGGCGTCCTCGATCTCGATCCGTTCCTCGCCCATGCCGAGGATGAGGTTCGACTTCGTGACGAGCCCGGCGTCGCGGCCCTGGGTGATGACGTCGAGGGACCGCTCGAACGTGAACGCCGGGCGGATGCGCTTGAAGATCCGCGGGACGGTCTCGACGTTGTGGGCGAAGACCTCGGGCCGGGCGTCGAACACCTGGCCGAGCTGGTCCGGGCGTCCGGTGAAGTCCGGCACGAGGATCTCGACGCCGGTGCCGGGGGAGTGCTGGTGGATCTGTCGGATGGTCTCGGCGTAGAGCCAGGAGCCGCCGTCCTCGAGGTCGTCGCGCGCGACCCCGGTGACGGTGGCGTACTTCAGCCCCATCGACACGACCGAGTCCGCGACGCGGCGGGGCTCGTCGCGGTCGAGGGGCTCGGGCTTGCCGGTGTCGATCTGGCAGAAGTCGCAGCGGCGGGTGCACTGGGACCCGCCGATGAGGAACGTGGCCTCGCGGTCCTCCCAGCACTCGAAGATGTTCGGGCAGCCGGCTTCCTGGCAGACGGTGTGCAGCTGCTGGTCGCGGACCAGGCCGGACAGCTCGCGGAACTCGGGTCCCTGCGTGGCGCGGGTCTTGATCCACGCGGGCTTCGTCTCGATCGGCGTCGCAGCGTTCCGGGCCTCGACGCGGAGCATCCGGCGGCCGTCGGGGGCGAGGGTCATACGAGGGTCTCCTGTCGGGTGGTGCTGCTGATGCGGTCACCGGTGCGCATGCCGTGGACGGCGTCCCCGACCCGGTCGGCGACGACGCCAGCGACCTCGTCGACCGTCACGGTGCGCCCGGCGGCGTCGCTCAGCGTGGTGACCCCGGCGTCGGCGATGCCGCAGGGGACGATCGCGGCGTACGCATCCAGTGCGTTCGTGCAGTTCAGCGCGATGCCGTGGCTGGTCACGCCCTCGGCCACGTGGAGGCCGATCGCACCGACCTTCGCGTGCGGCGTGCCGGCGGGACCGGGGACCCAGGCGCCGCTCCGACCGTCGACCCGTTCGGCTCGGACCCCGACGGCGGCCGCGGCGTCGAGGAGGACCTGCTCGAGGTCGCGCACCCACGCCACGACGTCCAACGGTTCGGCGAGCCGGACGACCGGGTACGCGACGAGTTGCCCCGGCCCGTGCCAGGTGATGCGTCCGCCGCGGTCGACCTCGACCACGGGGGAGCCGTCGCTCGGCAGGTCCGACGGTTCGGTGCGGCGTCCGGCGGTGTACACCGACGGGTGCTCGCAGAGGACGAGTGCGCCGGGCGAGCGCCCGGCGACGACGTCGGCGCGGAGCTGCTGCTGGAGCACGACCCCAGTGGCATGGTCGAGGAGGCCCGGTGGTCGGATGATCTCGAGATCCGGCATGCGGGACAGCGTACGACCGTTTCTGTACTCCGTCCAACAACGTCCGAACGGCCCGGCATCGGACGAGTCGCACGGCGCCGCGGCGCCCGGTCCGCTCGGCCGCGGACGGGCCTTGTAGAATCGACGGATCATGGCGCAATTCGGCTCACTCTCCGATCGGCTGACCGAGACCTTCCGCAACCTGCGGAGCAAGGGTCGGCTGACCCCGTCCGACGTCGACGGCACCGTCCGCGAGATCCGCCGGGCGCTGCTCGACGCGGACGTCGCGCTCGAGGTCGTCAAGGCGTTCACCGCCTCGGTGCGGGAGCGCGCGCTCTCCGACGAGGTCAACAAGGCGCTCAACCCGGCGCAGCAGGTCGTCCAGATCGTCAACGAGGAACTCGTCGGCATCCTCGGCGGGCAGCAGCGACGCCTCGAGTTCGCGAAGCGTCCGCCGACGGTCATCATGCTCGCGGGCCTCCAGGGCGCCGGCAAGACGACCCTCGCGGGCAAGCTCGGCAAGTGGCTCAAGAAGGACGGCCACACGCCGATGCTCGTCGCGGCGGACCTCCAGCGTCCGAACGCCGTGCAGCAGCTCCAGGTCGTCGGCGAGCAGGCCGGCGTGCACGTCTTCGCGCCGGAGCCCGGCAACGGCGTGGGCGACCCGGTGAAGGTCGCGAAGAACGCCGTCAAGGCCGCGGTTGACCAGCAGTACGACACCGTCATCGTGGACACCGCCGGCCGACTCGGCGTCGACGCCGAGCTCATGAAGCAGGCCGCGAACATCCGCAAGGCCGTCGACCCGGACGAGGTCCTGTTCGTCATCGACGCGATGATCGGTCAGGACGCCGTCACCACGGCCCGGGCCTTCCAGGAAGGCGTCGACTTCACCGGCGTCGTCCTGTCGAAGCTCGACGGTGACGCCCGCGGTGGTGCCGCGCTCTCGGTCGCCAGCGTCACGGGTCGCCCGATCATGTTCGCCTCCACCGGTGAGGGCCTCGACGACTTCGAGCCCTTCCACCCGGACCGCATGGCGAGCCGCATCCTCGACCTCGGCGACATCCTGTCCCTCATCGAGCAGGCCCAGAGCGCCTTCGACGAGGACGAGGCCCGCAAGGTCGCGGACAAAATCGCGACCGACAACTTCACGCTGAACGACTTCCTGCAGCAGATGCAGCAGCTGCGGAAGGCCGGTTCGATCAAGGGCATGCTCGGCATGCTCCCGGGTGCCAAGGGCATGCGCGAGGCGCTCGACAACTTCGACGAGGGCGAGATCGTCCGGACCGAGGCGATCATCCAGTCGATGACGAAGCAGGAGCGTGAACTCCCCAAGCTCCTCAACGGTTCCCGCCGCCTCCGCATCGCGAAGGGGTCCGGCACGACCGTCACCGAGGTGAACGCCCTCGTGAACCGGTTCGAGCAGGCCGCGAAGATGATGAAGACCGTCGCGCGCGGCGGCGTGCCGCAGATGCCCGGCATGGGCCCGATCCCCGGCATGCACGGCGGCAAGAAGCAGCAGCAGGGCGGCGGCAAGAAGAAGTCCAAGGTCGGCAACCCCGCCAAGCGTGCGGCCCTCGCGGCCGGTGCCGCGGCGGCACCGCAGCAGGCGCCGAAGGGGTCCGGGCTGGGCCTCGGCGGCGGCGCGAAGGGTGGCAAGGCACCCACCGAGGAAGAGCTGGCCAGCCTGCAGAAGTTCCTGGGTCGCTGACGCGACGACCAGCAGGAGAGAGGCCCGTGGCGGATCCGCCACGGGCCTCTCGTCCGTCGGGGCTCGGGTCTAGAGCGACTCGCGGAGTTCCGTCACGAGGTGTCGGACGACGGCGCGCAGGTCGCCGCCGTTCTCCTGCGCGACCTGCAACTGCCGCTGGTACGACGCACCGCGCTCGATCATCGTGTCGAGGTGGTGCAACTCGTCCTGGCAGCCGAGCCGTTCGGCGATCGGGTCGAGGCGCTGCACCAGGTCGTGCACCTCGTCCGTCACGAGCCGTTCGTCGCCGGCGACGTTCGTGATGATCTCCGCCTCCATGCCGTAGCGGGCGGCGCGCCACTTGTTCTCGCGGATGAACCAGGGCTGCATGGTCGGCAGCGTCTCGCCGGCGTCGAGACGGTCGGAGCACGCGGTGACGAGGCACTGCACGAGCGCGGTGACGGCACCGACCTCGTGCAGGGTCGAGATGCCGTCCGAGACGCGGTTCTCGAGCGTGCCCCAGCCGGCCGACGGGCGGATGTCCCAGCGCAGGTCCTTGTAGTCGTCGATGACACCGGTGCGCGTGAGGTCGTCGACGACCTCCTCGAAGTTCGCCCACGCGCCGAGCTGCGGTGGCAGGCCGCCGGTGGGGAGCTGCTGGAACATGAGGGCCCGGTTCGAGGCGTACCCGGTGTCGGTCCCACCCCAGAACGGACTCGACGCGGTGAACGCCTGCAGGTGCGGCACGTACGCGAGCATCGCGTTCATGATCGGGATCGCCTTGTCGCGGTCGTCGATGCCGACGTGCACGTGGACGCCCCAGATGAGCATCTGCCGCCCCCACCACCGCGTCCGGTCGATGAGCGTCGTGTAGTGCTCGCTGTCCGGCGTGATCTCCTGCTGGTCCCACTGCGCGAACGGGTGCGTGCCGGAGCACATGACCTCGGCGTCGAGCGGAGCGGCGGCGTCGATGACCTCGCCGATCGTCTCGGACAGCTCCGCCGTGGCACCGCCGACCCGCTCGTGCACGCCGGTGACCACCTCGACCGTGTTGGTCAGGAGCTCTTCAGTGACCTTGTCGTGGTCGCCCAGGCGCTCGTGCACGGCGGCGATCACGGCAGGTGCCCGCGGGGTGAGGTCACCGGTCGCGCGGTCGACCAGCGGGAGCTCCCACTCCACGCCGATGGTCGACGGGCGGGAGTCGGTGAAGCGGATGTCCATGCTGTACATCCTGCCCGGAACGTTGTCGGACACGCACAACGAACGCCGTTCCGGATCGTGCCGATCCGATTCACAGGTGATCCACACCGGGCGTACCGTGGATGTGCCGAACAGGGAATCCGTGGTCTTGCCGAACAGGGCATCCGCGGATGTGCCGAACAGGGAATGAGGTACGCATGCAGTTGGTCGTGCGCGGGACGACCGCACCACTCGTCGGGGAACTCGACGTCCCGGTCTCCAAGTACCACGCCCACCGTGCGCTGGTCCTGGCGTCCCTGGCGAAGGGGACGAGCATCGTCTCCGGCGTCAGTGCGACCCGCCAGGTCGAGTGGACCGTGGGCACGCTCCGGGCGCTCGGGGTCGACGTCAAGCGGCGCGGTAACGAGTACCACGTCACGGGCCTCGGCGGTCGGTACCAGGCCACCGACGTGGTCGACCACGGCTCGCGGGGCGCCGACGGCGTCCTCAACATGGGGTCCTCCGGCACGACGCTCTACTTCATGACCGGTCTCGCGTCGCTCGCCGACCGGCCGATGACGCTCTCCGGGATGAAGTACTTCCAGCGCCGACCGATCAAGGCGCTCCTCACCTCGCTGACGCAGATGGGCGTCGAGCTCGAGGCGACGAACGACTGCCCGCCGGTCACGGTCCAGCCCAGGCGCCCCCGCGGCGGCGACGTGGAGATCGCCGGGACGCTCTCGCAGTGGATCTCCGGTCTCCTCCTGCTCGCGCCGTTCGCCGAGCAGGAGACGCGGATCCACGTCACCGGCGGTCGGCTCAACGAGCAGCCCTACGTCGAGCTCACGGTCCGCATGATGCGGCAGTTCGGCCTGACGGTCGAGGTCTCCGACGACTGGCTCGAGTACCGGATCCCCGCGGGCCAGCAGGCCACGCCGCACGACTACGTCATCCCACCGGACATCGGCTCGGCCGCGTTCGGCATCGCCGCGGCCGGCATCCGTGAGTCGAACCTGCTCCTCCGTGGCATGACGACGTTCACCACCGCCGAGACGGACCACCCGGAGAGCGAGTTCCTCGACCTCGCCACGGCGATGGGCGTGCCGATGCGCATCGACGAGGAGACCGGCTTCGTGCGGATCGAGCACGACGGCTCGCCCCTGCGCCCCCTCGACATCGACTGCCGGCCGATCCCGGACCTCCTGCCGGTGCTGTCCACGATGGCGACCTTCGCCGAGGGCACGACCCGGCTCTGGAACGTCGCGCACATCCGGCTCAAGGAGTCCGACCGCGTCGCGGCCATGCTCCAGCTCAACCGGCTGGGCGGTCGCGCCGAGCAGGGCGCCGACGAGCTCCGGGTGACGGGTGTCCGGCCGGAGGAGCTGCACGGCTCGCCCCTGTCGTCCTTCAACGACCACCGCGTCCTCATGTCGCTCGCCGTCGCCGCGTCACGCGCCGAGGGCGTGTCCGCGCTGACCTACCCGCGGGCGTACCGCATCTCGTACCCGACCTTCCTCGAGGCGATGAACTCGGTCGGCCTCGACATGGAGGTCGGCGACGCCCTCGCCGCCCAGGTCGCCCGCGACGACCGGATCGACGCTGCCGAGGCTGCTGCCGAGCGGACCGACCTCGGCGAGGAGCAGCCGTCCGGGGACGCTCTGCCCGCGCTCACCGGCGTCGACGCCGACCCGCTGGTCCTCAGCGAGAAGGTCCGAGCGCTGTCGCAGACCGACCCCGACGGCCTCGCGGTCGTCGAGGTCGGCGGCCCGGAGCCGGTGAACACCACCTGGCGCGAGCTGCAGGACGAGGCGGACAAGGTGTCCGCCCTGCTGCTCGAGCTCGGCGTCCGCACCGGCGAGTCCGTCGCGATGCAGCTGCCCAACTGGCGCGAGTTCGTCTCGATCACCCTCGGGGCGATCCAGATCGGCGCCGTCGCGACGCCGATCATGCCGGTGTTCGGCCCGCGTGAGACCACCATGACGCTCGCGCGGTCCCGTGCCCGGGTCGTGTTCCTGCCGAACCTGTTCCGGAAGCGCCGCCCGGCCCTCGAGCTGCTCGACGTCATCGACGAGGCGAGGGCCCAGAAGCGCCGGCTGTCGGTCGAGCACGTGATCGTGCTCCGCTCCGAGGCCCGTGGCCAGGGCGACACCCCGACGAACCAGCCGCCGCTCCCGTCCGACGCGATGGACCGCGTGGCCGCGAGCGAGTGGAACTGGCGGTACTTCGACACGGCGCTCGAGTCGGTCCAGGTGGACCTCGACCAGATCGCCTCGCACGCGCCGGGACCGGACGACGTCTGCCAGCTGCTCTTCACCTCCGGCACCACCGGGGAGCCGAAGGGCGTGCAGCACCCGCACCGCACCCTCGGACTCGCGACGGCGATGCACGTGGCGCAGTCCGGCCTGACGAGTGCCGACCGGATCTACGTCCCGTCGCCGCTCGCCCACCAGACCGGGTTCCTGTACGGCATGCTGCTGGCGTTCCGCCTCGGTGCGCCGCAGGTGATCCAGCCGGTCTGGGACGGCACCGTCGCGCTCGAGCAGGCGTTCGGCGCCGCGGGGGCGACCTTCGTGCAGTGCGCGACGCCGTTCCTCACCGACCTCGTCGACCTGGTCGAGGCAGGTGCCCCGGCTCCGGACAGCCTGCGCATCTTCGTGCCGACCGGCGCCGCGGTGCCCCGCGCGCTGGCACAGCGGGCGAGCACCGTCCTCGGCAGCGCGATCCTCGGTGCGTTCGGCACGAGCGAGACCTGCCTCGGCGCGCTCTCCAGCCCGTCGGACGACCCCGCCGACGCGTACGGCCACGACGGTCGCGCTCTGCCGGGCATCGCGATCCGCATCGTCGACGACGAGGGCCACGAGCTCCCCGCCGACACCGAGGGCAACTTCGAGCTGTTCTCGCCGACGATGTTCGACGGCTACCTCGACCGCCCGGACCTGACCGACGACGTCTTCACCGAGGACGGCTGGTACCGGACGGGTGACCTGGCGAAGGTGTCCGACAAGGGCTTCCTGTCGATCACGGGTCGCATCAAGGACGTCATCAACCGCGGTGGCGAGAAGATCCCGGTCGTCGAGATCGAGAACCTGCTGTACCAGCACCCGCTCGTCACCGACGTCGCGATCGTCGCGATGCCGGACGCCCGGCTCGGGGAGCGCGCGTGCGCGTTCGTCGTCCCCGCGGCGGGCGGGGAGCGGCTCGACTTCGCCGGGATGCAGCAGGCGCTCGACAAGGCGGGCGTGAGCAAGTACTACTGGCCGGAACGGCTCGAGTACATCGACGAACTGCCCCGCAACGCGGTCGGCAAGGTCCAGAAGAACGTCCTGCGCGAGCAGGCTGCCGCGCTCGTCGCGACGAAGGAGAACCAGCAATGACGATCGTCACGGAGCCGGAGACGGCGACGACCTTCCAGCAGCTCAAGGCCGAGGTGACCGAGTGGGTCCGCGGCCGGGGCGAGGAGTGGGCGGAGGAGATCGAGCGCACCGGTCAGGTGGCGCCCGAGCTCTTCCAGGAGCTCAAGGACAAGGGCTGGCTCAGCCTGGCCGCGCCGCCCGAGCTCGGCGGCCGGGGCATCCCGTTCTCGCGCTACCTCGAGATCATGGAGGTCGTCTCCCGCTCGCACGCGTCCATCCGGATGCTCGTCCACGTGATCAACGGCACCTGGCGCGCGATGCAGCCCTACGCGACGCCGGAGCAGATCGAGCAGGTCGTGAAGCCGAGCGTCGCGGGCGAGAAGCTCGTCGCCTTCACCCTCACCGAGGCCACCGCCGGCACCGGCGCGGACATCCGCACGACGGTCCGCCGTGAGGGCGACACGTACGTGATGAACGGGGAGAAGCACCTCATCACGTTCGGGGTGAAGGCCGACTACTGGCTCATCGCCGCACGCCTCGAGGGCACCTCCGGCCAGGACGGCACCGTCGCGTTCCTCATGCCGAACTCGGGGCTGCCCGGCGCCGAGGTCATCGACGACTCGGACACGATGGGCATCCGCGGCACCGACCACGCGATCCTGCGCTTCACCGAGACGCCGATCCCGGCCTCCGCCCGCCTGGGCGAGGAGGGCCAGGGCCTCGAGGTCGCCCTCGGCGGCTTCCTGCTGCCGAGCCGCGTGTCCGTCGCGATGAGCGCGGTGGGCCTCGCCGAGCGGGCGAACGAGCTCGCCGTCGCCTACGCGAACGAACGCGAGACGTTCGGTAAGAAGCTCTCCAGCCGGCAGGCGATCCAGTTCTACATCGCCGAGAACTACGCGGACATCGCGGCCGCACGGGCACTCGTGCTCGAGGCCGCCCGCGCCTACGAGGAGGGCCGCCCGGACGCCGGCACGCTCTCCAGCGCCTCGAAGATGGTCGCCGTCGACATGCTCGCCCGCGTCACCGACAAGGCCCTGCAGGTGCACGGCGGCCAGGGCTACTGGAAGCGCAACGCGATCGAGCGCGTCTACCGCGACGCGCGTGCCCAGCGCTTCGAGGAGGGCACGAACGAGATCCAGAAGCTGGTCGTCGGCCGCGCCGTCGTGACCGGCCAGGCCGGCTTCTAGCCGTCACCCACCACCGGCCAGGAGGCGCGGCGCGGGCCCGCACCGCGCCTCCCGTCCGCCACCACGCACGCAAAGGACCGCAGTGACCGACCCCACCAACGCTCCCATCGCCCTCATCACGGGCGCCTCGCGCGGCATCGGCCGCCTGCTCGCGCAGAAGCTCGGCCAGCGCGGCGTCACCGTCGTCGTGACCTACAAGGGCAACGCCGACCTGGCCGAGGAGTCGCTCGCCGACGTCAAGGCGGCCGGCGGCGACGGGATCACCGCGCAGGTGGACATCGAGCAGCCGGAGTCGATCGACGCGCTGTTCGACCTGGTCCGCGACACCTACGGACGGCTCGACTACTTCGTCGCCAACGCCGCCGCCAGTGCGTTCAAGCCCGTCAAGGAGCTCAAGCTGCACCACCTGGACCGCAGCTACGCCACGAACGCCCGCTCGTTCGTGCTCGGTGCGCAGCGTGCCGCCGAGCTGATGGACAACGGCGGCCGGATCGTCGTCGTGACCTCGTACGGGTCGCTCCGCGCATTCCCGACCTACGCCGCACTCGGTGCAGCGAAGGCCATGAGCGAGGCCTACACGAAGTACATGGCGGTCGAGTTCGGTCCGCGCCAGATCACCGTGAACGCGGTCAACGGCGGACTGATCGACACCGACTCGCTCGAGTACTTCTACTCGAAGGTCGCCGGACAGGCGCCGATGCACACCGTCATCGAGAAGCTCCCGCTGCAGCGACCGGGCACGGCCGACGACATGGCGGACGCGGTCGACTTCCTGCTCTCCGACAAGGCGTCCTACATCACCGGCCAGACCCTGTCGGTCGACGGCGGCCTGACCGTCATCGCGCCGCCGTACTGGGCCGACACGACGTCGCCGCTGCGGGACGCCGTCCTGCCCGCGGACGGCTCGGTGACCGACGCCTCGGTCGCGCAGGACGCAGCCGACGCCGCAGAATAGGCCCATGAGCAGCGTCGCCACCGCCCCCGTCGTGCCCGGGTCCCTCCGGACCGTCGCCTCGCCGTGGACGCTCGGCCCCCTGCACCTGCCGAACCGTGTGGTCATGGGGTCGATGCACACGGGGCTCGAGGTGCACGACGACGGCGGGGCGGGCATGGCGGCGTTCTACCGCGAGCGCGCGGCCGGGGGAGCCGCCTGCATCATCACCGGCGGCATCGCGGTGAACGACGAGGCCCGGGGCGGCCCCGACTTCGCCGTGTTCGGGGTCGGGGGAGCGGACGAGCGGTTCCGCGCAGCCGTGCAGGCCGTGCACGACGAGGGGTCGACGATCCTCGCGCAGCTGTTCCACGCCGGGCGGTACGCGCTCGCCGCGGGGCTCGTTGACCGGGACGGACGACCCCAGCGCGTCGTCGCGCCGTCGGCCCTGCCGTGGGCTGCGGCCAGGGGCGTCGTACCGACCGCGATGACGGCCGACGAGGTCGAGCGGACGATCGAGGACTTCGCGGAGGCGGCCCGCTCCGCGCGTGCGATCGGCTTCGACGGCGTCGAGATCATGGCGTCCGAGGGCTACCTCATCAACCAGTTCCAGTCGCCGTTGACGAACCTGCGCGACGACGAGTGGGGCGGATCGCCGGAGCGGCGGCGCCGGTTCACCGTGGCCGTCGTCCGGGCCGTCCGTGCCGCCGTCCCCGAGCTCGCCGTGACGATCCGGCTCTCCGGGGCCGACCTCATGCCCGGGTCGTCGACCGACGACGACGTCGACGCCCTGGTGCACGACCTGCTGCCGCTCGGTCTCGACGGGATCTCGGTCGGCATCGGCTGGCACGAGTCGCGCACGCCGACGGTGCAGGCCGCCGTGCCGCACGGCGCGTGGCTGGCCTACGCGGCGCGCATCGCCCGTGTCGTCCGGGCCTCGGCCCACCCGGACGTCCGGGTCATCGCGTCGAACCGGATGACGGACCTCCGCGACGGTGAGGCGGTGCTGCAGGACGGCCTGCTGGACGCCGTCGCCCTCGCCCGGCCGTTCCTCGCCGACCCCGCACTCGTCTCGCGGTCGGTCGCCGGGCGGTTCGACCTCGTCAACACGTGCATCGGCTGCAACCAGGCCTGTCTCGACCGCTCCATCGTCGGGCAGCCGGTGTCGTGCCTCGTGAACCCCAGGGCCGGGCGCGAGATCGCGTTCCCCGCGCGTCCGACGACCGAGCCGAAGCGTGTCGACGTCGTCGGCGGCGGCCCGGCCGGCCTCGCCGCCGCGGTCGACGCGGCCCGTCGCGGGCACACCGTGACGGTGTGGGAGGCGACCGGCCGCCTGGGCGGGCAGTTCGACCTCGCCGCGCTGGTGCCGGGCAAGGAGGACTACGCCGCGACGGTCCGGGCCGCACGCGCCGAACTCGACCAGCGCGGTGCGACGATCCACCTCGGTCGTCGTGCGACCGCCGCGGACCTGGCCGACAGCGACGCCGTCGTGGTGGCCGCCGGGGTGGTACCCCGTGCGGTGGACGTCCCCGGCGCCGATCTTCCGCACGTCCGGTCGTACGAGCAGGCGCTCCGAGAGGGCGTGCCCGAGGGGACCGTCGCGATCATCGGTGGCGGCGGCATCGGCGTCGACACCGCGGCGTTCCTGGTGGAGTCGCCCGACGAGGAACGCCGTGCCGCCGAGTTCGGCGCCCGCTGGGACCTCGAGGTGTCGGACGCCGTCGTGGGTGACGTGCCGCAGCGGCTGCCGGCGGCCGCCCGCACCCTGCGACCCGGGCACGACGTGACGGTCCTCCGGCGGTCGGGCAAGTTCGGCCAGGGGATCGGGATCACCTCCAGGTGGGTCGCGATCGGACGGCTGCGGGACGCGGGCGTGCACATGGTCGGTGGCGTGCAGGAGTACCTGCGCATCGAACCCGGTGTGCTCTGGATCCGCGACGAACACGGCGAGGAGCAGGCGGTACCCGCGGACCACGTCGTCGTCTGCGCCGGGCAGGAACGAGCGCTCTCCGACGGCCACGATGCGACACCGTGGACCGGCGACGAGGCGGACGGACGGCCGACCGACGGACTCGTCCCGGGCCTCCAGGACGCCGGCGTGCCCTTCGCCGTCGTCGGCGGTGCCCGCGACGCGCGCAGCGTGGACGCGGTCCGCGCGACGTCCGAGGCCCTCGAAGCCGTCCGCCGACTCGCCCCGTAGCGCGTCGGCTCGCATCCCGGCCGGGAATCTGTAAGAATGAACGGTCGAATCGCGCCTGCTCGACCCTCTATCCAGCTGTGCGCGACTCATTCCGAGCTTTCACCGTGTGTGCCCCCACGCCCGCGGTTCCGGTTCAACCACAACATCACGCAACAGGAGTAATTGTGGCTGTCAAGATCCGTCTCAAGCGCCTCGGCAAGATCCGTGCGCCGTACTACCGCATCGTCGTCGCCGACTCGCGCACCAAGCGCGACGGTCGTGTGATCGAGGAGATCGGCAAGTACCACCCGACCGAGGAGCCCTCGTTCATCGAGGTCAAGTCCGACCGTGCGCAGTACTGGCTCGGCGTCGGCGCGCAGCCGACCGAGCAGGTCGCGGCGCTCCTCAAGCTCACCGGCGACTGGGCCAAGTTCAAGGGCGAGAAGGACACCGAGTCCAAGGTCCAGGTCAAGCAGCCGAAGGAAGCCTTCGTCGTCGACTCGTCGAAGAAGGCCGTCCTGAAGCCGAAGTCGGAGAAGAAGGCCCCGGCCGCGCCGGAGTCGACCGACGAGACCGCAGAGACGACCGAGGCGTAATTCCTTGCTCGCTTCCGCGCTGACGCACCTCGTCAAGGGGATCGTCGATCACCCTGACGACGTGCGCGTCGCCAGTTCCACCTCCGCGCGGGGCGAGGTCCTCGAGGTGCGTGTGCACCCCGAGGACCTCGGCCGCGTGATCGGTCGCGCCGGACGGACCGCAAAGGCGCTGCGCACCCTCGTCTCGGCTCTCGCCGACGGCAAGCGGGTGCGTGTCGACGTGGTCGACACCGATTCCTAGGGAGACGACCCAGCTCCGGGTGGGTCGCATCACGAAGGCGCACGGGCTCAAGGGCGGCATCAAGCTCGAGCTCTACACCGACGACCCGGATCGTCGGTTCACGCCAGGAGCCGTCTTCACGCTCCAGGTCCCCGAGGACTCCCCGTGGGCCGGGAAGACCATCGCGCTCGACGAGCTGCGCTGGTACAACGGCCACCCCGTGGCCTTCTTCGAGGGCATCGGTGACCGGACCGCCGCCGAGACCCTCGCACGCGCGATCCTCTGGGTCGAGCAGGACGCCGACGCCGAGACCGGCGAGGACGACGCCTGGTACGACCACCAGCTGGTCGGGCTCCGCGTCCTCCGCGACGGCGTCGAGGTCGGTACCGTCGCCCGCGTCGACCACCTGCCCGCGCAGGACCTGCTCGCGGTCGACACCCCGTCCCGCGGCGAGGTCCTCGTGCCGTTCGTCGCGGCGATCGTGCCCGCGGTCGACATCGAGGCCGGCACCGTCACCGTGACACCGCCGACCGGGCTCTTCGAGGAGCCCGAGGACACCTCGCGCCCCGAGACGGTCACGGACTAGCGCCCGTGCGCATCGACATCGTCACGATCTTCCCGGAGTTCTTCTCCGTGCTGGACGTGTCCCTGCTCGGCAAGGCCCGTCAGGACGGGATCCTCGACCTGCACGTGCACGACCTCCGCTCGTGGACCACGGACCGGCACCGGACCGTCGACGACACCCCGTACGGCGGCGGTGCCGGCATGGTCATGAAGCCCGAGCCGTGGGCGCAGGCGCTCTCCGCCGTGTTCCGCCCCGACGGCTCGTCGACCCTCGTCGTCCCGACGCCGGCGGGGACCCCGTTCACGCAGTCGATCGCGCGGTCGCTCGCGGTCGAACCGCACCTGGTCTTCGCCTGCGGACGCTACGAGGGCATCGACGCCCGCGTCTTCGAGTGGGCGTCTGAGCACGCGCACGTCGTCGAGCTGTCCCTGGGCGACTACGTGCTGAACGGCGGCGAGGTCGCGGCCATGGCGATGATCGAGGCCGTGGGGCGCCTGGTGCCCGGCGTCGTCGGCAACCCCGAGTCGCTGATCGAGGAGTCCCACGAGGACGGGCTGCTCGAGTACCCTTCGTACACGAAGCCGGCTTCGTGGCGCGGTCTCGACGTGCCGGACGTGCTGCTCAGCGGGCACCACGCACGGGTCGGTGCGTGGCGGCACGAGCAGCAGGTGGAGCGGACGCGGCGCGTCCGGCCGGACCTGCTGCCGGACGACTAGCGCGGGCCGTTCTCGGCGGGCGGCTGTCGGCCCTTCCGCGCGCGCCGTGCCTTCCGATCGTTCGGCGCGTTCTGAGCGTTCCGTCGTTTCGCGCGTTCCGTCGTTTCGCGCGTTCCGCGAAAGCGACAGGGTGCCGCCGGAAGCCCGCGGCAGCCTGTCGTCCTGCCGGTCCTGTCGCGGCGGGACACACGGGATCTGTCGCTTCCGCGGGGTGGTGGCGATGCGCGGCGGACGGGAGGCGCGGGGCGGGCCCGCACCGCGCCTCCCGACCGTCAGGCGGTCGCCTCGGCGTGGCCCGCGTGCCGCTGGCGCGTCATCCCTGCGCGATCCGCGCCGGTCCGTCAGGCGGCCGACGCGGTGCGCTGGGCGCGACGCAGGGTCAGCACCTCGGGGCCCGTCTCGGTGACGGCCACCGTGTGCTCCACGTGCGCCGCGCGGGAACCGTCGACGCTCTTGAGCGTCCACCCGTCGGCGTCCTGGTAGAGCTCGTCGGTGCCCTGCATGAGCCACGGCTCGATCGCGACGACGAGCCCGGGGCGCAGCTTCAGCCCCCGACCGGGACGACCGTCGTTCGGCACGTGCGGGTCGCCGTGCATCGTTCGCCCGACACCGTGCCCGCCGAACTGCAGGTTCACGTCGTGGCCGGCGTCCTTCGCGACGCGACCGATCGCGTACGAGACGTCCCCCAGCTTGTTGCCGGGCCGGAACTGCTCGATACCCGCGGCGAGTGCACGTTCGACGGTCGCGATCAGCGTCTGGTCCTCCTCGCGTGCCGTGCCCACCTGCACCGTCACCGCGGAGTCGGCCACCCATCCGTCGACACTCGCCGCGAAGTCCAGGCTGACGAGGTCGCCGTCGACGAGTGCGTAGTCGTGGGGCAGCCCGTGCAGGGCGGCGTCGTTCACCGAGGTGCACAGGTTCTTGCCGAAGGGGGACTTGCCGAACGACGGGTGGTAGTCGACGTAGCAGCTCTCGGCCCCACGGGCGGCGATCATCCGAGCGGCGACGCGGTCGAGGTCGAGCAGGTTGACGCCCACGTCGACGGTCTCGAGGAGTTCGTCGAGGACGTCGGCCACGAACCGGCCGGCGACGCGGAGTCCGTCCAGCTCGGCGGGGGTGCGGAGTTCGATCATGCGTCCATCCTCGCGTGTCCGGCTCCGTCCGTCCGCACGAGCGGGGTGCTGCTCGCGTTTGGCGACCGGCGTCCGCTGTGGCAAGATGGGTAGCCGTGCCCTGGCAGGACTCTGCCACGGGGGAGTCGCCGACACCGGGCACACCACCACTTACCGAAACCGATCCGCGGCGACCCGTGCGCGTCCGCAGAGAGTGACCCAATCATGAGCCAGCTCCTCGACCACGTCGACGCAGCGTCGCTGCGTACCGACGTCCCGGACTTCCGCCCCGGCGACACCATCAAGGTGCACGTCAACATCATCGAAGGCACGCGCTCGCGTGTCCAGGTGTTCCAGGGCGTCGTCATCGGCCGCCAGGGTCACGGCCTCGGCGAGACCTTCAAGGTCCGCAAGGTGAGCTTCCAGGTCGGTGTCGAGCGCTGGTTCCCGGTGCACTCGCCGATCATCGACCACATCGAGATCGTCACCAAGGGTGACGTCCGTCGTGCGAAGCTCTACTACCTCCGCGAACTCCGCGGCAAGGCCGCCCGTCGCAAGATCAAGGAGAAGCGCGACTCCTGATCGCCTTCACAGTGAGCGTCCGCGAGCCGGACGCCGCTGTCGGCCCCTCGTCCATGTACGGTTGTGCATCGACGGGGGGTCTTCCTGTTGTGGCGACTCCTGCCGGGTCCGCGGTGCGGAGCCCTCGTGGGTCGCGGATCCGCGGTGCGGGTCCGATATGGATGACGGGTCCGCGGTGCGGAGCCGTCGTGTGTGAACGAGAGCGGAAATGACGGACACGACTGACGAAACCGGGCGCCGGCCCCGTGTCGAGAAGAAGCGGAACGGTGTCCTCACCTTCATCCGCGACCTCGTCATCATCTTCCTCGCGGCGCTGCTCGTCTCGTTCCTCGTCAAGACGTTCCTGATCCGCTCGTTCTACATCCCCTCCGGGTCGATGGAGAACACGCTGCAGATCAACGACCGGGTGATCGTCAACGAACTCGTCCCGAACGTGGTCTCTCTGAAGCGCGGCGACGTCGTCGTGTTCAAGGACCCGGGCGGGTGGCTGACCGGCACCGAGGTCCCGAACCTCACGCCGGACACCCAGCCGGCGAAGGCGATCGACTGGCTCCTGACACAGGTCGGCCTGGGCACCGGGGACAGCGACGACCACCTCATCAAGCGTGTCATCGGACTGCCGGGCGACAAGGTGTCGTGCTGCAACGACCTCGGCCAGATGTCGGTGAACGGGGTCCCCATCAAGGAGCCCTACCTCAAGCTGCCCGCGGGCGCCCCCGCGTCGGCGAAGGACTTCTCCGTCACCGTGCCGAAGGGCACCATCTGGGTGATGGGCGACAACCGCAACAACTCGCGGGACTCCCGGTACAACGGGGACACCCCCTCGAAGGGCTTCGTCCCGCTCTCCGACGTGACCGGACGGGCGTTCGTGATCTCGTGGCCGTCGAGCCGCTGGACGTGGCTCAACGACTACCCCGACGTCTTCGACGGCGTGGAGGAGCGCGACAAGTGACCGCCGTCCGTCCGTCGCTGCGGGTCGAGAAGAAGCTCCTCGGGTCGGGGCGTCTCACCGTGATCGGCATGGACGAGGTCGGTCGCGGCGCGATCGCCGGACCCGTCGCGGTCGGCGTCGCCGCCGTGACCGTGGACGTCGGGCGCGTGCCCCAGGGCCTCGCCGACTCGAAGCTCCTCACCGCCGCACGGCGCGAGGCCCTCGACCCGGTCGTCCGACGGTGGACCCGGACCGCCGTGGGCATGGCGTCGGCGTCCGTCGTGGACGAACAGGGGATCGTACCGGCGCTCGGGCAGGCCGGGGCGTCAGCGCTGCGGACCCTCGTCGACGAGGGCCTGTCGCTCGACGGCGCCGTGGTCGTGCTGGACGGTTCGTTCGACTGGCTGACGCGAGCCGTCCCCGTCACACTGCGGACGCCGTCGGACCCGCTCGAGGTCGTCGTCCGGGTCAAGGCCGACCGTGACTGCGCATCGGTGGCGGCCGCGTCCGTCGTCGCCAAGGTCGCGCGCGACGCCCTCATGACGGCCGCCCACGACGAGGCGCCGCACTACGCCTGGGCGTCGAACAAGGGGTACGGCTCCACGGCGCACTACGACGCGATCCGCGCGGTCGGCGCACACGCGCTGCACCGGAAGAGCTGGCTGCACCAGGCGTCGAGCGTGGCCCTGGACGGGTTCGCCGAGCTGGACGCGCTCGCGGGCTGACCGGGGTCGTGCGGCCGCCTCGGTCGCCGTTGTGTCGCGGCTGACGTCGGTCGCCGTAGACTGTGGACGCGATGGATGACGACGAATTCGACGACTACGACCGCGAGGTCGAACTTGCCCTGTACCGCGAGTACCGCGACGTCGTGTCGCAGTTCCGGTACGTGGTCGAGACCGAGCGCCGGTTCTACCTGGCGAACGAGGTGGAACTCGCGCGCCGGGACACCGAACACGATTTCTACTTCGAATTGACGATGAACGACGTCTGGGTCTGGGACGTCTACCGTTCCGATCGTTTCGTCAAATCCGTCCGGGTCCTGACCTTCAAGGACGTGAACGTCGAGGAACTGACGTCCCGGGAACTCGAACTCCCGAAGGAACTCGCACTCGACGAGTGATCTTCAATTTCGATGCAATTCGCGGGAAACGCGCTCAGCGGGTGACCGGGATTGCATTCCCGCGCTAATGTGGTGGGGATTTCGTCCCCCGATACAGGAGCACGCCATGGCACAGAAGGTCACCGTCCAGCTCGTCGACGACCTCGACGATTCGCCCATCACCCCGGGCGAGGGCCGAACGGTCGAATTCGCCTTCGACGGTTCGTCCTACGAGATCGACCTGTCCGACGACAACGTCGACAAGTTCCGCGAAGCGATCTCCGACTACGTCGCCGCCGCCCGCAAGGTCTCCGGGCGTCGTTCCGGCAGCACCGGTTCCGCGCCGAAGTCCGCGCCGAAGCGCGGCAACTCCGAGGAACTCGGCAAGATCCGCGAATGGGCCAAGGACAACGGATACGAGGTCTCGACCCGTGGCCGCATCTCCACGCAGGTGCAGGAAGCGTACGCGGCCGCGCACTGATCACGGTCCACGCGAGAACCCGGGCGACCACGGTCGCCCGGGTTCTTGCTTTGTCCTCCACAGGAATCGATCCCGGAGCACCCGTCCACAATCTCCGGTGATCGACCGGTGATTCCGGTGCGTCTGCGCGAACCTCGCAGCGGAGGCAACGACATGGAGCAAACACCGCTGCGGAACGGCAGTCTTGGACGGTTCGGCGAGGACCGTGCCGCCGAATGGCTGACGGAACGCGGATTCCGCGTGGTCGAACGCAATTGGCGATGCGCACGGGGCGAGATCGACATCGTCGCGTGGCAGTCGTGCACCCTCGTCTTCGTCGAGGTGAAGACCCGGTCGGCCGTGTCGGCGGGACACCCGTTCGAAGCGATCACCGCCGCGAAGATGAGCCGGTTGCGGCGGCTCGTGCCGGCGTGGTTCGACGCCCACCCCGCGGTGTCGGCAAGGGCGATCCGGATCGATGCGGTCGCCGTGCACGTGGACGGCGACCGGGTCGGGATCGAGCACCTGGCGGGTGTGCTGTGACGACGGACATCGGCCGTGCGTCGGCCATCGCCCTCGTCGGTGTGCAGGGCCGCGTGATCGAGGTCGAGGCGCACCTCACCAGTCAGCTCCCCGGGTTCAGCATCATCGGGCTGCCGGACACCGCACTCGGCGAGGCCCGCGAGCGCGTCCGGTCGGCGAGTGCGATCGCCGGCTGCCCATTGCCTGCACGTCGCATCACCGTGAACCTCACGCCCGCGTCCATCCCGAAGCGGGGCTCCGGGTTCGACCTCGCGATCGCGATGGCCGTCCTCGGGGCCGAGGGCGTCGCGCCCGGGGTCGGTCGTGACACGGCGTACATCGGGGAACTCGGGCTCGACGGCCGCGTCCGCCCGGTCCCTGGGGTCATCCCGATGGTGATCGCCGCCCGCGACGCCGGACTCGACACGGTCGTCGTGCCGTTCGGCAACCTCGAGGAAGCCCTCGTGGTCCCGGGGGTCCGGGTCGTCGGCACCCCGTCGCTCCGAGCGAGCGCGATCACGGCCGGAGCCGTCCTGCCCCCGGTGGAGACGGAGCCGGTCCTGGCCCCCGCCGTGCCCGAGCCCGAGCGCGCGGTACACGACCTGGCGGACGTCGTCGGGAACGCCGTCGGTGTCCGCGCAGTCGTGGCCGCGGCCGCGGGCGGACACCACGTGTTCCTGCTCGGACCGCCCGGCGCGGGGAAGACCATGCTCGCCGAGCGGCTCCCCGGACTCCTGCCCGACCTCGACCCCGAAGCTGCGCTCGAGGTCGCAGCCGTCCGCTCCGTGAGCGGGCTCGGCAACCAGTCGTGGAGCCTCCGTCCACCGTGGGAGGCCCCGCACCACTCGTCGTCCGCCACGGCGCTCATCGGCGGTGGGACCGGGCTGCTCCGACCCGGCGCGGTGTCCCGCGCGACCCGCGGCGTGCTGTTCCTGGACGAGGCCACCGAGTTCCCGCGTGCCGTGCTCGACGCACTCCGGCAGCCGCTGGAGTCCGGCAGGATCACGATCCACCGCAGCGTCGGCAGCGCCGAGTTCCCCGCCCGGTGCCAGGTGGTGCTCGCGGCCAACCCGTGTCCGTGCGGCAACGCCGGGACCCGCGGTGGTCCGCTCTGTTCGTGCAGTCCGACCACCGTGCGCAAGTACCTCGGACGGCTCTCCGGGCCGTTGCTCGACCGCATCGACATCCGCGTCGCGGTGCCGCGGGTGACGACGGCGACGATGCGGGCCGGCGAGGGCACGGCGCCGACGACGGCGGACGCGGCGCTCCGGGTCCGCGCGGCCCGGGAACGCATGCGGAACCGTCTCCGGGGGACCGGGTGGACGTGCAACGCCGAGGTGACCGGACCGTGGCTCCGATCGGACGGTCGCGCCGAGACGGGCGCGACCGCGTCACTCGACCGCGCGCTCGACCACGGCACCCTCACCATGCGCGGGTGGGACCGGGTGATGCGGTTGGCGTGGACGATGGCCGACCTCGGCGACGTCCCGCGGCCGGGCGTGGCCGAGGTGCACGCGGCACTCGCGCTCCGGAGCGCCCTGTGACCACGACGCCGGCCCCGGCGACCCTCGAGGTACTCCGTCGGGTGCGTGACCGTTCCGGTGGACCGGAGGACGTCGGCACCGCCCCCGCGCCTGCCGAGGACGTCCTCGCCCGGGTGTCCTGGAGCGTGCTCGTCGAGCCGGGGGACTCGGTCGCGGGCGAGCTCGTCGCCGCCTGTGGTCCGCGCAGGGCGTTCGACCTGGTGCGCACGGCCGTGCGCGCGGGGGCGGACCCGCTCGTGGAGCAGCTCGGCCTCGGCGTCTCCTTCGCGGACAGCGTCGACGGGGTGGTCGACGGCGTGCGGAAGGCCCTGGAACGGTGGCGGCCGCGCATGGCCGCCGCATCGGATCCCCATCCGGCCGTGGCCGCCGGCGCCGCGGTCGGGGCGCGGCTCCTGGTGCCGACCGACGACGAGTGGCCCGACGGGCTGGCGGACCTCGGGCCGCACGCACCGCTCGTGATCTGGAGTCGGTCGGAACGGCCCGACCCGGTCCGGGGGTGCGACGGTGCGCTCGCGATTGTCGGCTGTCGTGCGAACACCGTCGCGGGCGCGGAGGCGACCGCCGAGATCGCCTCGACCGCCGCGGACGCCGGCATCGAGATCGTCTCCGGCGGGGCGTACGGCATCGACGCCGTGGCGCACCGGGTGGCGGTCGCGGCGGCCACCCCGACGACGGCGGTCCTCGCGGGCGGTGTCGACCAGTTCTACCCGGCGGGCAACAACGCCCTGCTCCGCAACGTGCTCGGGCGCGGCCGGGTGCTCTCGGAGTCCCCGCCCGGCACCCGTCCGACGCGGTGGCGGTTCCTGGCGCGCAACCGACTGATCGCAGCTATCGGCGGCGCGACCGTCGTGGTCGAGGCGGGAGCGCGGTCCGGGGCGTTGAACACCGCACACCACGCCATGCACCTCGGACGGCCCGTGTTCGCCGTGCCCGGCGCGTTCGCCTCGGCCGCCTCGGTCGGCTGCCACCGGCTCATCGCGGACGGTACCGCGCAGATCGTGGTGCACCCAGCGGACCCGATCGCCGCACTCCGTCCCGACGCCGGTACGCCGCCGGGGCCGGGGGTGCGGACCGGCGGCACCGGTCTCGACACCGCCGCCGACCCGCACGTCCGGCGGGCACTCGACGCGGTCGACCGGCGGCCGTTGCCCGTCGAGGAGATCGCGCGCCGGAGTGGCCTGTCCGTCGACGACGCGGCCGACGCCCTCGCGCTCGCGCAGCTCGAGGGGCTCGTCGTGCCGCTGGCCGACGGGTGGTGCCGACGGTGACCGAGCCGGTGCCGCCGGTGACCGGCCCGGTGCCGACGGTGACCGAGCCGGTGCCGCCGGTGACCGGCCCGGTGCCGACGGTGATCGGGCCGGCGTCGTACGGGGGAGTCGCACCCGGTGCGGCGCGGGTGGAGCGGCAGGTTGCCGCGCCTACGCTGGGGCCGTGGCGGAGCAGACGGACGCGCGACTGGCGGTGGCGGTGGAGGCCTTCCTGTCCCACGCCCGGAACGCGCGCGGCCTCAGCGAGCAGACGGTCCGCGCCTACGCCAACGACCTCGAGCAGCTGGTCGCGTTCGGTGCCGAGCGTGGTGTCGACGCGGTCGACGAGCTCGGGCTGGAACTCCTCCGCGACTGGCTGTGGGACGCGGACCACCGCGGTCTCGCCCGGTCGACGATCGCGCGACGGTCGTCCTCGGTGCGGGCGTTCACGCGGTGGGCGAGCGAGACCGGCGTGGTCGACGTCGACCCCGGTGTGCGGCTCCGGGCGCCGAAGGGCGCCGCGCACCTGCCGCGGGTGGTGTCGTCGGACCAGGTGCGCTCGATCCTCGACGGGCTCGCGGGCCGTGCGGCCGCGGACGATCCGGTGGCGCTGCGGGACCTCGCCGTCGTCGAGCTTCTCTACGCCGCGGCAATCCGCGTGAGCGAACTCGTCGGGATCGACGTGGTCGACGTCGATCGCGGGCGCCTGACCGTCCGCGTGCTCGGCAAGGGCGGTCGCGAGCGCGTCGTGCCGTTCGGGGTCCCCGCGAACGACGCCCTGGAGGCGTGGCTGGAGCGCGGTCGGCCGGCCATCGCGGCTCGCGCAGCGCAACCCGACGACCGGGCGCTGTTCCTGGGTGACCGGGGCGCGCGGCTCGGCGTCCGCGGGGCGTACCGCATCGTGGCGCAGCTGTTGCAGGACCTGCCGGGCGAGGGTCCGAGCGGGCCGCACACGTTCCGGCACACCGCTGCGACGCACTTGCTGGACGGGGGAGCGGACCTCCGTGCGGTGCAGGAACTCCTCGGGCACGCGAGCTTGGGGACGACGCAGATCTACACGCACGTCTCGTCGGCGCGGCTGCGCGAGGTGTACCGGACTGCGCACCCCCGAGCCTGAGCGCTCGCCGCGCCGGGCCGAAGGCTGCCCCCGTGGCGACTGCAGACCGGGCTCCGACTGCCGTTCAGGCGCAGACGCTGCCCGGGTACCGACCGCCCTCCGGCCGCCGACGGCCGCCCCTTGCGGACTGCTGGCTTCGACTGCCGTTCAGGCGACGACGGTTGCCCGGGTACCGACGGCCGTCCGGGCACCGACGGCCGGTTCGGCGGCGGTGGCCTCATCGGCTCGGCCGGACCGTCCCGCACGCGTCAGCCGGGCCAGGCGCTCTCGGGCAGCAACACCGGCCACTCGGCAGCCGGCAGCCAGGGCGTCGGGTCGACGTACCGGTCGTCGACCCGGGCGCCGAGGTGCAGACACGGATCGGTCGCCGCGCAGTGCCCGACCGACACGGTGCCCACCTCGTCGCCCTGCTCGACCGCATCGCCCGCCCTGACGGCGGGGACGACGGAGTCGAGTGTGCTCACCAGTCCGTCGCCGTGGTCGATCGTCACGACCTGACGCCCTCCGACCGGACCGGCGAAGGCCACGACGCCGTCGTCCACCGCGACGACCGGGGTCCCGAGAGCGGCCGGGACGTCGATGCCCCGGTGTCCGGCGGAGTAGTCGTCCGGTGGCTCCTCCCACGGGCGTCCGACCACCCCCGTGCCGCTCGGCCACACCCACGGGGCGGCCCCGTCCCTCCGGCCACGCACCACCGGCTCGGCGACCACCGCCGACCCGGCCGCTGCGCCGTTCCCCGACCTGGAGCCAGAGCCCGTTGCCGGTGCCGACACCCCCGACGACGCCACGCCGGGACCCAGCGGCAGGACCGCACTCCCGACGAGCGACCCGCCGACGAGCGCCTGGACGACGAGTGCCGCGCCGACGAGCGCCCGGACGACGAGTGCCCGGACGACGAGCGCCCGGACGACGAGACCGGGCCGGCGCGGGCGCCGACAGGAACGGGAGGATCGCACGAGGCGAGCCTCCCGCGCTGGAGCCGAGACGCAGCGGGCGGAAGCCGATCTGTGGGCGCCGGGTGGCGCCTCCCGGCCTGTGGAGGAACAGCAGAACGACCCGGAGCGACAACACCGCTGTCGTACGACGTCGACGATGTCGCTCCGGGTCGGCGCCACCGCCCACCCCCGATCGCACCCGCCCCCCGATTGCACCCGCCCCCCGATCGGGGAGTACAGTCTGGGGCGCTCCGGAACACGCAACGCCGCTCGGACGGCGAACCAGCCGACCGCCGGGGCACCGTGCCCACAGCAGCACGGCGGCAGAACCCAGGAGCATCGTGTCGAACGCGACCACGCAGCACGGCGAAGACCGTGCGTTCAAGGGGAAGGTCACGCTGTTCGCCATCGCGGCAGCGGTCGGTGGCTTCCTCTTCGGATTCGACTCGTCCGTCATCAACGGAGCGGTCGACGCCATCAAGGGCGAGTTCGGCCTGTCCGAGGCCGCCAGCGGCTTCGCGGTCGCGTCGGCCCTGATCGGCTGTGCGTTCGGCGCCTTCTTCGCCGGCCGCCTGGCGGACCGGTTCGGCCGCACCCGGATCATGTTCTGGGCGGCCGTCCTGTTCTTCGTGAGCTCGATCGGGTCGGCGTTCGCGTTCGCGACGTGGGACCTCGTGATCTGGCGTCTGGTCGGCGGTCTCGGCATCGGGACTGCGTCGGTCATCGCGCCGGCCTACATCTCCGAGGTCTCGCCGAAGGCCATCCGCGGTCGGCTGGCCTCGTTCCAGCAGCTCGCGATCACCCTCGGTATCTTCGCCGCCCTGCTCTCCGACCAGCTCTTCGCCGTCACCGCGGGCAGCGCCTCCGCCGAGGTGTGGGGGCTCCCGGCCTGGCGCTGGATGTTCCTCGTCGGCGTCGTGCCGTCGATCGTCTACGGGATCCTCGCGATCACGCTGCCGGAGTCGCCGCGCTACCTGCTCACGAAGGGCCGGAGCGAGGACGCTCGTGAGGTCATGGGCAAGATCGTCCCGCGCGACACCGTGAACACCAGCCTCGAGGAGATCCAGGACGGCATCAAGAAGGAGGCCAACGAGAAGAAGGGCTCCATCCGGGGCAACCGCTTCGGCCTCCAGCCGATCGTCTGGGTCGGCATCATCCTCGCCGTGCTCCAGCAGTTCGTCGGCATCAACGTCATCTTCTACTACTCGACGACGCTCTGGCAGGCCGTCGGCTTCAAGGAGAGCGACTCGTTCCTCATCTCGACCATCACCTCCGTGGTGAACGTCGCCGTCACCTTCATCGCGATCTTCTCGGTCGACAAGCTCGGCCGGAAGCCGCTGCTCACCGCGGGGTCCGCGGGCATGTTCGTGTCGCTGCTCATGGTCGCGATCTCGTTCTCGCAGGCGACCATCGTCGACGGTGCGCCGAGCCTGCCCGGCGCCTGGGGCATCATCGCGTTGATCTTCGCCAACCTGTTCGTCGTCTCGTTCGGTGCGACGTGGGGCCCGCTCATGTGGGTGCTCCTCGGCGAGATGTTCCCGAACCGCATCCGCGCCACCGCCCTCGGCGTGGGTTCGGCGGCGAACTGGATCGCCAACTTCGTGGTCACGATCACCTTCCCGGTGCTCTCCGGCTTCAACCTCACCGTGACCTACGGCATCTACGCGCTGTTCGCGCTGCTGTCGTTCTTCTTCGTGCTCGCGAAGATCCCCGAGACGAAGGGCCGCTCCCTCGAGGAGATGGGCATCACCGCCGAGGGCGAGACGGTGTCCGCGAAGTAACGACGCACCAGCGTCACCACGTCCAGGAGGCGCGGTGCGGGTCCGACCCGCACCGCGCCTCCTGGACGTTCCGCGTCGTACTGTCGGTGCGCCGCGGACCTGCTAGCATTGCCACCGCAGCGCGCTGTGCGCGCTGACTTCGCGCGTCCACTGTGCCGAACAGCACGTCACGCAGCCACCGGTCCCGCTCCGACGAGCGGGCGGCTGTGCGGACAGGGCGCCAGGGGCCACGACCACCGGGTCGTGACCGACACAACCGCAACCGTGCCCGCGGCCCAACAGCCGCGTGCCGAGAACAAGGAGGGACGGCATGGCCGTCGTCACCATCCGCCAGCTGCTCGACAGCGGCGTCCACTTCGGACACCAGACCCGTCGGTGGAACCCGAAGGTGAAGCGCTTCATCCTCGCCGAGCGCTCGGGCATCCACATCATCGACCTGCAGCAGTCGCTGGCCTTCATCGACCGTGCGTACGACTTCGTCAAGGAGACGGTCGCGCACGGCGGCACCATCCTCTTCGTGGGCACCAAGAAGCAGGCGCAGGGCTCCATCGCCGAGCAGGCGACCCGCGTCGGCCAGCCGTACGTCAACCAGCGTTGGCTCGGCGGTCTGCTCACGAACTTCCAGACGGTCTCCAAGCGCCTCGCGCGCATGAAGGAGCTCGAGGAGATCGACTTCGAGGACACGACGAAGGGCTTCACCAAGAAGGAGCTCCTCATCAAGAAGCGCGAGCTGGACAAGCTCCACAAGACCCTCGGTGGTATCCGCAACCTCACGCGGACCCCGAGCGCGCTCTGGATCGTCGACACCAAGAAGGAGCACCTCGCCGTCGACGAGGCGCAGAAGCTCGGTATCCCGATCATCGGCATCCTCGACACCAACTGCGACCCGGACGAGATCACCTACCCGATCCCGGGCAACGACGACGCGATCCGTTCCGTCGGCCTCCTCACCCGCATCGTCGCCGACGCCGCGGCCGAGGGCCTGAAGACCCGCCACAACGGTGGCGACGACGACGCGGCCAGCGAGCCCCTCGCCGAGTGGGAGCAGGAGCTCCTCGGTGGCGAGTCCGCGACGCCGTCCGCCGACGCTGCACCCGAGGGTGCCACCGTCGAGGAGAACGACGCCGACGCGCAGGTCGCCGCCAAGGAGATCGGCGAGCCGATCGCCGACGACGCGAAGAACGCCGAGCCCACGGCCGAGGCCGAGGCCGCAGCGGAGACCACCCCCGCCGAGTGACCACCGGGGGCGTCGGGCCGATCGGCTCGGCGCCCCTCCTCTCTCTCGTTCGAACACACAGTCCAGAAAGGACTCCAGTCAATGGCCAACTACAGCCTTGCTGACGTGAAGAAGCTCCGTGAGGACCTCGGGGCCGGCATGATGGACGCCAAGAACGCCCTCGTCGAGGCCGACGGCGACTACGACAAGGCCGTCGAGCTCCTCCGCATCAAGGGCGCGAAGGCCGTCGCCAAGCGCGACGACCGCGCCACCTCCGAGGGCGTCGTCGTCGCGAGCACCGAGAACGGCGCCGCCACGGTCGTCGAGCTCGCCAGTGAGACCGACTTCGTCGCGAAGAACGAGCGCTTCACCTCGCTCGCGGACAAGGTCGTCGCCGCGGTCGCCGCCGCCGGTGCCGCCGACGTCGCTGCGGGCAACGCCGCGCCGCTCGAGGGCAAGACCGTCGCCGAGGTCATCGACGAGAACGCCGCCGCGCTCGGCGAGAAGCTCGAGCTCCGCACGGTCACCCGTGTCGAGGGCGAGAACTTCGAGGTCTACCTGCACAAGACCAGCCAGGACCTCCCGCCGCAGATCGCCGTCGTCATCGCCTACTCGGGCTCCGACGCCGCCGAGGCGCGTTCGATCGCGCAGCACGTCGCGTTCGCCAACCCGACGTACCTCAACCGCGACGAGATCCCGGCCGAGGCGATCGAGAAGGAGCGCGCGACCGTCGAGGCGATCACGCGCGAGGAGGGCAAGCCCGAGGCCGCCCTGCCGAAGATCGTCGAGGGTCGCCTCAACGCCTACCGCAAGCAGGTCGCGCTCCTCGAGCAGGACTACGCGAAGGACAACAAGATGTCCGTCGCGAAGGCCGCCGAGAACGCCGGCATCACCATCCAGGGCTTCGCCCGCGTCAAGGTCGGCGCGTAACGAACCCGTGACGGGGTCAGGAACCAACCGGTTCCTGGCCCCGTTTTCGCGCGCAGGGGCACGTGACACGCAGGTGCCCACCACTGCGACACGCCGCGCGCCAGCGCGTGGCACCGGCCTGGAGGCGCGACCCGCCTGGGCCGGACCGGCTGCGGCCGGTAGATTCCCACGAGACATCCGACGAAGGGCCAGGACACCATGACGAACGAGAAGACCGGACGCCGCCGAGTCCTGCTGAAGCTGTCGGGGGAGGCCTTCGGCGCCGGCTCGCTCGGGGTCAACCCGGACGTGATCAGCACCATCGCGAAGGAGATCGCGGCCGCCGCGCAGGAGGTCGAGGTCGCCATCGTCGTCGGCGGCGGCAACTTCTTCCGCGGAGCGGAGCTCTCGCAGCGTGGCATGGACCGCGGCCGCGCGGACTACATGGGCATGCTCGGGACCGTGATGAACGCCCTCGCCCTGCAGGACTTCCTCGAGCAGGCCGGCGCCGCGACGCGCGTGCAGTCGGCGATCAGCATGACCCAGGTCGCGGAGCCGTACATCCCGCGGCGTGCCGAGCGCCACCTCGAGAAGGGCCGCATCGTCATCTTCGGTGCCGGCGCCGGCCTGCCGTACTTCTCCACCGACACGGTCGCGGCGCAGCGTGCGCTCGAGATCGACGCACAGGAGGTCCTCGTGGCGAAGAACGGCGTCGACGGCGTCTACACCGCGGACCCGAAGAAGGACGCGACCGCCGAGAAGCTGCACCACGTGACCTACCAGGACGCACTCCTCAAGGGCCTCAAGGTGGTCGACGCCACCGCGTTCTCGCTCTGCATGGACAACGGCATGCCGATGCACGTCTTCGGCATGGAGGGTGACGGGAACGTCGCAGCGGCGATCCGGGGCGAGCGCATCGGCACGGTGGTCAGCAACTGACCCCGGCCGCTGACTAGACTCGACGCCAGTACCGAAGGAGAACCACCGTGATCAGTGATGTCCTGACCGAAGCCACCGAGAAGATGGCGAAGGCCGTGGAGGTCGCCAAGGACGACTTCTCGACCGTCCGAACCGGCCGCATCAACGCCGCGCTCTTCCAGAAGATCCCGGTCGAGTACTACGGCACGCCGACGCCGCTCGCGCAGCTCGCGTCGCTGCAGACGCCCGAGGCCCGCACGCTCATCGTGACGCCGTACGACAAGTCGGCGCTCAAGGAGATCGAGCGCGCGATCGCCACGTTCCCGAACCTCGGCGCCAGCCCGTCGAACGACGGCGAGATCGTGCGCGTCACGATCCCGGAGCTCACGCAGGACCGCCGCAAGGAGTTCGTGAAGCTCGTCCGGAGCAAGGGCGAGGACCACAAGGTCGTCATCCGCAACATCCGCCGTCGCGCGAAGGACGACCTCGACGCGCTGAAGGGTGAGATCTCCGACGACGAGATCTCGCGTGGCGACAAGGACCTCGAGGCCCTGACGAAGAAGCACGTCGACCAGATCGACGACGCGCTGAAGAAGAAGGAAGCCGAACTCCTCGAGGTCTGATGCCCCGCCCAGACCTGGGCGGCGACGACCGCCCCACAGCACAGAAGCGTTCCGCCAAGGGGCTGCGCCAGGACTTCGACGCGCGGGCACGAGCTGCCCGCACCGACTTCGAGGCGCAGCTCCGGCAGCGGAAGGCCGATCTCGGCGCGCGGAACGAGGCACTGACGGCGCGCACGGGCCGCAACCTGCCCGCAGCGATCGGCATCGCCCTCGCGTTCGCCGTGGTGATGCTGGCGTCGCTGCTCATCTGGACGCCGTCCTTCATGGTCGTCGCCGCGTTCCTGCTCGGCGTCGGCGTCTACGAGCTCGCGAGTGCGATGCGGTTCGCCGGCCGTGACGTCCCGCGCATCCCCAGCGTGGCGGTGGCGGTCGGCGTGGTGCCGGCGGCCTTCCTCGGCGGCCAGATCGCAGCGCTCTTCACGTTGCTCGGCGGCATCGTCCTGATCAGCCTGTGGCGCCTCGTCGAGGTCGCCGTCGCGAAGCAGAAGCCCCCCGTGGGCCACGTGGTGCGCGACCTGACGAACGGGCTGTTCGTGCAGGCGTACATCACGCTCCTCGGCGCGTGCGTCGTGCTCCTGTCCGCGCAGCCCGACGGCAAGCTCTGGGTGATCGCGTTCATCCTCGTGGTGGTCGCGGTCGACACCGGTGCCTACGCGACGGGCCTCAACTTCGGCAAGCACCCGATGGCGCCGCGGATCAGCCCGAAGAAGACCTGGGAGGGCTTCGCGGGTTCGGTCGCGGCGAGCATCATCGTGGGGATCGTCGTCAGCTGGCTCATGCTCGGCCTGCCCTGGTGGACCGGGGTCGTCCTCGGCGTCCTCATCTCCGGGTCGGCCACGCTCGGCGACCTGACCGAGTCGATGATCAAGCGCGACCTCGGCATCAAGGACATCTCGTCGTTCCTGCCCGGGCACGGCGGTCTGCTCGACCGGATCGACAGCATCCTGCCGTCGGCCGCGGTCGCGTACGTGCTGTACCTGATCGTCAACCACTGAGGCCCTGACGGGGGAGACCCTCCGGCCCGAGCGACCAGCACTCCGCGCGTCCAGGTCACACCCGGGTCCGGTCCTGGCAGAATGTCGCCGTGGCCACCACCTTCCCGAACGCAGACCGCTCCGCCCTCGGATACGACGTCGACGAGGTCGAGCGCTTCCTCGAGGACGCGCGTCGTGCCTACACGGCGAACGACAGCGCGCCGGGGATCGAGGCGGCGAAGATCCGTGCGACCGCGTTCTCGATGCGGAAGGGCGGCTACTCGACCGCCCACGTCGACGCGGCCCTCGAACGCCTCGAGGACGCGTTCGCCGCACGAGAGCGCGAGCGGGAGATCGCGGACGTCGGGCAGAAGGCCTGGTACGCCGAGGCCCGCGCGAAGGCGTCGGACGTGGTGGCCCGCCTCGAGCGTCCGGACGGCCAGCGCTTCAGCCGGGTGAGCTTCCTCGGCACCGGCTACCACCCGAAGGACGTCGACGACTTCGCGAAGCGTCTGGGTGGCTACTTCCGCGAGGGCAAGCCGCTGAGCCTCACCGAGGTCCGGTCGGTCGTCTTCCGTCCGAAGCACGGCGGCTACCGCGAGTCGCAGGTCGACGCCCTCCTCGACGCCGTCGTCGAGGTCATGCTCGCTGTCCGGTGACGACGCGCTGGTCGCGGATGCTTCGCTTTCCGTGATCGTTCCGTTATCCTGGTCGAACTCATGGGCAGGCACACGGCAGACAGCAGCTCCGACCGCGATACCCGCGAGCACCTCGGCCTCACGGCCGCCGGTGAGCGCCGCGCGGCACTGAACCGAACCCGCACGGCGGAGAACTCGGTCCTCCCGGCGAACCCTCCGGTGGTGACGGCATCGGTGCCGACCGCCCCGGCCAGCGCCCCCAAGTCCGTCGCGGCGAACCGCGTGTCGTCCGCCGCCCGTCCGGCGACCACGCCGGACCCGCGCATCGTCAGGCAGCGTCGGCCGCGTGCGGTCGCGGCTCCGTCGAAGCCGACCGCGATCCGCGGCGTCAACACCTTCATGCGTAAGCGCGCCACGATCCCGGCGCTGTCCTTCTTCGCGGTGTTCGGGTTCGTCGGCGGCTCGCTGTTCAATCCGATGCAGCCGGACGTGGCCCAGGCCGCCGTCTCGGCGCCCGTGCTCGTCAAGGCGCCCGCGGAGCCGCAGCAGTACACCGCGCACGGCACCTACGCGGCCTTCGACGTGACGCGCGACGGCTACGGGGTCACCCTGCCGAAGCCGAAGGTCGTGCCGAAGCCCAAGACCGAGACGCCGACGGCCGATGCGACCTCGTCGACCTCGACCGCGAAGCCGGTCAGTGCGTCGAACACGCTCGCAGCCGCAGCGGCCACACCGGACCCGGGCAGCGCCCAGGCGATCGCGCAGCAGCTGGTCACCGCCCGCGGCTGGGGCGCCGACCAGTACAACTGCCTCGTCTCCCTGTGGAACAAGGAGTCGGGCTGGCGCGTGAACGCGTACAACCCGAGCGGCGCCTACGGCATCCCGCAGGCCCTCCCCGGCAGCA
This sequence comes from Curtobacterium sp. L1-20, assembly GCF_048755855.1. Classification (GTDB taxonomy): domain Bacteria; phylum Actinomycetota; class Actinomycetes; order Actinomycetales; family Microbacteriaceae; genus Curtobacterium. The sequence continues at coordinate 2,758,402 of NZ_CP151473.1, read as the reverse complement.
AGATGGCCACGGCCGGCGCCGACTGGCAGACGAACCCGGCGACGCAGATCACCTGGGGACTGAACTACATCTCGGGCGTCTACGGCACCCCGTGCGGCGCATGGGGACACAGCCAGTCCTTCAACTGGTACTGATCGGCAGCACGGATGCCGCGCAGCAACCGGCCGCGGCGTCCGCGCGGTCGTGTCTTCGGTCCGGAAGAGGAGCCACCGGGCCTCGACCGGCTGATGAGCTCGTGGAAGCGCACCGAGGTGCGACGAGGGCGTGAGTACCTCGTGCAGCCGATCTCGGCCGCATCGGCGCAGAAGGAGTACGTCTGCCCCGGGTGCGGCGGGACGGTGATGCCCGGCGTCGCCCACGTCGTCGTGTGGCGTGCGGACGGGGTCCTCGGCGACGACGCGGACCTGGCATCGCGCCGCCACTGGCACAACCACTGCTGGAGCATCGCATGAGCACCGAGGACGCCGTCGGCACCGAGATCCGATCCAACACGGAGCTCCCGGCGCGTCGGACCGACATCGAGCTCGTGACGGACGACCACCTGACGCTGGTCGGGGAGCTCGCCGAGCCGCTGGACCGTCCGGCCCGAGGCACGATCGTCACCCTGCACCCCCTGCCCACCGCGCACGGGTTCATGGACTCGCACGTGCTGAAGAAGGCCGCGGCTCGGCTGCCGGCCCTCGCGGACATCGCGGTGCTCCGCTTCAACTTCCGGTCGGTGACCTCGCCCCGAGGGACCTCGGAGGGCGTGTTCGGCGACGGCGTCTCCGAGGGGTTCGACCTCCGCGCGGCCGTCGCTGAGGTGGTCGACCGCGGGCTGCCGACGCCGTGGCTCGTCGGGTGGTCGTTCGGCACGGAGGTCATCCTCAAGCACGCGCTCGAGCACGTGGCGGCCGGACACGTCGCGGGTGTCGTCCTGCTGTCACCGCCGCTGCACCGGACCTCCGACGCCGAGCTGGCCGGGTGGTCCGCCGCGCCGGTGCCGGTCGTCGCCCTCGTCCCGGAGCACGACGACTTCCTGCAGCCCGACGAGGCAGCCCGCCGCTTCGCCGTGGCGCCGAACGTCCGCGTCGTCCCCGTCGACGGCGCCAAGCACCTCTGGGTCGGTGAACGGTACGTCCGCACAGTGCTCGACGCCGTCGCCGACCTGGTCGTGCCGGGCAGCGCGCCACTGCCGACGCACGTCCCGCAGCCGTCGGCCTAGCGCCGGCCACCCCGGCAGGCGCGCCGTCCCGAGGACCCGGGCTGCGCCTCCAGACCGGCGCGGCAAGCGCGCGGACGGGCGCCGTCAGCGCGTGGACGGGAGCCGTCAGCGCGCGGCGGCGTCCTCGTCGTCGGACCCGGTGCCGTCCGACGGCGTCCCGAGGAGCCCGGTCGCGTGGGTCAGCACACCGCGCAGGTTCTCGAGGTACCCGGCGACGGCGTCCCGCTCGGTGCGGATGGCCGACAGCCGGTCCTCGGACTCGGCGACCACCGCCGCGGTGCGCGCCTCGGCGTCGGCGACCATCCGGTGCACGCGCTCCTGCGCGTCGGCGATGATCGTGCGCGCGTGCTGCTGCGCGTCCGCGGTGCTCGACCGCTCGAGGTCGTCCGCTTCCTGCTGGAGCCGCTCCGCGCGCTCCCGGGCCTCGGTCGCCCGACGCGTCGCCTCGGCCAGCTGCAGGTTGGCCTCGTCGAGGTACCGCTGGGTCTCGGTGACGGTCTCGTGGTGCTTCTGGAGGTAGTCCTGTTCGGCGTCGTCGCGCCGCGCGGCGAGCTCCGACTCGAGCGCGGTGCGGGCGTCCTCGCGGTCGCGTTCGATCTCGGCCCGGACCTCGTCGCGTTCCTTCGCGAGGTCGGCGCGTGCCGTGTCGATCTCCTGACGGAGCGCGGTCCGCTCGGCTTCGAGTGCGCCCAGTTCGGCGCTCCGGCGCTCGGCGATCTCGGTGTCGACCTCGGCGTGCTCGCGTTCGCGGCGGACGGCCAGCTCGTTCTCGTGTCCGCGCGCGGCCCGTTCGGCCTCGGCGTCGGCCTCGGCGCGCTCGCGTTCGATGCGTGCGGCGTGCTCGTCCAGCTCGCGGGCGATGCGGGCGCTGGTCTCCTGCACGAGTCGCTCGTTCTCGGTGCGGGTCTGCTCCTCGTCGACGCGGAGCTGCGCCCGGGCGGCCTCGACCTCCTGGGCGAGGGCGGTGCGTGCACCGGCCAGCTCGCGGTCCCACTCGGCCCGTGCGGCGGCGAGCTCCTCGTCGAGGACCCGTCGGCGGTCGGCCAGCTCGGTCTCGAGCTCGGCACGGCGACGGTCGACCTCGGCGGCGAGGTCGGCGCGCTCGGTCTCGAGGGCGAGGGCGTGTGCCTGCTGCTGCTCCTCGCGTTCGCGGTGCCAGGCGGCGCGGGCCTCGGTCACCTCGCGCTCGAGGGCGTCGCGGCGGGTGCGTTCCTCGGTGTCGAGGTCCGTCAGCCGACGGGTGTGGTCCGCCTCGAAGACGGTGCGGCGGTGCTCGGTCTCGCGGTCGAGGTCCGCTGCGGCCTGGCGGGCGTCGGCCGACTCGCGCCGGACCGACTCGCGCAGCTCCGCGACCTCGTGCTCGACCCGGGCACGGAGGGCGTCGGTCTCGCGGATCGCGACGGAGCGGACCTCCGCCGCCTCGGTCAGTGCGGCGCCGCGGACGGCGGCGGCCTCGTTCCGGGCGTCCTGCACGAGCAGGCCGGCCTCGGACCGGGCGCGCTCGACGGTGTCCGCCGACTCGGCACGGGCACGCGTGAGCTCGTCGGTGGCGCGGGTGCGGGCGTCCTCGAGGGTGTCGCGCGCTTCCTCGCGCGCCTCGCGCACGGTGCGTTCGGCCTCGGCGCGGCTGGACGCCCGGAGGCGCTGCGCGTCGATGTCGGCCTGGCTGATGAGCCGGGTGGACTGTTCCTCCGCGACGCGGAGCGTGGATTCGAGGCGGGTGCCGAGCCCGCTGTACGTCGGCGTGCCGGCCTCGTCGAGCTCGCCCTGCAGCTCGGAGACGCGGGACTGCAGGAGACGGATCTCCTTCGCGGCGTCGGCACGGTCGTTGTTCGACTTGATGAGCTCGCGTCGCAGGTCGTTCAGCGCACGGTCCACGTCGTCGCGGCGGTACCCGCGCAGCTCGGTCCCGAACTCGGCCTCGTCGTTCGCCACGTGTCGCTCCTGGGGGTCGGCGGAGGGCCGCTCCGGCCCGGGCACGATTGTACTGTCGGGTCAGGACGCCGTGCTGTGACCGCCGACAGCGGTGGGGGATGCGCCGTCCAGGCTCGCTCGCTATCCTGGGGCGCTGATTCGCGCGCCGTCACCCCCACCCCGGCGCGGTAGGGAGAAGATCCGTGCGATTCGTCCTGGCGATCGTCAGTTTCGTCATCGGTCTGCTGCTCGTCGCGCTCGCGGTCGGGCAGCGGACGGTGTTCGAGCCACCGTCGTCGCTCGTCGCCTCCTCGTCCTCGGGGGGCTCGGCACCGGTGACGGTCATCCCGGGCTCGACCCTCAACGCGAACCCCGGCTACCAGCGCATCAACGTCTCCGGTCCGGGCAAGGTCTTCGCCGCCTACGGCAAGTCGAGTGACGTCGACGCGTGGGTGGGGGACGCGAAGCACACGACGCTGCGCTTCGACGCCGAGAAGGCCCGACTCGTCGGCCGGACGACGGGCAGCGAGTCCACCGTGCCGGACCCCGCGGGCAGCGACCTCTGGTACCAGGAGTACGACGGTGCCAACCAGTTCACCGTGCGCCTGCCGAAGGACGTCTCCGTGATCATCACCGGCGACGGCACGTCCGCCGCGCCGCGCGACGTCTCCGTGACGTGGCCGCGCGACACCGCGACGCCGACCGTCGGACCCCTGCTCGTCGCCGGCGGCGTGTTCCTCGTCGGCGGCCTCGTGCTGCTCGTCTGGGCCTTCGTGCACCAGCGCCGCGGTCGCGGTCCGCGCCGCCGCAGCGGTGGGTCCCGCCCGCCACGCGTCCGCGCCTCACGCCGGGCCGCTGCCGCCGGCGCACAGGTGCCCGCACGCGGCCGCCGCGGGCGACGGGCGTTCGTCGCCGTCCCCGTGCTGCTCGTCGGCGCGCTCGGCCTCGCCGGGTGCTCCGCCGACTACTGGCCCCAGGGCGCGTCGGGCGCGACGCCCACGCCGACCGCCACCGCGACCGGCGCCGCCACCCAGTCCGAACCGACCGCTGCGACCAAGCAGCAGATCAGCCGCATCGTCGACCGGGTCGCCGCGGTCGCGAAGCAGGCCGACGCGACGCGCGACACCCGCCTGGTCCGCGGTCGCTTCACCGGTGCAGCGCTCGAACTCCGCGAGGCGAACTACACGATCCGCGGCAAGGACCCCAAGGCCGAGGCACCGCCGGCGATCTCCGCCGAGCAGGTGTGCGTGGCACTCCCGCAGCAGACCGACTCGTGGCCGCGGACCGTGTTCGCCGTCGTCGCCGAGGACTGCGACGCCAAGTCCGCCCCGCAGGCGTTGACGCTCGTCCAGGACTCCGCCCGAGACGACTACAAG